>CAZDLW010000009.1:0-47567 GCA_964505975.1 uncultured Bifidobacteriaceae bacterium | reverse complement strand
CACGCCCGCTCGCTGGCCACGTTGAGCCAGCTGGACGAGGCGTTGGAGGAAGGGCTGGCCGCGTCGGCAGCTGCCCCGCGGGATGGCGAAATCCACGCCATGATTGGCGCCATCTACGAGCGGATGAACCGTTTTGCCGAGGCGGCGAACGCGTACCGGAATTACATCAATCTCCTACCCAATCGGGACCGCAGTGAGAAGGCGGCCTGGGCTCGATCGCAGGTGGAGTTCCTCGAGTCGTTCCGCGATGTGGTGCCCGTCCAGATAGACGAAGAGGCGCTCAACAGGCTGCACACGTTGCCGTTCCGGCTCGTGAACGACAAGATTGTCGTGCAGGCGCGGGTGAACGGCGGACGGCCCCAGGATTTCGTGCTCGATACCGGCGCGGAACAGACGGTGATCTCGCGCGAAACCGCCCGGCGCGAGCGTATTCGCGCCGTTACGACGACCCTGAGTGCGGGTGTTGGAGAGATCGGTCTGCGCGGACTCGAGCTCGGCCGCGTGCGGTCGATGGATCTGGGTACGCTCCAGGTGCGCCACCTGCCCGTCATCATCAAGAACCCGGGGCTGCGCGGTATGCCGCGGCGCGAAGGCGAGAGCTTCTCGCCGCTCTCGCTCGGTTTGTCGATGATGATTGACTATGAGAATCAGCTGCTGACCATTGGCCGCGAGCTGCCCGAGGTCGATCCGGACTTCAGCTTGCCGATGCGCGTCCATCGTCTGGCCATGGTGCGCGGGAAGCTCAACGCCACGCATCCCGCGTATTTCGTCGTGGACACGGGAGGCGAAGTCATTTCCATCAGCACGGATACGGCGCGCCGGCTGCCTCCATCACCGTATCGGCGCATTCCGCTGCTCGTCTACGGCACCTCTGGTTGGGATCGCGACGCCTTCCTCATGCCCGGCGTCGATCTGGATTTCGATCGCATCGAGTACCGCAACTTCCCGCTTGTGGTGCTGAACCTCCGCGCGCCGAGCATCCTCCTGGGCTTCGAGCTGGGCGGCATTATCGGGCACAAATTCCTGGGGGATTATCGCGTCTCCATGGACATGGCGGCCAGCGAGTTGCGGCTGGAGAAATTCTAGAAGTCGTAGCCGATCCAGATCGAGAACTTCGGCTTCCGGAAGGCAGCGCTTCCCCCGAACGCCGCGAACCGGGCGTCTTCCCAGGCCCGGTTGAACATCGTGCGCCACGCCCAGTCGAAGTGGATGGGGAATCCAAGGGCGAACGTCTCCAGGCCGAAACCGTACGACGCCCGTGAGTCGACGAGGCGCAGGCCGTCGATGTTGACCGGGTCCCCCAGTTGCGGTGCACCGGTGAACGGGTCGTAGCCGACGACCGGTGTGTACACCTCCGCGCTCCGCGACGCCCACTTGAAGCCCTGGCGGTTCCGGCCAGGGTCGTTCGTCATTCCACCAAAGCTGGCACCTCCCATGTTCGCGAAGAACACGCCCCGGATCCCGCCGAGGATGCCAATCGGCGTGAGCATCGCCTCGATGAGAGGAAAGCGGAGCTCGGCGTTCAGGAATACCGCGTTGTCGCCAATGAACTCGAGGTACTGGTATCCCCGCATCTCGGAGTTCCCACCGAAGTAGGTGAAGTCCGGCGAAACGCCCCAGCTCTTGAAGCCTCGGGCGCGGAGCGCGAGGAGCCCGGACGCGCCAAGTCGCTGATAGTACCGCGCGTCGGTATCCACCGTCTGTCGCGACAATGTGTTACCGAGCTTGGGGGCCACCTCGTAGGACAGGCGCATGGTGTTGCCCGCCAGCGGGCCGAATTCGCGGAAGACGGTCGTTTCCTGGACGAAGCTGACCCCGAGCGGCACGGAGGTTCCCGAGCGGAACAGCGCGCGGCCGAACTCTTCTTCCTGATATCCCCGGGAATAGTCCTCGAGCGACGGGTCGTTGAACTGCTCGCGGTACTGCATGACACCGCCGAACACTTCGAAGCGCCGGTATCGATCGACCGGATAGATGCCGAAGGCGCTGCCCCCGCGAATCGTCCGTGTCGCCACCGCGAGATCTCTGGACAGGAGCCCTGCGAACGCCGGATCGTAGAAGAGACCCTCGAGCTGCCCATAGAAGAACTGCGTCTGCGAGAAACCCTGGAAGGCGTAGTTCAACCGGCGCGAGAGGTTGATGTAGGAGAACGACAGCGTCCGGTACTGGGAAATGGACGCTGCATAGAGATTCACCTGCTTGTCGCCGAGGACGTCGCTGAACGTGACGGCGGAGCCGCCGAAAATGTCGCCGCTGCTCGTGACGCCCACGTTCACCGGCGGACGACCGTCGAGGTACATCTTCTCGAACGTACCCTTGCGACGCGTGTTGTCGGTAATGAGCGTATGTGAGAGCGGTGCCTGGAAGTCGATGACCGGGCCCGGGGAGCCGAAATCATCCGACGCCGCGGTGACGATCGGGTCTCGCCGATCGAGCGCATGAACGCTCCGCTCGCCCTTGTAGTAGCTGATGAACGCAATCTGCGGCCTGTCGGTACCGCGATTCAACACGACAGGCGAGAGATTGCCCCCCAGTGCGTCGGTGTACTGGCGCAGCTCACCGGACCTCAGGTTCAGCGTCCAGACGTTGTAGATATTGGCGTTGCGCGCCACGTCCGGATCGATCGGCTGAGCGGGGTCGGTGGCGGTCGACGAGAACACGATCGTGTCCGCATCGAGGAATCTCGCCGCCGTATCGTCGTGCGTCCCGAACGTCAGTTGCGTCTGACGCCCGGTGTCCACCTCGAGCCGGAAGAGCTTCTCGCTTCCGCTGATGCGCGCCAGGTACAGGATGTGCGACCCGTCCGGCGACCAGGTGGGACCCGCGTTGGCAAAATCGTCGTTGGTGAGATTGGTCACCGCCTCCGTCTCGAGGTCGACCATGAAGATGTTGCCCACGCCGCCGCTCAACGCCGCGAACACCACGCGGCGGCCGTCGGGTGAGAACTGTGGCGACTCGGGGTTGTCGACCGAGCGCATGTCGATGCGCTGCTCGATCCGCCGGGTGAGCACGTTCTGCAGGACCAAGGAGCGGGACTTCTCGCTCCGCACGAAATAGGCCAGCCGATCACCCGACGGCGACCACGACAACCAGGGCACCGTGTTGAATCCCGTCGGGAACGTGATGTACTCGAATCCGTAGTCCTTGGGGAACCCCTGCGTCAGGTTTCGCACCACGGTGCCGTCCCTGGTCGAGGCCAGGACGATGTCGTAGTCACGATCGCGCCGGTTGACGGTGACCATGGCCAGCAGATCGCCGGACGGCGAGGGTTCAATCGTCAGCGCCTGCGTGAAGCGCGTCCGCTCGCTGTCGGGCGCGATGTTCCGGCCGTAGTCGGCGGGACGCTCCTTGTCGCGGAACGGACGGAATCGATCCTTGAGGTACTTGTCGAACTCCTGGTCGAACTCCTCCGGCGAGATGCGGAACGCCTCCTGGTATGCGTTGTCACCGCCGCCGATGATGGACTTGCGCAGCGAGAACAGGAACTGGCGGAGTCCTTCCTTGCTCCATCGCTGCTCGATGAACTCGAACGCCGCGTGTCCGAGGTTGTACACGAGGCGCACGTCACCGGTCTGCGTATACCCTTCGAGCTTGCTCATCCTCGGAATGATGTCGGCAACGGCGGCATCGCGCACCGACATCAGGTCGGTCGGGCGCCAGTAGCCGGTCATGTAGTCGGCGAGCCCCTCCATGACCCACAGCGGCACGCTGCGGCGGACGAGCGACACCGGCATGATGTCGAACTCGAACTGATGCGTCAGCTCGTGGACGATGAGCCGGTAGAGCATGTCCGGAGGCTCGTCGAGCGGCATCACGATGCGCCCGCGGAGCGGCTCCGCGAACGCGAGCACGCCCTCCTGCGCGCCGCCGGGAATGACGTTCTGTTGCTGGAACTCGCTGCTCGTCAGGAACAGGATGAGCGGAACTTTCTGTGCCAGGTCGTGCCGCAGTTCCGAGCTCACGTGCTGGTAGGCGCTCTCGGCGTAGCCGGCGACGCGCTCCAGATGCGGCTCGATCTCGGGGTAGTAATAGATCTCGAAGTGGTCGGTCTCGTAGATCTGCCACTGGAAGTTGTCGTATCGGATCTGGTTCTTCCCGTAGTACGGGAAGAAGCCGGTCTGGGCCGTCGCCAACTGCGGTGCGAAGGCGAGCGCCAGCACCAGGAGTGCGGCCACAGGTAGCGCCCGCTCCCTGTTCGACGTGGGTACCCAACCTCGTATCCGAACGGGTCCGTCGCTGGAGTATCGCCCGGCGATGGCCGCGAGACGGGGCGCGCACCGTGTGGGGTTGCTCATGTCACCTTCTCCTTGCTGGGTCCCTTCGGAGCTCGCCCGCCGGCCTCCGGATCGGCTGTTGCGCAACGCTACGGCCGGTCCCAGAGTGCGAGCGACTGCCCCCCTGCGATGCAACGGCGTGGACTCTCGACATCAGACCGGTCTGGCGCACGCCGGGCCAGCCAGCCCAGGGGCTTCACCCCTTGATATCCCCGCAGAGCCCCTCGGCTGGCTGCCGTATCTTCTGCCGAGCTTCTCGCGGCCAGGTTGAGGTTCCGTTCAGCTCGATCGTGAACGGACGCTACGGCAATGCGTGTGATCTTACCGCTGACGCTACCCACCCGCAATGTGCGGCGGGGAACGTGGGCGCCACGGCAAAGGGCGTACCTATCTGTGGCTATCGGAAACAAGCTCGAACGCTGCTCGACGTGGTCTCAGTGTCCACTGTGGATGTAGCCGACCGCACTATGATGTCCACTGATCCCGTCAGGGAATAAACCCGCCCGCTTCCGGGTTTTCGGAAGACGGGCCCGGGGGCCCATGTTCCGACGCCGTGCATCATCACCGGCTCCAGCCGACACGTTTGCGACCGAGGCGGTGCGTTATCTCGAGCCGCTGTACGCCACGGCCCTGCGGCTGGCGCGAAACCGCGCCGATGCCGAGGATCTGGTGCAGGACACCTTCGTCAAGGCGTTCCGGTTCTCGGAGCAGTTCACCCCCGGGACGAATCTCAAGGCCTGGCTGTACACGATTCTGCACAACACGTGGAGGAACCGGCTTCGGGGCGCGGCCCGAGCGCCTCTGGACGTGGACAGCGACCGACTCGAGAGGATGGTGGACATGCCAGAGGGTCTTGTCGCTCGGGACACGCCGGAGCAGATGCTGCTGCGGGATTCGATGGACGCCGATCTCCAGGCTGCGCTCGATGCGCTTCCGGAGGCGTTTCGCCAGGCGGTATGGCTGAGGGACGTGGAGGAGTTCACGTACGCGGAGATCGGCGGGATGCTCGACATTCCCATTGGGACGGTCATGTCGCGAATCTCGCGCGGCCGGCGCATGTTGTACGAACGCCTGAGCGCGGGCGCGTCGCGGCCGGATGTGCAGGCGGCCGGACGAAACTGAATCCGATGGCGCGAGGCGCAACGTGCGGTGAGGTCGAGCGGTCTAACCGTTGAGGGGGGGGAGCAGCAGGCTGCCAGACTCAGCCGTAACTCGGCTGCTGAGGACAGCGTGCGCGACGGCGTGCTCCGTGCATCCGGGCTGAGAGGAATTCGGAGAGTCGCAGCAGGGGCCACCGGAGGACAAGGAGTCATCAGTGCACATGGGCATGGAACCGCTATGCGACCTGGAGCGCGAATTTCGTCTTCGTTGCCTTCCACCGCATAGCGGTCCTCGCCGCGCGAAGCGCGGCAAGAGATACTGGCAACCAGCCGCGGGGCTCGGCGGGGATATCAAGGGGCGGAGCCCCGTGGCTGGTTGTTTCCGCGACTCCGGCGCACCGGTCGTGTGCCGCGGTTGACGATTCGACGCATGGACGACTGTCGTCGAACGGCGGAGCGGCTGACGGCGTTTCTCGACGCCGAGCTGACTGCGGGCTCACGAGCCGACGTGCAGCGCCATCTCGACGCATGCCCGGCATGTCACCATCTCGCCGCGATCGAACGAGGTGGCCGAACGCTGTTGCGCCAGCGTGCTGCTCGCGTGACCCCGCCTGTCCCGACCGCTCTGCGGGACCGCTGCCAGGCGCTGGCCGAGGCCTATCGGACAGGCCGACATCGATCGGGAGCCACGTCGTCATGGCTCGGGTTGCCCCCTGTGACGCCCTGGTCGTGGAAGACGCGCCTGGTGCCAGTCTCGCTCACGTCGACACTGCTCGTGTTCACGACCGTGGCCGTGCTGTCTCTGGCCACGAGCTCCTCCAGCGCCTTTCTCGCCGCGCAACTGACGGCCGATCATGTCAAGTGCTTCGTGCTGTTTCCCGGGTGGAAGGGGATGGGCTCGGATGCACATACGGTCGAGCAACAGCTCGTCCAGCATTACGGCTGGCACGTGCAGGTGCCCCCCTCCTCCGGTGGCGAGGGCGTACAGTTCGTTGGGGCGCGCAGGTGCCTGTTCGCGGACGGTCTGATCCCGCACATGATGTATCGAGCGGGTGGACGGGACATTTCCCTGTATGTGTTGAACGGCCCTGCGCGTGCGGGGGCGGAGGTGCTGGCGCTCGGTCATCGCTCCCGTATCTGGTCCCGGGGAGACAAGACCTTCGTGCTCGTCGCGGCGTCGGGGCCGGGGGATCTGACAGCGGCGGTTCGCTACTTGATGCGCGAAGCGCATTAAACTAGAGACGTGGCCGGGGGCTGGCAGACAGGACCCGACTCATCCATCCGGCCTGGCGTCGTGATGGGTTCATGTTCAACAGGTGCAGCGTGATGCAGGACGAACATCCAAGGCAGGATCAGCAGGTGCAGAAGGCCGAGACGCAATCGACCGAGGACTCCCCGCGGGTGGAGATCGCCGACGACGATCGCCAGCCCTCGCGCAAGGCCGCGTGGCTCGCCATGGGTGCCGTGATGCTCGCGCTCGGGCTGATTTGGATGGCTCCAGGTATTGGCGATTTCCACGACTGGGACGAGAGTACGTTCGGTGGGTTCGATGCGCTGGGCGAGGCCGAAGATGCGGAGGCAGTTGGCAAGCCGGCGCCGCTCGAGTTCACGCTCAAGGACATGCACGGCAGCGACGTGGCGCTCACGTCGTTCAGAGGTCAGGTGATTCTGGTGAACTTCTGGGCAACGTGGTGCGCGCCCTGCCGCGTGGAGATTCCAGATCTGATTGCATTGCAGGACAAGTACTCTGACGACCTGGTCGTGCTCGGCCTGTCAGTGGACGACACGGCGGAAAAACTGCTCCCGTATGCCGCCGACATGCAGATCAACTACCCGGTCCTCGTGGGCAACGGCCGGCAGGACGTGCAGGACGCGTTCGGACCGTTGTGGGGCATTCCCGTCAGTGTGATCATCGATCGTGAGGGCCGCATTGCCGCCAAGCATTCGGGGATCAGGTCCAAGGAGCAGTTCGAACGAGAGATCAAGGCACTGCTGTAGTATGATCCTCCCATGCTGAAGGGTTTCACGCACGCCCGCCTCGCCTGCGGATGCCGGATTGCCTTCCGCGAGGGCGTCGAGGGCAGCCCGGTCACCGTCGTGGTCGACGAGAAGGGCACGTGCTGTGTGATGTCGCTTCACGTACGCGATCTCCCACTCTACGACCATCGCGAAGCGCTGCGCCCGCCGACGCGTCTCGTTTCGATCGAGGAGGAGGAGTACGGCGAGGAGGGATGACCACCTCGCCCTCACGCCACGCCTCTAGGTAAATCTCACCTTCAAGTCGGCGACGAGCGGCAGGTGATCCGACGCCATCAGCGAGAGACGCGTCCGCGGCAGCTCCACCTTCATAACGTCCACGGAGCCCTCGTAGTAGATGTGATCCAGATGGAGCACCGGGAACACGCCCGGATAGGTCCGGCGCCGTCGCAGGTGCGCGCGCAGGTCGATGCTCTGTAGCCGCTCGCTGAGGACGTCAGTGGCCAGTCCACGCATCCACTCATTGAAGTCGCCCAGGACGATCTTGGGCGTGCCGATGCGACGGTCGTGCACGATGGTGCTCAGACGCCCCGCCTGATACCGCCGCTCGAGATACGCGGTTCCGAGATGGACGTTGTACAGGTGCAGGGTGTTGGAATCGATGGCGACATCGACCCGCTGGCACGTGCGCGGCTCGCAGGTCTTCCACGAGAGATCGTATTGGGCGTGGTGGACGATGGGAAACCGGCTGAGGACCATGTTGCCGAAGAGGTGGCCGCGTAGTTGTCGAGTCGGTGCCATGACCCATCCCATCCCGAGGAGCGCCCCGAGCTCCGCGGCCTGGCCCGGCGTCGAGGGCCCTGCGCCGATCACCTCCTGCAGTGCGACGATATCCGGATCGAAGGTACGGATCACGTTGGCGATCCGTGTGGGATTGGTGCGCCCGTCGAGACCGCGGCACCGATGAATGTTGTACGTGGCGACACGCAACGTTCGCCAGTGGGTATCGGACATACAGCGCTCGGAGCCGGCTGGTCGAATCCGGCATCTACTTGCTACCAGCTAGAACCCTTGCGCGTAAGTGAGCTAGCGGGGCGCGGCTCGTCCGCGACCTATTAGAATATCCCTCATGCCGAAGCTCCAGAGCGAGATCGAGCTCGCCTGCCCGTGTTGTGGGGCGACGCTCGTGATCGATGTGAATCTCGGACGTGTCGTGTCGCATCGCGAGCCGGAACGAGGGGACAAGCCGGAACTGGACGACGCGGCTCGGATCCTCGCGGCCGAGGCCGCGCGTCGCGAAGCGCTCTTTCGCCAATCCGTGGAGACGGAGAAGACGCGTGGCGACGCGCTGGCACGGCGCTTCGAAGAAGCGCTGCGACAGGCGAAGGAGGAGCCGATCACGAAGCCCACCAGGGACTTCGATCTCGACTGACGCCGGTGCGCTCCGCCCCGCGGGCGCCGTCATCCCCTGCGCTGGAATTCGCGCGGCAGCTCGGTCCACCGCTCGCGACCCTGGTAGTACTTCCAGGGCTTGAATCCGTGCGCCTCCCGAAACGTTCGGTAGCGCCGCCGCAACGCGTCGATGCGCCGCGTCGAGGAGGCAATGCGGCGGTGTGGCCATTCCAGCAGCGCGCGTTCCACGCGCCAGACGTTCCTGGTCGACAGCCGCCAATCGTAGATGCCGAGCCCGCGCAGGTCGAAGACGGCATAGCCCTTGATGCCGCCCGTGTCGTCCACGTAAGGATCGACGTAGCTGAGGGCGAGCGCGCGAGGTGTCGCGTAGCGCGGCTTGCGCCCGTGGAGTCCGGGGTCGCGCGAGCGGGCAACAGAGCCCCACCCCGTCCGCGTGCGATAGACGAAGATGACGTGATCGAGGAGGTCGATGGACTCGAAGCTGAGCACGAGCGGGGCGTATCGATGCTGCTCGAGCACGACGGCCGCGGCAAGCGCGGCCTCGAGGCAGTGTACCGTGCCGGTGGACACGACACCACGAAAGCTCCGCAGCGTCTCGCCGTCTCGCTCGACATTGTAAGGGAGTGCATTCAACCACCGCTGCACGGCGGCGGGCGTGCGAAGCTGCCGAATCAACCGGCGTTCGGCCGCGGTGAACGGCAGCGTGGGGGGCTCCGCCGGGTCAGCGTCGGGGAGCGGGAGCCGCTTCGAGATCTGCAATGAGGTCCGCCGGTGTCCACGAGTTCCCCGTGTGCACCTTCACGAGCCGTCCGTCGGGATCGATGACCGCGGTGCGGAGATTGTGAACGATGTCGATCGGGTTGTGGGCATCGCGCTGGAGATAGATCCCGAAGCGGGACGCGAACCGATCGAGCTCGTCGCGATCACCGGTCACGAACGACCAGACGGCAGGATTGGCCCCCAGTCGCGTGGCATGCGCCTCGAGAACCGGGGGTGTGTCGAAGTCCGGGTCGAGCGTGGCCGTCACCAGGCGCACGTCGGCCAGATCCGGGCGCGACGTGATCACCTTCTGCACGGCGACGAAGTGCCGGTCCATCAGCGGGCAGAAATTGGGAATCGGACATCTGGTGTAGATGAAGGTCAGTGCCACTCGATGCCCCTGCAGCGACGAGAGCGGGCGCGGCGCCCCGTGCTGATCGAGGAGACTCGCGTCGGGCACCGCGTCGCCAGGCTCGAGGTGGTCGGGCGCGAAGGACGGCGTTTCTGGCATGTCCAGTTCGGCGTGGCCCGTTCTGGTGATGCTGGACAGGTACGCGCTGGTCTCTCCCACCACGAGCGTCGCGGTCACCAGATCCCCCGCCACCTTGCCTTCGAGCAACGACTCGTCCTGAACGGGGAACGCCATCGTCATGGCCATCATGAAGCCGGGGATGTCCTCGTGCTCGAGCAGCACCTGCTGCCGCTCTGTGTCGATGGCAATGATCTGGCCCCTGATCTCGTATTCCTGTACGTCGGCTGCACTTCGACACCCGGACGCCAACAGCACGAGACACACACAGACGGCCCACAGTCTCCGCATCCCGTAGACTCTAACATCAGTTGGAACGAAGCCGAAGAACAGCGCTCGGAGACCCGCGAGTCGTGGCGACAGGTGTTCGGGGACGGGTGGCCCCGGGCGGGGGAAGACGATCGGTCCGCAACGCGCAGAGGAGTGGCATGGCGACCTGGGTGGGAACGTCTGGCTACAACTATCCCGAGTGGAAAGGGAGCTTCTACCCGGAGGCACTGGCCGCCGCGAAGATGCTCCCCTACTACGCCGAACGGCTGCGGAGCGTCGAGATCAATTACACGTTCTACCGCATGCCCAACGAGAAGATCCTCGATGGATGGAACCGCTCGACGCCCGATTCCTTCAAGTTGACGCTCAAGGCCCCGAGACGGATCACTCACGAGTTGCGCCTGCGGGACTGCGAGGATCGCGTGCGTCAGTTCCTCGAGACGGCATCGGTCCTGGGCTCCAAGCTTGGAGCGCTGCTGTTCCAGCTCCCGCCGGATCTGAGAAAGGACATCGAGCTCTTCGAGGCGTTCCTCGACGCGTTTCCGCCCCGCGTGTGCGCGGCGTTCGAGTTCAGGCACGCCTCATGGCTGGACGATGTCGTATTCCAGCGGCTGCAGGAGCGCAATCTGGCGCTGTGCATCGCGGACAGTGAGCGGCTCAGCACGCCGCCGGTCGTCACCGCCGACTACGGGTATTTCCGGCTGCGGGACGAGGGATATACCGCAGCCGACCTCGAGCGATGGGCGGACGTGATCCGGGAACGGACCTCCGCGTGCCGTGATGTCTTCGTGTACTTCAAGCACGAGGAGTCGGGAAAGGGGCCCGAGCTCGCACGGAGGATGGAGGAACTTCTGACCGGGCGTATGCCGTGACGAACCTGACGATTTCCCGTTCCGCCCAGTACCCGTCGTAGCCGGGTGTTGCGCGCTCGAGGAACGCGCAGTGTCCTCCATGAGAGGTGATGCGCACGGTCAGCCGAGGGTTGCTGGTGATCGACGGGTGTCGAAACGGGTCCACAGGCACGAACGGATCGTCCACGGACGTCAGGATCAACGCGGGGACACGAATGCGGTCGACCACCCGGATGGCGCTGGCGCGGTAGTAATAGTCCGCAGCGTCGCGGAACCCATGATGCGGGGCCGTATAGGCCTCGTCGAACTGGCGCACGGACCAGATGCGCGAGAGGGGCGTCAGGGAATAGGCGTGGGGGAACGCCGCAGCCTTGCGCCGCATCCGGGCCTTCAGGTTGCGTACGAAGTTCCACTCGTACGCGAGATTCGAGCGACGTTCGAGCGCCTGCACGCAGACGGCAAGGTCCAGGGTTGGCGATACGGCGCACACCGCCAGCAACTGAGGCGGCGCCGTCTCTTCGAGCTCGCCGGCCAGCTTGAGTGCGAGGTTGCCTCCCAGAGAGTATCCCGCGAGGGCGATGGCCTGGAGGCCATCGCCCTCGATCAACTCTCGAAGCACGGTGAGGGGGTCGTGCGTCAGGCCGGAGTGATACAGCCCCTGCGACAGATGCTCCGTGCCTCCGCAATTCCGCTGGTTCAGGCACACGACGTTCCAGCCGGCCGCCCAGGCCTTGTGGGAGATGCCGCGCATGTAGTGGGCCCGACTCGATCCCTCGAGCCCGTGCAGGAGCAGCAGCGTTGGGTGATGTCGCGGGTGTTGGTGCCAGTGACAGTGCGCGAGCACGCGTGCGTCCGGAGACACGTCGAAGTACCGGGGCACCGGCTCCGGCAACTGCGGAAGACTACGGGGCCTGGCCCAGGCGTAGAGCGTCTGTGCATGGCCACCCGTGAAGAGGGGCCGGTACTGCGACGGTTCGAACGTGCGATCGGCGCCCGAGGACGTGGCGGGCGGATCCTGCCAGTTCGATGTCAGGGGTGCGCGCTGGTGCATGCGTGCTGTCGCGTTCCTCACGCTTCGTCAGCGCTCGGGCCGTAAATCGATGGCACGGGAATGTCCTGGAGTCGCAGGTACACACTGAGCTGGCCCCGGTGGTGGATCAGGTGGCTCATGACGAACGACCGCCAGACGCCAACCCTCGGCATCGTGAAGAGCACCTGGCCGTCCCGCGTCAGCGACCATGGAGCCAGCAGCTCTGCATCGGTCTTGCCGACCAGCGCGGCGCGCGTCGCAGTGACGTTCTGATCGAACACGTCGAGGAGTTCGCCGCGACTCCGAATCGCCGGCGGCTGCTCGTAGCCTGTGAGGTCGAGATCGGATCGGGTGAGCGTCATGCTCCCCCACACAGGGAGCATGGCCACATGCTGCGACAGCGTGCCGAGCGGCCAGGATCGCGCGTGCGGCTTCCAGTCCAGTCTGTCATCGGGAACACGCTCGAGGAGCCTTCGGGTGGTCGTCATTTCGTGATCGAACTCGGGCAGCAGGGCGTCGACGAGTGGCATGGAGCTCTCCCCGATGGGCCGGAGACCGGCGAGATGTTCTGTCGAGACAGCCCTATGGTAGGCCCGAGACGGGCCGATGCGCTATGGGTCTTTGGCGGTTCGAGCGGAGCCTCACTGCCAATCAGGTGGTGCTCTCTGCGTGTCCGTGGGTAGAATGCAGGTATGCAGCTGCGAGAGCTCAGCATCGGTTGTGTCGGCGGCGGCACCGGGCTTCCGAGTCTGCTGGGCGGCCTGAAGACCAATCCGTGGCTGCAGCTGAACGCCGTGGTCACCATGTTCGACAGCGGTGGCAGCTCCGGCCAGCTTCGCGACGAATTGGGGGTGTTGCCGCCGGGAGATGTCCTGAAGTGCGCCCTCGCACTTGCCCGGAACGAGGGGGAGGCACGGCGTGTGCTCCTGGCGCGGCTGCCCACCCTCGAGCAGCACGATCGGCTCGCTGGACACACGGGGGGGAACCTGCTGCTGTCGATGATGGAGCGCTACAGCGGCGACTTCCTCGCCGCGGTTGACGGCCTGCGGGGCCTGCTCGGGTGCCGGGGCCGCGTCTGGCCTGTCAGCGTGGAGCCGGCAACGGTGTGTGCGGAGTACGGCGACGGGTCTCGGACGCGAGGCGAGGTGGAGGTAGATGCGGGCCAGCGTCGCGGCCATCAGGTTCGGCGACTGTGGCTCGAACCACAGGCCTCGATCCATCCCGCGGTGGGCGATGCCATTCGGAGCTTCGACGCCGTCATCATCGGGCCCGGCAGCTTCTTCACGAGCCTGATGCCTCCCCTGCTGGTGCGCGGCGTCAAGGAAGCGATTGCCGGCGTGCAGGGTCCCATCATCCTCATTGCCAACCTGCTGACCGAGGGAAGCGGCATGGCGGGTTTCACGGCGGCCGACGCGGCTCGGTGGGTCTCGGAGGCCATCGAGCGTCCGGTTGACGTCGTGATTGCGAATACGGGCCGGCCGTCCCGCGAGTCCCTGATGCGGTATGCGGCGGAGCACAAAGGGCCTCTGGACGTCGGGACACTCGACAACGGTACCGAGGCGGTGCTCGGCAGGTTCTGGTGCACGGAGATCGCGCGGCACGATCGGCGGCGGCTGTCGTTTGCAGTCTGGTCCGTACTCAGCCAGCGCCTGTTGCACGCACCTGCAACCGAAGCCGCCGGCGCCTATTCCGTTGCAGAGGGGTGACGCCATCGGTGCCCCGCGACGTGGGTGGACGCGACGAAATCACCGCTTCCGCGCGACACGCCGCTTACGAGGTGACATCGTCTTCGCGCCCGCCGCTGAACCTCCGCGTCGTGGACGCTTGGCATCCGTGGGCATCGAGGCCGGCACGCGCGGCGTGCCGAGGTCCGTGTGCCGCATCTCGAGTGCCCGCCGGACGATGCGCTGAAACAGGGCTTCTGTATCACCGCCGCGCGCGAGGCGGTTCGACCGCCAGATCTCCGGATCGTCTCGAGCGAGAATGTCGGCCAGGTCCCCGCCACTCTTCACACTGAGCGGTGCGAAGTCGGCAATATCGAGCGCGCCCGACCACTCGTCGCGATGCTTGATCAAGAGCCACGCGCGGTCTGTGGAACCATCTGGCGCGGACCCGCTGCCGCCCCATCGGGAGCCCTTCGTGCGGACCAGCACCCACGACCCCTTGAGCTTGAACCCGTTGAGCCTGAACTTGAGATCCCCTTTCCGCAGCGCCGCATCGACGTCGTCCACGTCTGGTGTCCACGTGCCCGTGTCCCAGAGCATCACGATCCCTGCGCCGTACCCGGAGGGGATCACGCCTTCGAAGCTGCCGTACTCGATCGGGTGGTCCTCGACCTGCATGGCGAGCCTCTTGATGGTGGGGTCGAGCGCGGGGCCCTTGGGTACGGCCCAGGACAGCAGCACGCCCTCGTGTTCGAGGCGGAGGTCGTAGTGCAGGTGGCTCGCCAGGTGCTTCTGTACGCAGAACAATCGCGGCGCGCGGCCCGCCGGCGAGTGATGTGGCGCGTTCCCGGCGGGTTCGGGTGAGGAGGTGAAATCCCGCTTCTGTCTGTAGTCGTCCAGGGGCACGATGTGAAACCGTCTGCTAATTGATCCCCGCCTGCATCTTCCGCAGCGGTCGCGCGAACAGGATGAAGAGCAGACCCGCCACGATGGCTACAGTAGCAACGGTCCCGAACAGCTGCACGCCGTTCTGCATTGCTTCTTCCACTGTCTCCGTGCGCGGCATGTACCGCGTCACCAGACCTGCAATGAGATTCCCGATGGCCGCCCCCATGAACCATGCGCCCATCATCTGGCCCACGAGTCGCCCAGGCGCCAGCTTGGTGATCCCGCTCAATCCCACGGGGCTCAGGCACAGCTCGCCCACCGTGTGAAAGAAGTAGGTGGCCACGAGCCACCGCATTCCGACCGGGCCGTCCACGAGTTGCGAGGACGCCCAGACCATCACCAGGAAGCCGGCGCCCAGCAGGACGAGTCCCAGCCCGAATTTCACGGCAATCGATGGATTCCGTGTACCGAGACGCAGCCAGATCAGGCCGATGAGTGGAGCCAGAGTGATGATGAAGATGGGATTGATGCTCTGCAGCGCGCCGGCGGTGATCTCGACCGTGCCGATTGTACGGTCGGTCAAGTCGAACGCGAACAGATTCAGCGCCGAGCCGGCCTGTTCGAATCCGGACCAGAACATCGCGGCGCCGAGGCACATCACGAAGCACACGGTCAACCGCTGGCGCTCGACGGCGTCTCGCGCCGCCACGAAGATGACGTAGGCGAAGTAGACGAGGAAGAGCACGGTGATGGCGTAGAAGACGCTCTCGGCGAGGCGGACGAATGTGAACATTCCCGCCGCGCCCGTCAGCCAGATCCCGGCGAGGATCGCGCCCGACACACCCAGCCCGACATAGAACTGCCGCCAGGCGGCCGCAATGTGCTGAGGTTGCGCGGAGTCCTCCTTGAGCTCACCAGCGCCTTGAAGATGCCGTAGGCCCGCGACGTATTGAATCAACGCGAATGTCATGCCGACGCCCGCCGCCGCGAATCCGTAGTGCCAGTTCACCCAGTCTGCCCCCTGACGCGGTTCACCGAGCCAGGAGCACACGAGGGGGCCGAGCAGCGCGCCGATGTTGATGCCCATGTAGAAGAGCGAGAAGCCGGCATCGCGTCGAGCCCCGGTGTCCACGTAGAGATCGCCAACGATGGCGCTGATATTGGGCTTCAGGAGGCCCGTGCCGAGCACGATGAGCAGCAGGCCGGTATAGAACGTGGTGAGCGTGGGCACGGCCAGGCTGTAATGCCCCAGCGCGATGAGCACACCGCCGTAGAGCACCGCCTGGCGCTGGCCGATGAGCCGGTCGGCGATCCAGCCCCCCGGCAGTCCCAGCGCGTACACCCCGAAGGTGTACAGGCCGTAGACCGCGCCGGCGCTGGCCGCGTCCATGCCGAGGCCGCCGGTGGCCACGGGCGCCGTCATGAAGAGGATGAGCAGCGCGCGCATGCCGTAATAGCTGAAGCGCTCCCACAGCTCGGTGAAGAACAGCGTCGAGAGCCCTCGCGGGTGACCGAAGAAGCTCGTCTCCTCCGCAGTGCTGACGCCGACGGTCGGCATGGCAGGTGGACTGTTCACAGACGGGGGATTCACGGTGCCTCCATGGTCCGTGCCCGAGTGCTGGCTGTCACGCACGACGACCAGGCCCGCACGCTCGGGCAGTGGGAAGCCGCAGCCCCCCGCGACGCCCACGAGCATAGCGTGAAACGTACAATGGGCGCGTGCGCGTTTTGCTCATCTCCACGTATGACCTCGGTCGGCAACCCTTCGGGCTCGCGTCTCCGGCGGCATGGCTGCGTCGGGCTGGTGCGGATGTCACCTGTGTCGACGTCTCACGCGAGTCGCTGCCCGACGAGCAGGTCCTCGGTGCCGAGCTGGTGGCCTTTCACCTGCCGATGCATACCGCAACCCGGCTGGCGGCGCCCATCATCGACCGAGTCCGTGGTCTGAATCCCCGGACGATGGTGGTCGCGTACGGTCTGTACGCGCCCCTCAACGAGAGCTGGCTCCGGGAACGGGGCGTGCACCACGTGATCGGTCCCGAGGCAGAGCCCGATCTCGTGGCCCTTCTGGCTCCGCCGGTTTCGCGGGATGGTCTCGGGCAGACAGACCCGGACGCCCGGCCGCGTCGCCGCAGTGAACCACCGGATGGTCGAGATGATGCGGTCTCGCGGCCGCCGACGCCGCGGGTGGCCCATCTTGCCTTCATCCCACCCGATCGAACGGGGCTGCCGCCCCTCGAGCGGTACGCGTCGCTTCAGATGCCGGATGGCCGCCGCCGGGTGGTCGGCAGCACTGAGGCGACGCGTGGCTGCAAACATCTCTGCCGCCACTGTCCGGTCGTCCCGGTCTATCGTGGGCGCTTCCGAGCGATCCCGGTCGACGTGGTGCTGGAAGACGTTCGGGCGCAGGTGGCAGCCGGTGCCCAGCACATCACGTTCGGCGATCCCGATTTCTTCAACGGTCCGACACATGCGCGCCGGGTTGTCGAGCGCCTGGCGCACGAGCTTCCCCACGTCACCTACGACGTGACGATCAAGATCGAGCACCTCCTTGCGCACGCGGACCTGCTCCCGACGCTCCGCGACACCGGTTGTCTGTTCGTCACGAGCGCGGTGGAATCGGTCGACGATCTGGTGCTCCAGAAACTCCGCAAAGGCCATACGAGAGCGGATGTCGTGAAGGCGGTGGCTCTCTGTCGCGCCGCGGGTCTCGCCCTCTCGCCGACGTTCGTGCCGTTCACGCCATGGACGACTCTCGCCGGTTATGGCGATCTGCTCGAGACCCTCGTACTGCTGGACCTGGTGGACAACGTGGCGCCGATTCAGCTTGGCATACGCCTTCTCGTGACGGCGGAATCAGGGCTCCTCGAG
Organism: uncultured Bifidobacteriaceae bacterium; assembly: GCA_964505975.1. GTDB lineage: Bacteria > Acidobacteriota > Vicinamibacteria > Vicinamibacterales > UBA2999 > Gp6-AA40. Next base: position 29,941 of record CAZDLW010000009.1, on the reverse strand, counting down.
CTCGCGGACATCCGCAGCGCTGTCGACGCGTTCGATCCACAGTCGCTGACCTGGCCCTGGCGCCACACCGACAGCCGTGTGGACGCCTTGCAGCAGCAGGTCGTGCATCTCGTGGCGGGGCGGGCGGACCAGCCGCGTCGTGCCGTCTTCGACCGAGTGGCCGCGCTTGCGGGGATCGATGCCGCCAGTGCGCCCGCAGCGGCGCAGGGGGCGTGTTGTCAGCGGACGCCACCGCATCTGACGGAATCGTGGTATTGCTGCGCGGAACCTCTGGACCACGTGTGACGGCTGCGACGAGCTCCAGCATGCTGAAGACCGTTCTGCTCGTTGCCGCCACCACCGGCTATCAGATCCGCTCGTTTGGCGAGGCCGCGGAGAAGCTGGGCGTGCGCCTCATTCTGGCCAGCGATCGATGCGACCAGTTGCACGACCCCTGGTGGGACGGCGCCATCCCGGTCCGTTTCCACGACCGAGCCGTGTCGGTGCGGGCAATCACCGAGGCACTGGCGGCTGTGCGCCCGCACGGTGTGATCGCGGTCGGCGACGGCCCGGCCGTCCTCGCGGCGCAGGCAGCGGCGGCCCTGGGGCTGCCAGGGCATCCTCCGGAGGCTGCGGCCGCCTGCCGCAACAAGCTCACGAGCCGGGAGTTGTTCGCCCGCGCCGGTCTGCCTGGTCCCCAGTTTCGTGCCGTGCCGCTCGATGACGATCCGAAGGCTCTGGCCGACGCGCTGTCATACCCGGTGGTCATCAAGCCACTGGCATTGTCGGGGAGTCGTGGCGTGATGCGGGTGGACGACGTGGGCACGTTCGCGGGCGCGTTCGAACGGCTCCGCCACCTCCTGCGGTCGGCAGACGTGCAACTCGATCGTGATGCGGTCCACCAGGCTGCGCTCATCGAGTCGTTCGTGCCTGGCCGGGAGCTCGCCGTCGAGGGCGTGCTCACCGCCGGATCGTTCCGAACGCTGGCCATCTTCGACAAGCCCGATCCACTGGACGGTCCCTTCTTCGAGGAGACCATCTACGTCACACCCTCACGCGAGCCTCAGCCCGTGCAGGCGGACATCAGTGAGACCGTCGCCGCCGCTGTGCGGGCCCTCGGCCTTCATCATGGCCCCGTGCATGCAGAGTGTCGTGTGGGCCCAGGCGGCGTGTCGGTGCTCGAAGTAGCGGCCCGCCCGATCGGGGGGCTGTGCGCCAGGGCGCTGAGGTTCTCGGCCGGGGGCGATCTCGTCTCGCTCGAGGAAGTCCTGCTCCGGCACGCCATTGGCGAGGACGTCTCCGGCATGACCCGGGAGCCGTCCGCCGCCGGTGTCATGATGATCCCGATTCCGAGGCGGGGGGTCTATCGCGGCGTGGCCGGCCTGCAAGCCGCCCGCGCGGTTCCCGGAATCGAGGATGTGCGCATCACCGCGAAACCCGAGACCGTGCTGGTGCCGCTGCCCGAGGGACGCAGTTACCTCGGGTTCATCTTCGCGCGCGGGGATGATGCGGCCGGAGTGGAGCGCGCACTTCGCACGGCACATGCGCAGTTGCTGTTTGCGATCGAGCGAGACATCGCGCTCGTGCCGTGATCGCACATATTGCGACGAAACCGTTTCCCGATCATTTGCTCTCTTGTGGAACGTATCCCGGCGGCAGGGCCGCGCTCTCGCCGAAGAAGAAGTCCTCCAGGTGCCGGGAGATCAACTCCTGGGCCTCCTTCTGCCACGGCATCAGGCGATACTCGTTGAGGATCATCTTCTGGCGTTCTTCCCACAACTTCCAGGCCTGGGCTGAGACTTGCTCGTAGATGCGCTGCCCCAGCTCGCCCGGCCAGGGCGGCGCCGGGAGTCCGGGCAGCTCTTTCTGAAACTTCACGCACGTGACCGTGCGGCCGGTCGTCGTGGCAGCGGGCTCGGGAAGAGAAGGTGCGCAATCATCCATACCCGCATGGTAACTCGTATCGAAGGTCCATGGGGCGATGCCCTCGCCTGCTCGTGGAAAACGCGTGATTGCACGCGAATCATACGCTCCACAATCTCATCTGTAGTGATCCGCGTCAGTGACGAGGTTTGGTGCTGGATGAAGCCAGCGCAAGTTATAGATTTTAAATGGCTTCTGAGCTGCTGCCAGCCTGTCGGGCTGGCACAGGCCTTGTAGATGAGATGGGCACGCGTGGGCATCGGCGTGTAGAGCGGCGAATGCCGGAGCGCGACCTCGACCGGCCTGGGTCTGGAGCTGCCGATCCACCCCCGGCTACCGTCAGTCATTCGCGACACATCACAGGAGGAGTGCAGTGGAAGGAGTACGCAAGGAACGCCGAGGGTTTGCATCGATGTCGCCCGAGAAGCAGCGCGAGATCGCCAGTAAGGGTGGTCGGGCGGCGCACGAGAAGGGGACTGCGCACGAGTGGACCCCAGATGAAGCGCGGGCCGCCGGCCGAAAAGGAGGACAGATCAGCCGGGGCGGTCGCGGAAGGCTTTCGCCGACTCCACCGACACCCGAGCAGACGGCTCCTGTGTCCGGTGAGGAGCCCGGGCGTCAGGGCTGAGTGGGCAGGCCTGAGCCGACGAAACCCGAATCGGAGAGAGGCGTCGTGTTCGTGCGTACATTGTGCTGCGGGGTGATTCTCGCCGCGTTGAGTGTCATCCCCGCTCTGGCTCAGACTGAGAATGATGAAACGCGGCCCGCACTTCCAACTACGGTCGGTGATACGGGGCTGTGGTTTGTCCCGACGGCGGAGGTGCTCCCCGGCGGGCGGTGGTCAGGAAGTCTCTTTCTCGCGAATTTCGACCGTCGGCAGGGGCTGACCGATGTCACGCAGATCGGGTTGACGGGAGCGCGTGGATTTGGGGACCACGTGGAACTGTTCGCGTCCTGGCGCCTTGTTCGACTGAGCCGCAACACACAGCCTTTCTTTGTCCCAGGGGTAGAGGCGTTCGGCGGTGTCCAGCAGGACTATCCCTATTTGCGGAGCAGTTGGTCCCAGACCCTGGGGGGACCTCTCACCATCGGTGGCAAATGGGGAATCATCTCGCAGGGCCGCGGGGATGCGATGAGCTTCGCCACGCGCGCGACGATTGGGCTGCCGACCGGCTCTCGTGTGGCGAGCACCAACAGCCTGACGGGCAGACTCGACATCATTGCGAGTCGTGAGTTTGCCGAGAGCTTCGAGCTCACGGGTACGGCGGGAGGGATGTTGCGGCGCAACACGGACGAATTCCGCCTGCCCCACAGTCTGACGTGGGGGCTTGGCGCAGCGTTCCCGACGCGTTCGCGTGTGCGTGCCCTCGTCGAGTGGGAGGGCGAATTCCTCGGTCGAGACACGGTGGAGGCCAGAGTGCCCTTCATCGCCGAGGATGGAAGCATTGCACCGACCCTCAGCCGGACCTTCGACCAGTCGACGTTCAGAGTGGGTGCCGTCGTACAGGGACGGCGTGGTGCTTTCCTGCACGCGGGCGCGAGCTACAGCGCCGGGGCCAGCACACGGACGATTGGCGGATTTCGTGTCGAGTCGAACGCCTGGGGGTTCGACGTGCGTGTGGGCTGGCATCCCGGTGCGCGACGATACGTGCCGCCGCCCCCACCCGAGCCCGAGGTGCGCGAGGTGGTCAGGGAGGTGCCCACGCCCGCGCCGCCCGCAAATCGGCCACCACAAGTCAGCGGCATTCAGTGTGACCCGTGCGTCGTGAGACCTGGTGAAACGTCGCGGTTGACGGTCCAGGCGACCGATCCCGACGGCGACCCCCTCCGGTACCGCTGGACTGCGCCGCAGGGCACGTTCAGTCCCACGGACGCGGCACAGACCACCTGGACGGCGCCGAATCAGCCCGGGACCGTGGTGGTGACCGCGGCTGTCGAGGACGGACGTGGCGGTCAGACAACCGGATCGCTGACCCTGCAGGTCGTGGCGCGCGAGCCGATCGTCTTCGAAGACGTCCACTTCGATTTCGATCGATTCAACCTGAGACCCGAGGCGGTGAAGATCCTCGATCAGGCCGTCGCAACGCTGCAGAAGAATCCCGATATCCGCGTGACCATCGAGGGTCACACCGACAGCATCGGGACCAACGAGTACAACCTTGGGCTCGGCGAGCGGCGGGCGAATGCCGTCCGCGAGTACCTGGTGGGCCGAGGCATCAGTGCGGACCGGATTCAAATCGTGAGCTACGGCGAGGAGCGGCCCATTGCGGACAACCAGACGGTGACGGGCCGCGCGCTGAACCGACGGGCGACGACCATCGTGCGGATGGAATAGCACGACAGGCCACACAGTGACACGCGACATCCCCGGCGTCGCGTGTCACCGTGCCACTTCGCGTCCCCCTCCCAGCGACATTCGGTCACGAGCCCGCGGATGAGTCGTTCACGTCCGTCGGGGATATCGTGTGGCGACGTAATGGTCGACCAGGCTGCGAAAGCCCTCCGCGAGCTCGTCGTACGTGCCCCGCAGCGTGGTCGCATGCTCGCCGTCGATGTACACGGGACAGTGGGGGGCTTCGCCGGTTCCCGGCAGGCTGATGCCGATATTGGCCGCCTTCGACTCGCCCGGGCCATTGACGACGCAGCCCATGACGGCCAGTGTGAGCGTCTCGACGCCCTCGTACTCGGTCTTCCATTCCGGCAAGCGGTGTCGCACGTAGTCCTGTGTGCGCTCGGCGAGCTCCTGGAACGTCGAGCTGGTCGTGCGGCCACAGCCAGGGCAGGCGGTCACGCTCGGTGCAAATGAACGCAGGCCAAGGGCCTGCAGGAGCTCACATGCCGCATAGACCTCCTCGCGCCGATCGCCGCCCGGACGTGGCGTCAGCGACACGCGAATGGTGTCGCCGATGCCCTCGTTGAGCAGGATGCCCATGGCCGAGGCCGACCAGACGAGCCCTTTGATGCCCATGCCCGCCTCGGTCAGGCCCAGGTGCAGCGGCTGGTCGGTCCGCCGGGCGAGGTCGCGATACACCGCGATGAGATCGCGAGGTCGCGACACTTTGCACGAGATGATGATCTGATCCTTGCGCAGTCCGGTCTCGAGCGCCAGGTCGGTCGACTGCAGCGCCGAGATCACCATGCACTCGTTGAGAATCTCGTCCGAGCTCCTGCCGAGATCGCGCTCGGCATTCTCCTGCATCTTCGAGACGACGAGCTCCTGATTCAGGGATCCGCCATTGACGCCGATGCGTACCGGTTTGTTGTGGTCGACGGCCACCTTGCAGATGGTTGCGAACTGCTCATCTCGCCGGCGCCCAGTACCGACGTTCCCGGGATTGATCCGGTACTTGTCCAACGCAGCCGCGCATTCGGGAAACCGACTGAGGAGCAGGTGACCGTTATAGTGAAAGTCACCCACGAGCGGCGCCGCGCACCCCGCATCGAGCAGTCGACGTTTGATCTCAGGCACGGCGGCGGCAGCGTCCGGCAGGTTCACCGTCACGCGCACCATCTCGGATCCGGCGTCCGCGAGCTCGAGACACTGGCGCGCCGTGCTGGCCGCATCCGCCGTGTCGGTCATGGTCATCGATTGCACGACGACCGGTGCGCCGCCGCCCACCCGGACGCCGCCGACACGGACACCAACCGTCTTGTGCAGTCTAACTGTCACGGGCACGCTCTAATCATAGCGGCTCATGGGACAATCGTGTCGCGTCGGCCAAGCCAGCCAACGAGACTTCGATATCCCCGCGGCGAGGCTCCGCCTCTATGATCGAACGGGAGTGACTACGTCGAGCTTCAGGTCGACCGCTCGAGGCTGTCATGGCACCTGAGGCAACCGATCCGACCGTGCTGTGGCGGTTGTCCCGCGGGCGCTCGATTGCCCATGCCACGATCTTTCCGGGCGACCGGCAGACGACGGTCACGTGGTATTTCGACGGGGTGATGGATCGCGCGGAGAATTACGCCTCGATGGAACTGGCGCTGGCCCGAGCCGACGAGATTCGCGGGGTTCTCCTGCGGGATGGATGGAAGGACGCACCGACATGACCGAATCGCGCATCGAGTTGCTGGGGTGCGGATGCCAGGTACGGACCAGCCGTGACTTCCTGGGCCGTGTCGTCGGCACGATTCTCACGCGCGGACGCGACTGTCCCCGTCCCGATCACGTTCTGGAGCACGTGGTGCTCATGCCTGGCCGTGAGCATGCCGGGCCGAACTGAGGCGGCGAGGACCTGAAGCACCGACAGATCCTGTGTGTTCCGAGTCGGCCGCAGCCTGCGGATCCGCTTCATCGAGTCGTGCCCGCACGATGAAGCGTTGCGGCGCGGCTCCGAGGAACGAGAACGGATAACAGGTCACGAGCGTCAGTGACGGGTCGGGGGTCGGATCCAGGACCCACATGTGATCCTGGCGAGGCAAGAAGAACCCGGCCATCAATCCATCGCAGCGCGGTATCGCCGCGACAGCATGGCCGGGGAAGGAGCGCGTCGTTACTGTCCAAGACGACGGATGACCACGCCTCCGTAGAGCCGCCAATGATCGGGCGCGAGATCCGACGCATTGAAGTGCCGTAGATCTGCCCGGAGCCCGAAGCGATCGTTGATGGCCGTCTTCAGGCCCGCACCGACATTCCACGCGAAGGTGTTCGTGCGGTCGTCGACGTCGGGGAACAAATCTGTCGGAATATCGGGGCTCGATCCCACCACGCCGATGCCGAACGTGACGTACGGCGTGAAGCTCGGTTGCACGAAGTGATAGAGCACGTTCGCGCTGAGTGTCCAGACACTCGTGTCGAACTCGACCAGTGTGCCCATCGAGCCGCTGGGTGCGAGGCCCAGCTCTCCCTCGAAGCTGATTCGATCGCTCCACCCATAGCCAACGGCAAGGCCAAAGGCGGCCGGTGCGCTCGCCAAGTCACCCGAGAAGCTCGCGCCGATGAACGGCGTGAGCGTGAACCCTTCCGGCTCGGGTGGCAGCGGGTCGAATGTCGGTTGCTGCTGTGCGGGCGGCTGTGGCTGGGCCGGCGCTGGATCCTGCGCAACGGCGGGTGCGGCACACAGCGCCGTGATGACGGCGCCGCTGCAGATCACATTGCGAATACTCCCGAGTCTCTCCATGCTCTCTACCTCCCAATGCCTCCATCGACGACAGTCACCGACGGGCGTGTCGATGTTGTTCGCAAGGGCGATGCCGTCCTGGTCGGCACGCGACCTGATCCATAAGCGACGTACGGCAGACGGAGGGGCTCGGCGGCGAGATAGAGCCCGACGAAGAGCGCGATGATGACGCCGATGATCGCGTTGATGACGGTCGATGCCAGGGCCGTCGCGGGTTCGACCACGCGGCCTGGCACATCATCAGCATCGAACGATTGAAGCAGGCGCTCGCCCCATGTGAACTGTCGCATCCACTCCGTCAGTTGTCGGACTGCGATGGGCAGCTCGCGGCTGAGCTCGTCCACCTGTTGGGCCAGCGACGGAAGAAAAGAGGAGGGTCGCCGTGACGCCGTTCCGATCACCAGGACGATGACGAGACACGCCGCACGAGCTACGCAGGTGCGGTGCGATTCGCCGGTCGAGCTGCGGTGTTCTGCCGCGCTGCTCTCAGAGTGTTGGAAAACCGAATGCGTCTGGCGTGAATTGTCAGCAGGTGGCCGGTGTCGGTTTCCTCGTGCCCGGGTGACGCGCATCATCTCGCGATGGTTGACTGGCACGCTTTCCGCAGGGTCGCGTGCTCCAGACAGAGAAGTCCACGAGGCGCACGCTCACATGCCTGCCCAGACCACCGTTGTGATCGTCAGTTCCAGTCACGGAACACAGCAGTCCTACACCCGTCAGCTTCGTGACGCGCAGGTGGCCGCTCTCGGTGTGGGCTCGTGGCGAGACGTGCTGGACCTGGCCCGCGGAATGAGCCTGGGAGCGGTGCTGGTTGACGTGGCGACAGCGTCGGATTGGCAATCCTGCCGGATGCTTCGCGAGCGACAGGAGATGACGGGAGTGCCGGTGGTGGCGCTGAGCGATTGGGCGGCACCCGACCGACGCTACCGAACGCTCGCGTGGAGTGTGGGGTGCTCGGCCTACGTTGCGAAGCCGTGCTCTTCGGACACGATCCTGCAGGCGCTGGGTCGTGTCAGGAATGGAGAGCGTGGGGTCGAAGTCGCGCCAGTGCTCTCTGCAGCTCGCGTGCGTTGACACGAAAGTGCGATGCCGACCAGATTGCTCGTCCCTCGTGCACGAGAATGACCTGTGGTGTCTCGTGCCGCACGTTCAGCTTGCTCGCCACGGCGTTCGAGACATCGCGGTGAGTCTGGACCGTCACCACCGCGTACCGAGCAGATCTCACTGTCTCGTCGAGATAGGCGACGAGCTCATCGAGCGCTTCGGCGCTCACGCCACACGTGCGGCTGTGCTTGAACAGTAAGATTGGTCTGTTGTTGGATTCAGCCAGCAGTCGGTCGAGCTCGTCAACCGCCCTGAGCACGGTCAGGTCCGGGTGCATTCCTCCCAAGTCTACCAGCAGCGCAGCGCCACCTGTTCGGACGTGCCACTCGGTTGTATGGCTGGCGAGGACGGACCGGGCATGGTGCGGCGTGATCGCAGTGCACCGAGGCCCTTGAGGAGTCGTTGGTGACGAATCAGGGCGACCTGTCGGTCTGGGACATTGGGGCGCTGGTGCTCCTCGGGGTCTGCGCCTTCCTGTACGCTGTGGGGTCCTGGCGGTTGACCCGTCGCGGTGCCCACGTGCGCCGGCTCGAACGCGTTGCATTCTGGACGGGATGGGTGGCGCTCGTGGTGGCGGTGTCGCCCCCGATGGATCGAGCGTCAGGGCTCTACTTCTCAGTGCACATGATCCAGCACGAGCTCCTGATGCTCGTGGGCGCGCCTCTGTTGATCGTGGGGCGCCCGATCGTGCCGTGGCTCTGGGCGTTGCCTGGAAGGATGCGTCCGGCCGCCGGCTCCGGACTGCAGGCGCGAGCGGTGATAGCGACGTGGCAGATCCTGACGTATCCGCTCGTCGCGTGGATCCTGCACGGTGGCGTGATCTGGCTGTGGCATCTCCCTGCGCTGTACGAAGCCGCAGTGACGAGTGACGCGGTCCACGCGGCCCAACACGCCATGTTCGTGGGGAGTGCGGCCCTGTTCTGGTGGGGACTCGTCTACGGTCGTTATGGTCGCGTCGCATACGGGGCGTCTCTGCTCTACGTGTTCACCACGATGGTGCACACGGGAGTGCTGGGCGCGCTGTTTGCGTTTTCCACGAGGCCCTTCTATGGGGTCTACGTGGATCGGGCGCCCCTTGCGGGTGTAGATCCCGTTCTCGATCAGCAGCTCGCTGGCCTCTACATGTGGATTCCCGCCGGTGCCATCCTCCTGATGTTCGGCCTGGCCCTCGCATTGGCCTGGCTCGCCGAGGCCGAACGCCGGTCGTTGCACTGGTAGACCAGCAGCCGTGCAACGGTGGCCGGAGTTCCGTGGCTGAATCTGCGCGGCGCTGCTCCGGTATGCGTTGCCCTGTCACTAAAGCAGCTGTTTCCACGGACATTCTGCGGAGGGGCTGTACTTGAGGGCAGCGCGAAGTCGCGGGCAGGCGGTGCAGAACTGGAAATGGTGACGAAGCAGATCACCGGGCGTACCGGCGAACGACGGTCGCGCAGAACTCCGCGAAATCGTTCACGTCGCGAGGAGGGCTCGTGTGATGGGGTCGTATCCCGGCTTCCTGCGGCGTGAAACAACAGGTGAGGGTGACGTCGAACGGCTCGAGCGCCGCCATCTGCCGGTCGAACCAGGCCAGGGCGCCTGGACGCTGCCAGTCCGCCCAGCTGAGACCGGTTCGCAGATGGCGTACACCAAGGGCCCTCAGCCAGGACACCGCCGCCTCGAGGCGATGATCGTCGAAATGAAACCATTGGCAGATGCCCAACTCGGGTGTGAAGTCGGCGAAGTGCCTGGCGGCTCGCTTCGGCGTGCCATCCTCACGAAGGAGACCCATATAGAAGTGCCGGTAGTAGGACGACCCTTCGGCCTCGCGATGCCTGGTGGTGGCCGGCCACGCCTTCGGGAGGTCGAACAGACTGTACCAGTGGATGCGCGGGGCAAGATCCTTGAGTAGCTCGTAGGAGCGCCGCAGTCCAAACTCCTGAACCTCTTCCGCACCAAAGGTGGACACGCCGACCTCTGACACCCAGATGGGCCGTGTCGTGACGGTTCGGATCTCGTGCAGTTTGGCGGGCCACTCATCAATCATCCAGTGGTTCCAGTCGAGGGGAAATCCGTGAACAGCCACGATGTCTACACACTCGATTACGCCCTTCCGCTCCATGTTGCTGATGAAGCCGGGGTCGATTGGCGAAATGCCACCGAGCACTCGAGGAAGACCGGGCGTCTCGGCAGCAATCGCGGCGCTGGCGGCGCGCGTCATTTCCGCATAGAGCGTCCAATCCGGGTCGATCTCGAAGTCCCAGTGGGAGAGATTGTTCGGCTCGTTCCAGAGCATGACGGCTTCGACCAACGTATCCCCCAGTGATGAGCGTGCCCCCTGTCACCGCTGGCCGGCCGGCAACGACTCGGCACGACTGAACCAGTCTGCTCTCCTGCCCGGGCCCCTCGTCTGGCACAGGAACACTTCGCGCGACGGGTGAGAGACGATCCGGAAGCCGGCGCTTCGCAGCATGGCCTCGGCGCACGCTCGATTGGGGATCCACCAGTTCGTAGGATCGCCGGCGTACCGGTGCTCAATGAAGTGCAGACGGGGGAAGTCGGGCCGATCGAACATGTCGGTCCTCGAGAACGCGTAGTCCTCATCGATCGGACCCGCGTCGGCTGACCCGCGCAACATGCTCTGAAACAGCATCAAGTCGCTGACGACATGTTCGTGCAGCAGGTCGAGTGCCAGAAGGGGATGTCGCAGGTGATAGAGCACGCCCATGAACAGCACCAGGTCGAATCGCTCCCGCAGCGCAGCAACCTCGTAGACGTTCATCCGGCGGAACTCGATCTCCACTCCCACGACCTCTGCGGCGAAACGTGCCTGGGAGAGATATCGTTCGTCCGGGTCGATCCCCACGACCCGCGCGGCGCCACGCTGTTTCATCTGTATCGAGAAGAAACCGGCGTTACAACCGACGTCCAACACCGTGCGGCCGTGAAGATCCCACGACAGAGCATTCTCGAACGTCCGCCAGTGTGCGGCGGGGTAATTGCCAAGGAAATGGTCGGGTGCCGTTTCGACACCTGCAAGGTCGAGGTTGTGAAACCATGGACCGAGCTCCTGAATGCGTTGATGAATGTGTTGTCGATCCACGACGGCAGTGCGCTCCTGTCCGACAGTCGTCGGCCCGCGATGCACTCGGGTGATGGCCGCGCGGCCGGAGGTGCAGCGATGCACGACGCAGTTACGTCGGATTTCACGACGCCACCATGCCCCGGCTGCAAGGATTCCCGGCACGAGACGCAGGTCCATTGTGGCGTGATTCGGCGTGATCGTCCAAGGTAAGTTCCTCTGCACGAGAGGTAAGTACCTTTTTCGTGCCAACCGCCACGAGCAGGCCGCCGTGGTGGCGACCTGCTTGCAGCTGATCGGCGACGGCGACCTCAGCCGTCGCCTGTAGCACGCTTGGATTCGGAGCACCGATGCAGATTCTCATCACAGGAGGCGCGGGATTCATCGGATCGCATCTTGCCGACGCGTTGCTGCGCGACGGCCATCGCGTGAGAGCGCTCGACAATCTGGTACCTCAGGTCCACGGCGATTCGGAACGCCCGCCGTACCTGGACCCCGAGATAGACCTCATCCGTGGCGACATCCGCGACGCTGGTGCCGTTCGCCGCGCACTGCAGGGAGTTGAGGCGGTGTATCACTTCGCTGCGAGTGTGGGGGTCGGTCAAAGCATGTACGAAGTGACCGCCTACACGTCTACCAACAACCTCGGAACAGCGGTTCTGCTTGGTGAGCTGATGGCGCGGCCGGTGCGGCGACTGGTTGTCGCGTCGAGCATGAGCGTGTACGGCGAAGGACTCTACCGCCGAGCCGATGGCCGATTCGTGCCAGGCGCGGAACGGCCGCTGGATCGGCTTCGCCGAGGGGACTGGGAGATTTGGGATGACGGTGGCGAGCCGCTGAGTCCGTTGCCGACGCCCGAGGCAAAGAGTCCTGCATTGGCGTCGGTGTATGCGCTCTCCAAATTCGACCAGGAACGCCTGTGCCTGATGATCGGCCGCACGTACGGCATCCCGACGGTCGCGCTGCGGTTTTTCAACGTCTTTGGGCCTCGCCAGGCCCTGTCCAACCCCTATACGGGCGTGTTGGCGATTTTCGCGGCGCGCCTGCTCAACGGGAACCCGCCGCTCATCTTCGAAGACGGGCTGCAGCAGCGCGACTTCGTCAGCGTGCACGACATTGTGAGCGCCTGTGTGCTCGCGCTGCATGCGGAGGAGGCCGTGGGGCGAGTCATCAATATCGGCAGTGGTCATGCCTGTACCGTGCTGCGCGTGGCCGAGCTCCTGGCGGATGTGCTCGGTGTATCGATTGAGCCCGAGATCAGCGGCCGATACCGCGCGGGTGACATCCGCCATTGCTTCGCGGACATCAGCCTGGCGCGCCAGGTCCTCGGATACGAGCCGCGTGTCACGCTGGAGCAGGGGATCGCCGAGCTGGCCGAGTGGCTCGATGTCGAAGGTGCGCAGGCACGTCTTGCCAGAGGGAGCGCCGAGCTCACGGCGCGGGTAATGAGCGTATGAACCAGCCAAGGGCTCTTGCCCTTGATATCCCAGCAGGGCCCTTGGCTGATTGCCAGTGTCTCTTTGGCGCGCATCGCGCGCCCAGGACCGCTATGCGGCCGTACGTCACGACACACAACGAGCACAGAATTCGCGTTCTTGGCCGCATAGCGGTCCAGATGCAGGCGCTTTGGGCAATTCCGCATCCTGTGGCACGGGTGACCTCGTGAGGTTCGCTCTGGTCAACCCGAACTGGACGTTCGATGAGAGCATCTACTTCGGCTGCCGGGAGCCGCACCTGCCATTGGAGTATGGCTACGCACGGGCGCTGCTCGAGCGTGCGGGTCACGACACGCTCATTGTCGACGCGCAGCTCCACGGGCTTTCATCGGATGGCGTGCGCGCGTGCCTCGTGGATTTCGTGCCCGATGTCATCGTGGTCACATCGGCGCCGAGCTACCTGTTCTGGCGCTGCGCGCCGCCCGAGCTGAGGGTCGTGCAACAGATCCTTCACGATCTGGACGGGCTCCCCGGCCTCCGCGTCGCCATCGGCCCTCACGCGTCCAGCACGCCGCGCGCGACGTTGCGAAAGCTCGGCTGCGATGCGGTGATTCTGGGTGAGCCGGAGGAGGTGCTTCCCGGTCTTGCAGCGCCGCGCGAGCGATGGAAGACCCTGGCCTCGATCGCGTACCTGGACGATGGCGAGGCGCGGATTCAGGGTGGGGTGCACGCATCACGCATGGACGCGCTGCCCGCACTGCGATGGCCGCCGAGCGTCCTTGCGCGGCATGGGCACCATCATCACCGTTTCGATGCCCCTCCGGTTGGCCCCGGAGCCGAGATGGAGACGTCCCGGGGTTGCCCGTATCACTGCACCTTCTGTGCGAAAGACAACTTCAGACGCCAGTACCGGAAGCGACCGCTGCCGGTCGTGCTCGACGAGCTCGACCCGTTGCTGGCAGCGGGGGTGGAGTACGTGTACTTCATCGACGAGATTTTTCTGCCAGACAGATCGCTGCTGGCTGCGCTCCTGGACCGTCGCGTACGGTTCGGTGTGCAGACGCGCATCGACCTCTGGACGAAGCCGATGCTCGACCTTCTCGGCCGGGCCGGGTGCGTGTCAATCGAGGCAGGCGTTGAGAGCCTCTCCGAGGCGGGACGACGACGGCTGGACAAAGAAAGCCGTCTCTCGACGGTGGAGATCACCGATCGGCTCGTGCACGCCCGCCAGACCGTGCCGTTCGTACAGGCAAATCTGCTCGATGCCCACACCGATCGCACCGAGGACGTAGAGGCGTGGCGGCAGCAGCTCATGTCCCGCGGCGTATGGGCCAACGTTCCAGTCCCGCTCTTCCCCTATCCGGGGTCTCCGGAATATGCGCGCCAGTGGGGCGCTCCCGACGATCGAGCGTGGGAGCGGGCCGTCGATCACTACCTGACCAGCTTCGACGCGTTCAGCGATATCCAGGAGGCCTCGCCACGTCGGGTGAGCGATCTCGAACTCACGTCTGAACGCCCGCGCTCTCACATGCGGGGCCGATGATCACACGAGGCCCTCTTCGCGTGCTGATGACAGCCGACGCCATTGGCGGCGTCTGGACCTATGCGCTCGATCTCGCGCGGGCCCTCGGGCCGCTCGGTGTGGACGTGTCGCTGGCCGTGATGGGTCCCCTGCCAACTGGCGATCAGCGGCGGGAGGCCGCGCGAGCCGGCGTGTGCGTGCATGCGCGCCCGTATCGCCTCGAGTGGATGGAGGAGCCGTGGGTGGACGTCGAGAACGCCTCCGCGTGGCTTCTGGAGCTCGAGCGTCGGATCCGGCCGGATGTCGTGCACTTGAACGGGTACTGTCATGCGACGCTGCCCTGGCGAGCGCCGGTGCTGCTCGCGGCCCACTCGTGCGTGCTGTCCTGGTGGCGCGCCGTACATGGCATCGACGCTCCGGAATCCTGGAGCCGCTACGCGCGAGAGGTGGAGCGTGGTCTGCACGCAGCGGTGCTCGTGACGGCGCCGACGAAGGCGATGCTGAGATCGATCGAGGCACACTACGGCGCGCTGTCCAACACGTCGGTCATTCCGAACGGCCGGCGCATGGTGCTGCCGTCAGCGCGGGCACGGAAGCAGCCATTCGTGCTCACTGCGGGGCGTTTATGGGACGCGGCGAAGAACGTCGAGGCCGTCTGCGCGGTTGCGCACGAGATCCCATGGCCCGTGCACGTCGCCGGCGACATCGATCGTCCGCTTTCGCGGCTGACGGGTCACGCTCCCGTCCGCTATCTCGGGCGGCTCAGCCCGGGCCAGCTGGCGTCGTGGATGGCGCGTACATCCATCTACGTGCTGCCTGCCCGTTACGAGCCGTTCGGGTTATCGGCGGTCGAGGCGGCCCTGGCTGGCTGCGCGCTCGTGCTCGGCGACATCGATAGCCTCCGCGAGGTGTGGGGCGAGGCCGCCGTCTACGTGACACCGAACGACCACCGAATGCTCGCGGCGGCACTTCGCGCCCTGATTGAGGGCGATGCCGTGCGGCGTGAGATGGCGCGGCGGGCGTTGACGCGTGCTCGTGAGCTCACGCCCCAGCGCATGGCGGCGGCCTATGCCGGCGCCTACGACACGGTCCTCGACGGGCACGGACCAGCCAAGGTCTCTCGCCCTTGATATCCCAGCAGTACCCTTGGCTGGTTGCAGTATCTTCCGCCGCGCCTCGCGCGGCGAGGACCGCTATGCGGACTGACAGACGAGTACGAAATTCCCGTTCCGGGCCGCATAGCGGTCCGAAGGCTGGCGCCCGGCGTGTGTCGAACCGTGGGACGTGGACGTCCGTCGACAGCGGTCGGCCGGGGACGACCCGATGAAGGTCGTCCTGTTCTGTCACTCACTGCTCTCCGACTGGAACCACGGCAACGCGCACTTCCTCCGCGGCGTCATGGGGGAGTTGGAGGCTCGCGGGAACGTCGTGGCCGTCTACGAACCCGAGGACAGCTGGAGCGTTGCGGGTCTCGTGGCCGCGCACGGCGAAAGCGCGTTGGAGGCCACGCGCATTCCGTACCCGACGCTGCGGCCCGTTCGATATACGCCCGCGCTGGACCTGGACCAGGCTCTCGATGGGGCCGATGTCGTCCTGGTGCACGAATGGAATACCGACGCTCTTGTGCGTCGCATCGGGCGGCATCGTGCACGTGGCGGCCGCTACGTCGCGTTGTTTCACGACACGCATCACAGGTCGGTCAGCGATGCCGACGCCATGGCCCGTTACGACCTGTCGGCCTATGACGGCGTGCTCGCGTTCGGCGAGGTCATCCGGCAGCGCTATCTGGCGCGGGGATGGGCGGCCCGTGCGTGGACGTGGCACGAGGCGGCAGACACGAGGATATTCCGACCTCGTCCGGAAGTGGAGCGAGAAGCGGACCTTGCGTGGATTGGGAACTGGGGCGACGAGGAGCGAACCGCTGAACTGTGGGAATTTTTGCTGGAGCCCGTACGGCGACTGCGCGCAACCACGACCGTCCATGGTGTGCGCTACCCGGCGGCGGTCGTGCGGGCCATGGCGTGCTCGGGGATGACGTACCGCGGATGGCTGCCGAACTATCTCGTTGCCGACGTGTTCGCACGCCACCGTGTCACCGTACACATCCCGAGGCGGCCGTATGTCAGATGGCTCCCGGGCATTCCGACGATCAGGCTGTTCGAGGCGCTGGCATGCGGCATCCCGCTCGTGAGCGCGCCCTGGACGGATGTCGAGGGTCTGTTCACGGCTGGTGACGATTACCTCGTCGCGCGCGATGGGCACGAGATGCAACGGCAGCTTTCGGCAGTTCTGCACGATGCAGACCTCGCAGCCGCACTCGCCGAACATGGCCGCGCCACCATCCTGGCCCGACACACCTGTGCGCATCGTGTGAACGAGTTGCTCTCGATTGTCGACGGGCTGCGCCACGGTGGCCGGCCGGCGTCCGCGGCCGATCGGCCGGGACGGTTTGTGCAGCGACCCGTCTGCCACGAGTCCGAAGCGCATGACGAGGCGCCGGTGTGACGCGGCCGACGATTGCCTTCTTTGGTTCGAGCCTCGTGTCCGCGTACTGGAACGGGGCCGCGACGTACTACCGTGGAATCGTGCGAGCGCTGCACCACCGCGGGTACCATGTGACGTTCTACGAGCCCGATGCGTACGATCGTCAGGCCCATCGTGACATCGCCGACCCGGAGTGGGCCGAGGTCGTGGTGTATGCCGCCACACTCGATGGGGTTGCGCGAGCGCTCGAGGCGGGATGCAAGGCTGATATCGTCGTGAAGGCCAGCGGTGTCGGCGTGTTCGACGAACTGCTCGAGGCCGGTGTGCTGGCACGCCGACGCTCAGGTGCGCTGGCGGTCTTCTGGGATGTGGACGCCCCTGCAACGCTCGACCGCCTGCAGTTGCATGTGGCCGACCCGTTCCGGGGGCTCATCCCCGGTTACGACCTGATTCTGACGTACGGAGGCGGGACTCCGGTCGCCGATGCCTATCGGGGGTGGGGCGCCAGAGCCTGCGTCCCCATCTACAATGCCGTGGATCCCCAGACGCACTTTCCGGTCCCGCCGGACCCGCGGTTTCGCGGGCATCTGGCTTTTCTCGGGAACCGCCTTCCAGATCGTGAGTCACGCGTCGAGGAGTTTTTCCTTGGCGCAGCCGCGCGGCTGCCCGGCCGCCGGGTAGTGCTGGGCGGCAGCGGGTGGGCCGACAAGCCGCTGCCGGGCAACGTCGACTACGTGGGACACGTGTTCACGCACGATCACAATGCGTTCAACAGCAGCCCCAGGACGGTGCTCAACGTCAGCCGCGCGAGCATGGCCCGGTACGGCTACTCGCCGGCGACGCGCGTGTTCGAGGCCGCCGGGGCAGGCGCGTGTGTGATCACCGACCCCTGGGAAGGGATCGGGATGTTTCTCGAGCCCGGGCGCGAGGTCGTCGTGGCGGAGAACGGCGAAGAGGTCGCCGCGTACGTGGAAGCACTGGATGAGGCAGATGCCGCCAGCATCGGTGCCGCCGCGCGGGCCCGCGTGCTGGGCGAGCACACGTATGCGCATCGCGTGCGGCAGGTTGAAGACGCGCTTGCCCTGTTGTCACGCACCAAGGTGTCGGTGGAACGGGACGCACGGTAACGGTTCGCAGCATGCGCATCGTGATTCTGGGCCTCTCGATTACCTCGTCCTGGGGGAACGGTCACGCCACGACGTACCGCGGTCTCGTCCGGCAGCTGGCCGCACGGGGGCATCAGATCACGTTCCTCGAACGCGACACTGCCTGGTATGCGGCACACCGCGACATGCTCCAGCCTCCCGGCGCTCGGACCCGACTGTACGGCTCTCTCGACGAACTGCAGCGGCTCCACGAGCGGAGCGTGCGGACGGCCGACCTGGCAATCGTCGGTTCCTTCGTACCCGAGGGCGTTGCGGTGGGGGAGTGGGTCACGCGGACGGCAACCGGAGTGACGGCCTTCTATGACATCGACACACCCATCACGCTGGCCAGGTTGGCTGGCGCCGCCGAGTATCTCGTGCCCGAGCTGGTTCCATGTTACGACCTGTACCTCTCGTTCACCGGTGGACCGACACTCGCGCGCCTCGAGCGCGAGTTCGGCGCGAAGCGCGCAGTGGCGTTCTACTGTTCGGCCGATCCGCACGAGTACTATCCCGAAGTGACGGCGGTGCGCTGGGATCTCGGATATCTCGGCACGTACAGTGACGACCGGCAGCCGTCGGTCGACGCGCTGATACTCGAGCCGGCGCGCACATGCCCGGACATCCGCTGCGTCGTCGCGGGGGCACAGTACCCGCAGTCGATTGCCTGGCCGGCACACGTCGAACACGTCTCCCATGTACCGCCTGGCGCACACCGGACGTTCTACTGCGCGCAGCGATTCACGCTGAACGTCACGCGAGCGGAAATGATTCGGGCCGGATGGTCGCCGAGTGTGCGGCTGTTCGAGGCGGCGGCCTGCGGCACACCCATCATCAGCGACTCTTGGGAGGGTCTCGACGAGTTCTTCGAGCCGGGGGTCGACATTCTCATTGCCGATTCGGCACGGGACGTTGCACGGTATCTAACGAAGCTGCCCGAGACCGAGCGGATGGCGATAGGACAGCGCGGCCGCGGACGCGTCCTCGCGCGACACACGCCGGCGCATCGCGCGGCGGAGCTGGAGGCGCTCGTGTTGGAGGTTCGCGCCGGGGCACGCACTCAGCGATGACGAACGGTCCAATCACCACGCTCCATCGTCTACAATAGCGGGCGAGCCGGTCTGGCGGAATGGCAGACGCAGGAGACTCAAAATCTCCCGCCCTCCGGGGCGTCCCGGTTCAAGTCCGGGGACCGGCACCACCATACCAGGCCTGGGCCCGGCGACGTACGTTACTGTGCCGCGATACGGATGCCGCCGTTGGTCGTACGCGCCTGAAGCCGTGCTCCGCCGCCGTTGGCCCGTCCTTCGAGCCGCCGCCGAGTCGTCTCGCCGCGCGGCTCGAAGTGGTCGAATCCGGTGGCATCGATCCCGCCGTTCGTGACTTCCGCCAGCACGTCGACACGGGCGTCTCGAGGAAGGGCCACCTCGATGCCGCCGTTGGTGGTGGAGAGCGACACGCCACCCGGCGCGATCTCGTTCAGTTCGATCGCGATGCCACCGTTCGTCGTGCGGGCTTCCACCGGTCCGGCCAGGGCCTGGCCGTTGATTCCACCGTTTGTCGTCGAGGCGTCGACTGCGCCACGAATGCCGTCCATCCTGACCTGCCCGTTCGTGGCTCGAAGTCGTACCTGGGCGCCCGCCGGCACCTCGAGACGGAAGCGGACTTCGGCACGTCCGCCGCTGAGAAACGAGCCCGTGGACGGAAACCGCGCTTCGAGATGCACCGAATCGGCCGACACGTCTTCGTGAATCTCGAGCCGGTCGAGCAGTTCGCGTGCCCCTGCTTCGCTGCCGGCGCGGACGATCCGTTCGGCGACGACCTCGACGCGATCGCCCGAGGAGCCGCGAACGTCGATCAGGCCGTTCGTGTTCCGGACCTCGACGAGTCCGCCCTCGGGCAACGGATAGCTTCGAGTCCACTCGTCGCGCGCCTCCGAGGAGAACCCCGTCATCGCAAGGTCGCAGGCCGAGACGAGAACGGCCGCCAGCACGATCGACGCTATGTCGGCCGAAAAGCGGAGACGCACGGTGTTCTGCATAATCAATCCTCGACTGCCCGGTTGCTCTCAGGTGCGTAGACGCAGCAGAGTGGCGAGAGGTTCACTCCTGACCGCGTCACGGTCTCGGCCTCTCGGAAACGTCTCCCCACGAAAAGGCCGCTGACGGCTGCTAAGATTGGGCCGATGCGGTACCGATGCCATATGACAGGAGCTCGACCGGTGAGAATGGCGGCACTGCTGGTGGCGATGGCGGCGATGCCGACCGTCCTTCCAGCTCAGGGGCTGGGCGTGTCCGCCGGCGCACTCCGACAGACATTCGTGGACTACTGGGAATGGCGCGTGGCCGACGAGCCGGAGCTGGCGACGCAGCTCGGCCGCACCGACTACAACGACCGGTGGCGCGACTGGTCGAGCGCCGGGCGCGCCCGGACGCGGACGATGCGGCAGGAGTTCCTGCAGCGGGTGCTGTACATCGCGTCGGGGAATCTCTCCCCCGCCGAGCGTCTGAGTGCCGATCTGCTGGTACACGACCTCCGGGCGGAGCTCGACGGCGAACCCTATCTGGCGCTGGTGCAACGCGTGTCGCAGCAGAACGGGGCGCACAACCAGGTCTTCAGGATCATCGACCAGATGCCGGCGCGCACGGTGCAGGACTACGAGAACATCATCAGCCGCCTGCGGGCACTGCCCGAGTACGTCGATCAGCACATTGACCTCATGCGCGAACAGCTGGCCGGCGGGCTCGTGCAGCCCGTGGTGATCGTCGATCGTATCCTCGAACAACTTGCAGCGCAGCGGGAGACGTCAGCCGGCCAGTCGCCGTTACTGTCGGCATTTTCGCGGTTTCCGGCAGAGATCGCGCCTGGCGATCGGGAGCGGCTGGGACGAGAGGTTGCCGCGGCCTATACGGAACGGTTCGTGCCCGCCTGGAGTCGGTACGAGGCCTTCCTGCGCGACACGTACCGCCCGCGCGCGCGGCCCGGTCTTGGATTGACGTCCCTGATGGACGGCCGTCGTGCCTACGACGTGCTGGTTCGCACGTACACGACCACGCGGATGACCCCCGAGGAGATCCACGAGCTCGGCGTGAAGGAGGTCGCGCGCCTCGAGCGTGAGATGCAGCGCGTCGCCCGCGAGGCAGGGTTTGACGGCCCCGCCTCGGAGTTCGAGCGCCAGCTCGCGGCGAGACCGGACATGCGCTTCTCCAGTCAGGAGGAGATGCTTGCGTACGCACGGGACGTGCTGGCGCGCGTCGAGCCGGAGATGCCGCGTCTCTTCTCGCGTCTTCCTCGTGCGCCGGTCGCCGTACGCCCTATCCCTCCCGATCGTGAGGCGGCCAGTGCGTCGAGCTACACGGCCGGTACGCCGGACGGCACACGCTCCGCCTGGTTCAACATCAACACCTACCGCCCGCAGGAGCAGGTGAAGTACCGCACGGAGGCGTTGGTGCTGCACGAAACACTTCCCGGGCATCATCTGCAGGTGGGGCTGGCGCGCGAGCTCACGGGTGTGCCGGAATTCCGTCGAGCACTGAGCATCACCGCCTTCATCGAAGGATGGGCGCTCTATGCCGAGTCGCTCGGCGGGGACATCGGGAGTGTCTATCGCGAGCCGGCAACCCGCTTTGGACAGTTGGCGAGCGAGCAGTTCCGCGCCGTCCGCCTCGTGGTCGATACGGGCATACATGCGCTCGGGTGGTCGAGGGAGCGCGCCCTGGAGTACTTCACGGCGCACGTGCCGAGCCAGTCCGTGGCGGAGATCGACCGGTATATCGCCTGGCCTGGCCAGGCGCTCGCATACAAAGTTGGTGAGTTGCGGATCAAGGAACTGCGGCGCCGGGCCGAGCGCGAACTGCGCACGTGGTTCGACGTTCGCGAGTTCCACGACGCCGTCCTGCGGCACGGCCCGCTGCCGCTCGACATGCTCGACGAGCAGATCGACGCATACATTGCCGCGACGTGGGCCAGGAGCCCGAACTAGGCTGATCAGAAGGCGTCTCGGCGTCAATGCAGAATGAAGATGCCCGGCCATGCGCCAGAACCAACAAGGCTGCATTCTGCATTCAGGTGGTGATCCGCTCGAGGGGAATTGCGCGGCTGTGAGTGCAGCACTCGGTGAACAGGAACCGCAGCAGCTGTTCGAGCGCGCTCGTGTTGGCCGTGTACCAGAGGAACGTGCCCTCGCGGCGCGCGGTAATCAGGTCTTCGCGTTTCAGACGATCGAGATGATGTGACAGCGTGGACGGCGTGATGGCAAGCTCGGCGCTCAGGTCGCCCGCCACGCGCCCCGTCGGGTGGCTCGCGAGGAGCAACCGGAGAAGGCGTAGTCGCAGTGGGGCGCCGATAGCGGCCAGCATATCCGCAAATCGGGCCTCGTCGGCTTCGGATGTCCTCGACACGGGGCGAGTCTATGCTATTTCCACAAGTACTGAAATATGGCCTTCCGATGTATCCTCCGGTATCGCGTCCCAGAGAACGACGAAAGGCCGCTGCACATCACCAATGTTCCTGACGAAGAATTCAGAGACTCTTCAGTCGCATTTGTGCGGGGTGTCGGCTACTATTTCCTTTCAGAAGTGAGGTTCTGTCAGGGAGGATCCACGATATGAAGCGTTACCTGGTTGTTGGGCTCGTCGCGGCTGCGGTTCTCGTTGGCGCGCGGGCGTCCGCTCACCACTCCTTCGCGGCCACGTACTTGGAAGACCAGACGGTGACCATTGAAGGCGAGTTGGTGCAGTTCCTGTTTCGCAATCCGCACTCCTTCGTCCACGTGATGGTCAAGGAGAAGGATGGTTCGATGGTGCGATACGCCGTGGAATGGGGTGGCGCTGGCGCACTCGGTGGTCAGGGCGTGACCAGAGAGACGCTGAAGCCTGGTGACTATGTGGTCATCAGCGGTTCTCCGGGCCGCAATCCGGCCGACCATCGCGTTCGCATGGTGACCCTGCATCGCCCCAAGGACGGGTTCGGGTGGGGTCGGCGGCCTGGTGAAGTCGTCGACTGATCTGCGCACGGGCCGGTTTCGCAACGCGGACGCCCCGGATTGGGGCACGTTGCCGACGGCCTCGCGTTCGTGACTTCCTGGTTCAGGGAGCGGGAGTGTGCGGCAGGCGCACGACCGCTCCTCTGATTCGTTGTTCCCCGCCCTCCGAGCCCTCGGTCCACGCGAAGACAAGTTCCTGGCCGTGCCTTGCCATGCGTGGAATGCCGCTGACGTTTCCGGTTCCGCCCGTCACATCCACCGCGTCCGACGCCCGTCCCGACGCCTCGATTCGGCGCACGTGCAGCGCCGAGCGCTGAGACGCGAACTCAACCCAACTGGCTGCGGCGGACCCATCGTCCAGCATCGCAATCGCGACCTGACCGCGTGAAGCCTCCGCATCGAGACGAATGGGGTCGCCCCACGTTCGGCCGGCATCACCAGAGAAGGCTGCGAAGGTGCGGGGTTGGTCCTCCCGTGCCGTGAACCACGCAACGGCGAGCTGCCGGCCCGCGGCACCCAACGCGGGTCCATTCACCGGGCACGCGGGAACTCGCCAATTGTCCACGTGCACCGGCCTCGACTGGCTCCAGGCGCCGTTTTCGAGCCGCGACACGTGGATGTCGCGAATTTCGCGCAGACTGCGGTCGCGGAACACCGTGGTCACGCCTTCCGGTGTGACGACAGCAGCCGTCGGGCAACACTCGCAGACCCGATCGTCGACAGGCATGTCGGCAATGCGAGTCCATCCCGTGTCGTACGCCGCGTACCGGAGGCTCATGGGCCCGTCTCCGCTGCGGTCGAGCTCCATTGCGCGGCCATCCAGCCAGACGAGTCCAAGGTGCTCTCCCGGCAGTTCAAAGAGCGTGGCAAAGCCGTGCTGGGTCGTCGTGCCATCGTCGTGTGGCATGAAGGGCGGCGACCATGTTGCGCCATCGTCGCGTGAATACGCCAGCCACAGATCGTACGCTTCCAGCAGCACGTCGGTGTTCGTGTACCAGTGCGCCACGAGTGTGCCGTTGCTCATCCGGAGCACCGACGGTACATCGGCCCAACTGACGAACCAGCTGTCGCCAGACGCCACTGCGCGAGCGGGTGACCAGCCCGCCGCCGTCCGTTCGGCAAACTTCAGGGTCACGGTCGACCCCTGGTGCTCGAGCCAGCTCAGGATGACGCCCCGGTTCGACGTGGTGAGCTGTGGTTGAGCGCTTTTGGCCGTCGATGGCACCTCCAACGAGTCCACGGTGATGGGCCACGACGAACTGTCGGCGTCGGCGGGATCGCTGCGTGGGTTGCAGGCCACCATCGCACACGCGACGGGTATCAGCATGAGGTTTCGCATTGGAATAGTGCCCCTGCTGCTGAGCATATCATCGGGCCGTTTCGCCCCGCCTTGTGCCGACGACGTGGTCGTGCGTCTGGTCTGGCGGTTGGCGTATGCTAGTGGTGTGTCCACGAAATGGCTGGCGCAGAGGGCGCCGATGCGCCCGGCCGGCAAGGCGCGACGACCGAGAATATTGGCCATATTTGAGGAAGGAGCAACGCAGCCGGCCGGGATGCAGCGGCGGCCGAGTGCCCAGCTATTTCGTGGACACACCACTAGACCTTGCGACAGTTTCGGGTCGTGCCGATCGGTCACGCGAGACGGCGCGTCGAAATATCGTGTCCGCCGAGGCCAGTGGCAGAGGCAGCGGAGCTGATGCGGCCTCGCGCGGCCAGGCGCGCCAAAGAGACGCTGGCAACCAGACAAGGGCCCCGCTGGGACATCAACGGCAAGGGCCCTGGGCTTGTCGGCGTGTGACGAAATCGCGATGGGACTCCGAACGTCAGTGGAGGCAAACGTATGAAGCGAGCCGCAGTTCTCACCGGAGTGGGTGCCGTTACTCTGGTGGGCATCCTCTTTGTCTCATTCTCCACCGCGGGCGCGCAGCGTGCCGCGAAGCCCGTCATCGAGGTGTACAAGACTCCCACCTGTGGATGCTGTTCGCTGTGGCTGGACCACCTGCGAGAGCATGGCTTCGAGGTCCGGTTCACGGATCTGAACGACCTGGGTCCGCTCAAGGCCAAGCATGGCGTACCCGGAACGATGCACTCATGCCATACGGGCCTTGTGGACGGATACGTCATCGAGGGCCACGTGCCCGCGCAGGATGTGCATCGACTCCTCAAAGAGCGGCCGGGGGTTGCAGGCCTCGCTGTGCCCGGCATGCCGATTGGGTCGCCAGGGATGGAGGTCGGGACGCAGATTCAGCCCTACAACGTGATTGCGTTCGACAAGGACGGTAACGGTCGCGTGTTTGCGTCGTACGGGCGCTGACCGCACCTGCCCCGCCAAAACTCCAGGTTCCGGCCAAAAGCCGGCTCCGTCGGAATCGACACGCGAGGAGCATGGCATCGGCACGCGAGGACGAGTTTGGTCTCCGGGGGGCGTTGGATCCTGTTGAAGCCTGCCGCCGAAAGGTGGCGTGCGTCATTGCTGAGCCGTGGCTGCGCTCGCGTTCAGGAGTTGCAAGTAGGAGCCGTGCAGCCGGACGAAGAGCGCCGGAGAGACGTGCCTGCTCTCGGGGGCCGCTTGCGGGAAATCGATCTGGATGGTACCGGCTCGCGAGTGTGCGGAAGGCACTGCGCAATCGTCCGGTCGTGAAGTCGGTGTCGATGGCAGCGCCCAGCCGCGTGAGCTCCTCGAGCGCGAGCTGCTGACGGGCAGATAACGTTCGCCGTGGCCGGCGTCGAGGAGAGCGAACGTGGTGTCCACGGGCTCGTGTGTGCCCGTGCGGTGGCGGTATCGGCGGCCTGGCGCTCAGCGGATGCTCGTCGTCCGAATCGACGCCTCAGCCACTCGTCACCGAAGGATCCCCACCCGTGAGTTCTGATATCCGGTCGAGATCGACGAGTAGCTCGAGCTGTTCGCGGTTGGTCCACGTGTCTCTCTCGAACGCCTTGTGATACCGGTCGATCTCGTGCGTTGAGGTAGCGACGGCCTCTTTTGATTTCTCGAAGCTTTCCGCCTTCATCACGTAGATTAAGAAATCAGCTTCATCCGTGCGATCGAGAAACGCCGCCTCGAATACCACCGTTTCATCACGCAAGGTGGCCAGGGCCTCAGCACGGCGTGATTCATTCAGCGTGGTCGCCCACTCTCGAACTCGTTCCAGGCTGTTCGGTTTCAGTTGAATCTTCACGCATTGCGTCTGATACGGCATCGTAAGACTCCACGCGCTCCCATGGCCCGGTCAGTTCCCCAGAAGGGAGATCCTGTCGATCGGTCCGTGGTGGATGTATCGGTGACAACGCGAAACCCATTTCGAACGGCAGAATCGCTCCCAAGAGCCCTGGGGACCGAAGCTCCTATGGCTGGCTGGGGACGATCGTCGCGGCGGGGCGAGAGAGAGGATATCGAGGAAGAGATACACGAACGCCGTACCATGACACACCCAGCGCTGCAGTTGTGCCGGGTGCTGCTCGTGTGCCTCCTCAGCATGCAGGCCAGCATTGCCGCCGAGACGCCTACGAGCGTCAGCACGACCAGTGCGCGGGAACCAGTGTCACGGTACAGCGCACACGCCGTAGCGCAAGAGCTACACCATGTGCAATCTTACGAATTGCGCCCACAATTGGCCCGCACTTATCGTTGTGACGTGCATGAATGCGAATTCTTTCCGGGCGTGCGCGAGAAAATTCGCGCGATTGAAAGAGCAATTGTCGTGTGACATGGGTCCCGAGACGGTCGCGTCGCCTGCTGGAGGCATGGCTGTCCCTGCACCGCAGTTCCCGAGCGAGAGGACGGGGCCCAGGCCGCGCGGAACAGCCACAAGGGTCCCGGGGACGCTGAGGCCTTCGCCTCGACACGCCGATGCTCCTTATTTCGGGAGGCTTCCGCACGATTGCCAGGATGCGGGTTTTTGCCCCCAACTCGCAGAGCGATGTACATAGATGGAATGCCCGCCCGCGGTCGCCTACAGAGTGCCGTTCGATCCGTCTTCCAGAACTCCCCGCGCACGGCGTCCGCGGTATTGGGAGTGCTCGACTTCTGGTATCAGTGTGCGCTCCTGCCGTTTCGCCGCCTCCGCCGGAGCGGGAACGCCGCGGAGAACACATCGCTCGCGGAGCACACGGATGAGTACGTTGCTGCCGCTGAACGCTACTTCGCGCGCACCGATAATCGCGCGTTCCTGTTGAACAAGCCGTTCAGTGAGGCGGCGGCCCTGCCGAAGCATCTCATCGATGCCGGTGTACTGATAGCCGCGATGCGGACGGTGCCGGGAGATGTCGTCCTCGAGATCGGCGCGGGGAGCTGCTGGCTGTCGCATATGTTGAACCGGTACGGCTGCTCGACGATTTCCGTCGACGTTTCACCGACAGTCGTCGCGCTCGGGCGCGAGCTGTTCGTTTCGGATCCCCGCACCGACTGGAATCTCGCCCCCAGGTTCCTCACCTATGATGGCCACGTCCTGCCACTCGAGGACAGCTCGTGCGACCGGATCGTGATCAACGATGCCTTTCACCACGTGCCGAACCAGCGCGAACTGTTCGCCGAGATGCATCGCGTGCTGCGGCCCGACGGCGTAGTCGCCATGTCCGAGCCCGGCCGCGGACACGCCACGGCAGGGCACAGCATGGACGAGGCACGCGCGTGGGGCGTGCTCGAAAACGAGCTCGTCATCGAGGATGTGTCAGCGCTCGCTCGCGAGTGCGGCTTTGCGCAGGTGACCGTCGTCGTGAGCAGTCCGTTCGTGCAAACGGAAGTCGATGCGGACGAACTTGGTGCGTTCATGGGGGGCAAGGGCTTTGCCGTCTACTGGAAGGCGTTCTGCAGTGCCCTGGAGCAGCACCATTACATCGTGTGCCACAAGGGGCCACGACCAGCAACGACCAGACGCCCGGCTGGTGTGCTGGCACGGATCGAGGTGGCTGGTCTGGATCACGCTCGCTGGCAGACAGACGTCCCGCTGCCCGTCAGACTGCGGATCGCGAACATCGGTCAGTCCACATGGGTTGGTGGCCCCACCCGGAGGGCCGGGTGGACGCGCGTGGGCGCCCATCTCTATCGAGGAGCGAGTCAGTCCGAGCTGGTGGATTTCGATTGGTGGCGACACGAGCTGCCGTCGGACGTGGCGCCGGGAGACGACGTCGCCGTCGACGCGCTGCTGCCGGCACTGCCGGCAGGCGAGTGGCTGCTGGTGTTCGATCTCGTCATCGAAGGGTACACGTGGTTTGCGGAGCAAGGATCGTTGCAGGTAGGCGTCGGCGTGCAGGTGGCATCGGACGACTCAACACACCAGGACGACCGGGGTGAGAGATCAGTGAGCTCCGGGAATAGAGGCATCTGATGCGCGTATTGGTCGTCCGTGTCGGTCGCGTGGGCGATATGATCATGATCACGCCCGCGCTCCAGGCAATCCTTGCTCGTCATCCCGGCGCTGAGATTCATCTGCTGACGAGCGACGAGGGAGCCCGCGTGCTGCGGGGCCTCGACCCGCGCGTGACGTGCGTGCTGCGCTACGAGCGGGAGGGAATCGCGAGCTTCCTGCAGCGCCGGCACCTGCGGCGTGAGATTGCTGACGGCGGGTACTCGCACATCTATTGCTTTGAAACCAACCCAAGCTATCGGCGCCTGGTCGACGCTGACGGTCCCGCATTCCACACGGTGACACCAGACAATCGGCATCTGCACTTTGCCGAGCGCTGTCTGCGCGTGGTACTCGACGGGCCGCCCCTTCCGTCGTCTGGTGTCTGGCTGCCCGTGACCGATGACGGCAGGGCGGCAGCACACACGCTGCTCGCGGCGGCAGGCATAGGGCAAGGAAGCTTCGTGGTCGGGATGCACCCGAGCTTCAGCGGCGTGCGCGCGTGGGATTGGCGCAGGAGTGGACGTCAGCGCCAGAAGGCCTGGCCACTCGAGTACTTCGGTATGCTGGCCCGGAGGCTGAGGGCGCACGCGGCCGTGCGCGGAATGGATCTACACGTGGTCGTCGACTTGCTGCCGGCGGAACGCCCGTTTGGTGAGGCGCTGGTGTCAGCCGCTGGTGGCGAGATCACGCTCCTCACGCAGCGACCGGACTTCGAGCGCTACAAGGCAACGATCGCCCGTATGAATCTGCTGATTGCGCCGAATACGGGCCCGATGCACCTGGCTGCCGCCCTTGGGACGCCGGTCGTGGCGCTGTTCGCAGGATTCGACCCGAACGACTGCGGTCCGTATACCGATCCCGCGCGCTACGCCGTGCTGCGAGCGGAGGACACGGAACAACCCGACAAAGGTCTATCGGCCATCCCGGTAGAGAGGGTCTTTCAGATGTGCCTTCGCTTCATCCCCTGATCCCGACGCATTGAAAGCGGTAGCCGATGTAACGCGCACTCGGCCGCTTCGAGCGGCAGTGCCGCGGAACACGCGCAGCGAGGCCTCGCCGCGCGAAGCGCGGCAAGAAATGCCGGGCAACCGCCGGGACTCGGAGGGGAATTCAAGGGGCGGAGCCCCGTGGCTGATCAGTTCAACGAGCAGGCACCAGGTCCCCTGGGATCGCCGCATGTGCCGCAGGCACCAGTTGCGGGTACCTCCGCCGCGCCCGTCGTGGCAGTGTGGGCTGCGAAGACGGACAGCCGGCGTTCGAGGTCCACGCCGTGGCAGGAGGGGCATTGAGGCTTTTCTCCGGACCGCACCAGTACTTCGAACTGATGGTCGCACTGCTTGCACGCATACTCGAACAGCGGCATCGTTGTCCTCACAAGGTATCTTCAGGCCCATCGGTTGGAGCCGGCCGCCCCGAGCCATCGCGGCAACACCGGCCACGCTGTGTTCATCGATCCGGGGGCACCCGCGTTCAATTGTAAACCCATCGAGGGCGCCGGCCACTCCCGAGCAGCACTGTCCGAGCCTCGCTGGTCGTGTCACACCGGTATACTGACCTGATGTCTTCGCTTCGAAAATCCGCGCAGATCGCCAACCCGTTCCGTCGCAACGTGGCGATCATCGCCCACGTCGATCACGGCAAGACGACGCTCGTCGATGCCCTGCTGAGACAGAGTGGCGCCTTTCGCGCCAATCAGCAAGTGGCGGATCGTGTGATGGACAACATCGACCTCGAACGGGAGCGAGGCATCACGATCATGGCGAAGAATACCGCCGTGCGGTACGGCGACGTCCTCATCAACATCGTGGACACACCCGGGCACGCCGACTTCGGCGGCG
>CAZDLW010000008.1:0-48779 GCA_964505975.1 uncultured Bifidobacteriaceae bacterium | reverse complement strand
CACGGCCGACTGGACCTTCACCGGCGGCACCAACTACGACGACGCCAGCGGCGCGGTCGCCATTGTCCTGACCAAGGCCACCGCCACCCTCGACGTCGCCGGCTACACCGGCGTCTACGACGGCGCCGCCCACGGCGCCACCGGCACCGCCACCGGCGTCCTCGGCGAAGACCTCAGCGCGCTTCTCGATCTGGGCGCAACGTTTACAGACGCGCCCGGTGGGACTGCGAACTGGACTTTCAACACACCGACCCAGAACGGCAACTACTACCCGGCCAGCGGGAGCGCCCCCATCACGATTAGCAAAGCCCCGCTTACCGTGACGGCACAGTCCGCAAGCCGCCCGTTCGGCACTGAGAACCCGGATCTGTCAGTCCCGCTCAGCATCACAGGGTTCGTGAACAGTGAAACGTACGGCGCTCTTGCGACCGTGCCAACCTGCGGGACGGCCGCCACGCAGTTCAGCCCCGTGGGGACGCACCCCGTCACATGCTGGGGCGGCGAGGCGACCAACTACGCCTTCGAGTATGTGAACGGAACGTTGACGATTGCCGCCTGGAGCCTCACCGGGTTCGGACAGCCGGTCGGGATCCCGAACAGCGTCCAGACGCCGCCGGGCACCGCGCTTCCGGCTGCGACAAACGTGTGGAACACGATCAAGGGCGGCCAGACGGTTCCATTGAAGTTCAACCTGTTCACCAGTGCCGGCGGCACCGAACTGACCAGCACCTCGGATGTGCAAGGCTTTACGCTCGCGAGGCTCGTATGCGCCGGAGGCGCGGAGGACCCCGTCGAGGAGTCGTTCAGCACGACCGGTAGCACGATGCTCCGCTACGACACCGTCGAACGTCACTTCATACAGAACTGGCAGTCGCCCAGGGGCGCCAACGCGTGTTATCGGATCACGATGACGGCCAGAGACGGATCGAGCATCAGCACGTTCTTCAAGACGAAGTAGCGATTCCAGCGAGGCCTCGCCTCAGACCCGCGAGCAATGTCGGCGGCGGCTCGCCTCGTTGGCTGGCTGTATCTCCTGGCCGCACACCGTGCGGCCAGGAGGTCTTGTCCACTTCACCCCTTGTTCCGGCGTCGCGGGGGACGCAACCGGGAGAACATCACCTGCGCCTCGCTCAGTCCGAGCAGGCGTGCCACACCAAGGTAGAGCAGACCGAAGCCCCCGAGGATGAACACGGCTGCCGCTGCCGGATGCATCTCTGGCAATGCGAGACGGATGGCCCATCCCGCGGCGGCACCGGCACCGGCCGCGCACGACATCCGTAGCCACGTGTCGGCGCCGAGCCCGATCGATCCAATGCGGGGCTGGAGCGCGCGGCGCAGCAACGCCCACTCAATCCAGGCGGCGATGCCGGCTCCGAACGCGAGCCCGACGGCGCCGAGCGGTTGGTCGCCGAGTCGGAAACTGGCCAGCACGCCCGGACCGATGGCACTTCGCCCGAACAGGTCAACAGGTTCGAACTGAATCATCAGGCCTGCACCGAGCACCGCTGCAACCGCCACCCGCACCGCGGCACACCGGGCCGGCGTGCGCGTGTCGCGCAACGCGAAGAAGGCAGAGGCGAGCAGCCGCGCCGCGGTGGACGCCAGCAGCCCGCACGTGTATCCCAGCAGCGTGAGATACACGAGCAGCGTGTCCGAACGGCCGAAAGCGCCTGTCTGGTACAAGGCGGCCACGATGACGTCGCCAAGGGCCACGAATCCGACGAACGTCGGCACCACGTAGAACGCCATGCGCCGAAGCCCGGCGACTGTCCGTTCGCGAAGCACGCCGGTTGCGTCGTCACGACGTCGTGACAACTCGGGAAGCTCGGCGGCCGCCACCGACATCCCGAACAGGGAGATCGGCAATACATAGAGCACCTGGGCGTAGCCGATAGCGGCCACCGCACCCGTGGCGAGGAAGCTCGCCAGCACCAGGTCGATCCAACCGCTCACCTGCACGACGCCTCGTCCAAGCAGTGCGGGGCCGGCGTTTCTGAGGGTCTCCCGCACGCCTGCCAGCCGTAACCCCCATGACACGCGCAGCTCCCGGTCCAGGCGAAGGACCCATGGCACCTGGATGAGGAACTGCAAGCCGCCGCCAGCGAGCGCGCCCCACGCGAGCGCGATGACGAGCCGGTCCGGTGACAGCGTGCCTCCGAGCGCGACGAGCGTGCCGATCATCGCAGCGTTCCACAACACGGGCGCGACGTAGGGAAGGAAAAAGCGTCGATGGCTGTTCAGCACCCCGAGGGACCACGCCGACAGCACCAGCACGCCGGTCATGGGAAAGAGGATTCGCGAGATCGCAATCGTCAGCTCGCGACGCTCATCGGAGAAGCCGGGAAGGAACACGGTGACGAGAGCGGGCGACAGGAAAATGCCGACGAGCGAGAGGGCGCCGGCCACCGCGAGCAGCAGGGCAAAGATGGCGCCCGCCACGCGGCCCGCCTCCCGGTGCCGGCCCTGCTCCAGCAACTCTGCGTACACCGGGATGAAAGAGGCGCTGAGCGTCCCCTCGCCGAGCAGGTTCTGCAGGACGTTCGGCATGCGGAGTCCCGCGCGAAACACGTCGGCGTAGAGACTGGTGCCGAATACCTGCGCAAAGACCCGTTCGCGGATGAGGCCAGCGATCCGGCTCAGGAGGATGCCGCCCGCGACACGATAGGAGCCGGCCGACGCCCGGGGGGCCTCTCCTCGATGACCTCCCGCGTCACCGGTCTCAGCGATCATGGCCCGCCCATGTCAACGTCCGTCCCCGGGGCGACCGAGTGGCTGCGTCCTGCGGTCACGCGGTACCTCTGGCATTCCAGAGACCCTGCGACCCACCTTGATACGCGCACGTCTCGCACGACGACGCGGCCGGTCGCGGACCGCGAAATGGCACACGCGTCACGTCCGTCCCTGCCAGGCGGAGCTCGAAATCGAAACAACGAGCAACGTCGATTCGCGAACGCCCGTCACCGTGACGCGCCGCCCCATGGGAATCGATACCTCGCCCGCGTGCACTTCAGCACGCCAGAGCTCTCCGCGGACGCGAACGTATCCGGCGGGTTCCAGATGTTCCACCGTCGTGCCAGGTTCCCCGATCAGCCGCTCGATCACCGAACGTGAATCAATTTCGTAGGCGCTCCGCAGAAGGGGGAACAACGCGAGATCCTTGACCAACCACAACGTGAAGAGCACGGCGGTCGTGGGAAGCGAAAGGTCGATGACCTCACGGAGGACACCCAGGATTAGGAGGACGACGAGCCAGCCGGGTATCTGAAAGAGGAGATATCGGACGAGTACCGACCGTGGTCTTCTCACGACACGTCACTCGTGCGCACACTGCGCCGCATGCCACTGCCGGCGGACCCGCTTCCACGCTGCGTGCCCGTTGCGCATCCGGTGAGCAATCGCCATGATCCCCCCCAGCAGCGGTACGCACACGTCCTGACTCAGCGGGCGGACAGGGCTCGCGACAGCGCCAGCATCTGGCTCGTCAAATCGTGGGGGTACGAGATCGTCACATCCGCGATCGCCCCATCGGCGCCCATCACCGGGGTGAGCGTCGGCATCACGAATGCGGTGTACGACGGCAGATCCAACGCGTCCACGCGCCGCACGACTTCGTCCCGAAGCGCCGCGTCGAAGTGAATGCCATGCGCTTCGAGGAGCGCCCGTGCCGCGGCGTAGTCGCCCTCGGACTTGATCCGCTGGACCTCGGCAAGCAATCGGCCGACGCCTGCGCGGTATGCCTCGACGTCCGCGACCACGTAGTACGTCTTGCCGTCGCGAGGCCGTTCCTCGATAGCCCGCGTATTCGCCATGAGCCAGCGGACGACCATCTGCCGATTCCGCATGTGGTCGCCTTCAATCTGGGTGCCTTCCCGCACGCGGCGGAGCTGCACCAAGGCATTACGGGTGTAAGCCTCGTACTGCGCCAGCACGATCTCGGCGTGATCGGCGACCGGGACGATACCGGCTTCGACGAGCTTCGGATCGGCGATGAAGTACAGGCCGATCAGGTCGGCCCGCCCCTCCTCCAGTGCGGAGAAGTGCTCCTTGATGACCTCCTGCGGCGTGCCTGTGAAGCCTTCGGCCTGCCGACCCGAGGCATGACCGATGACTTCGTGCATGTCGGTCAGCAGCTCGGCCGCGAGCGCGCCAAACCGTTCGGCCCGCTCCGCTTCGTCGGCCGTCCAGGCGAACTCGTATCGCATCGCGGCAGGTGTGGCATTGTCCGCGGCCTCACGCACGTTCGCCAGCGACACGGACTTGCTTCCGTACTGCTCCCGAATCCGCTGATCGTTGGGGAGATTGATGCCGACCGCCGACATGGGCCCCGCATCACCGGTTTCCATCACCACGTCGATGGCATTCGCGACAATGCCACGAACGTCCGGCTTGCGGTACCTCGGATCGAACGGCATGTGATCCTCGAACCACTGCGCGTGACTGGCGAACTTCCGGATGCGATCGGTCTTCTCCTGATTGACGTAGAAGACCACGCCCTCCCAGGATCCCTTGATGCCTCGCGGGTCCATGTACACCTCGATGAACCCGTTGATGGTGTCCACCGCCGACTCCGTGTCCCGCACCCATGCGAGGTCGTACCGCTCCCGGTCGGCATCCTCTCCCGTGCGATACCAGCGGACGAGCGCGCGCAGCGCCTCGGCCATCGGCTCGGTGGCAAAGGGAATGGCCTGTTCGAGGTGGTGGACGATCTGGGTGATCTCCTTCGAGTACCGGCCGCCAATCCGATACACCTCCTCGACGAGGCCGCGACCTCCGGGCTGTTTCACGAGTCGCGAATTGAGTCCGTACCGTTCCGTGAACGCGCGGAGATCCGCCATCGTCACGCCCGAATACAGATTGTTGGCGCTGTCGGCAAGGATGTCGCGCCCCGGGCCCGGCGTCTTGTTGGTGAGGATGGGGTCGACGGCCGGGTCGAAGAACATGGGACCCAGCCGTGCGAGGAGGGCGTCGAAAGATTCCCCGGGGGCCACGGGGAACACGGCTCCGGTCCCAGTCGCGGTCGCCGCCGCTGCGGCGAGTGCGTCGGGCGTCGTGTTCAGCACGAACTTGCGCGATGTCACACGACTGTAGGGACCGCTGTGAATCCAGAACAGTTTCGTGTACCGCTCTATCTCCCGGAGGGTGGCAGGGTCGATTCCCTGTGGATGTGTGACTATTCCCTCGAGGATGCCGCGCATCTCGAGGGCGTGCCGGTGCGTCTGGTCGTAGAAGATGTCCCGGCCTGCGATCGCAGCCTGCGTGAGGTGCCACACCAGCACCTTCTCGCGGAGCGGCAACGTCACGAAGCCCTCCGCATACACCTGCACGACCGCGGCATCGTCCACTCGCTCCAGCAGGTAGGTCCGACCGGCCGCGCCGGCCTCCGGGCCGGCCACGACGGCGGCAGAGGAGACGTTCTCTGTGGGGCGCGAACAGCCAGCCACTGCGGTCGCGGCCAGGAGAATCGGCAAGAGCACAGCGCATCGCAGTCGCATGATCGGCCCTCATAGGCGGCGGGAGCCGCGTCGGCTATAATCTCGCCGTCTCGTTCAATTCTCCACGTTTTCCCGCATTTCGCCAGAGGTTCCGGGGGGGACCGTGCACTACCTCCTGTTGTATGACGTCGTGGACGACTACGTCGCGCGCCGCGCGCCGTTTCGGGCGGAACACATTCGACTCGCGCGCGAAGCCGTGGCACGCGGCGAGCTCGTCCTGGGTGGTGCGCTCGCGAACCCTGCCGATGGCGTGGTAATGCTGTTCCGTGCCGACTCGCCGCAGGCCGCGAGTGCGTTCGCGGAGGCCGACCCCTACGTGCGCGGAGGGCTCGTCACGCGCTGGCGCGTTCGTGAGTGGACAACAGTGGTCGGACCTGACGCGCAGTCGCCGCTGCCCCACTGAAATCGGAGCTCACCCGTGCCGACGCAAAGCCCTGTGGAGCTGACCGATACAGAACCTCTGGCCGCACGCCCTCAGGGGCGCCCCGAGTCATGTTCGAACGGGCGCGAGAGGGCTCGCGAGAGACCTCGACGCGACGCGGTGACGAACGAGTGCATCGAAGACGCAGTCCGTTCAACCACCCGGCGGGGGCGAGGTGAACTGCTCGCACGAGCCGGATGTACTCGGAGCGCCGCATGGCAATCCAACCAATGACCAAACGCGCAGGATTCTCAGGCGACAGAGTGACCTGTGGCCACGTGTTTGCTTTCGCATTTCCGATGGAGGTATCCGTGACGAATCGACTGAAGACAGGCGTACCCTGTGTGTGTCTCGCCATACTGCTGTTGTTTGCCGGCACGGGTACGGCGGCGGCCCAGGCTCCTCAAGTATCCTCATTCGACCCGGACGCGGCTGGCTGGATCGTCACACCGTTCCTTGGCATCGCATTTGGCGGAAAGCTCGAAACCGCGCCGGCCACGGGCGGCGTCAGCATCGCATACGGCGGCCGGACCCTCGGGTTCGACGGTGAGATCGCCCGGATGAAAGGCGAGCAGGGGCGACCCGAACGCTTCGAGACGACCGTCTGGACCTTCGGGCTCAACGTCACGTACGATTTCGACACAGAGCGTGCATTCAGTCCATACGGACTCGCTGGCATTGTATTTCAACGAGCGAGCGCGGACTTTTCGGAGTTGGTGACGATTCCAGAAATCGAGAGCACGGACACGGCAACGTCGTGGAACGTGGGAGCTGGAATCAGGACCAGTCTGACCGAGCGTGCCGGGATCCGAATCGATCTCCGATACATCAGCGGACGCGGCGACCTGGCGCCGGACTTCGTGCGCCTGTACGCCGGGTTCATGTGGAGGCTCACTCCTCGCTGATCTAGCCGCGCGAAGCGCGGCATGGGCCGGCTTATAAAGCCGGCCACGGATGCCAAGAGGCGGAGCCCCGTGGCTGGTTTACGCCCAGCGGAAACCGTGCTTCGCCAGTGGCAGTGACCGCACACGCTCGCCGCTGGCCGCGAAAATTGCATTGCAGATCGAGGGAACCGTGGGCGGCAGCGCCGGCTCCCCCAATCCCGTCGGCGGCGCGTCCGTCCGCAGGAAATGCACCTCGATCTCCGGCGGGGCCTGCGACATCCGGACGGGCGGATACTCGTGGAAGTTGCCCTGTACCGCCCTCCCGCGCTCGAATGAGATTTCCCACCCCATCGCGTGGCTCATCCCCTCGATGACGGCGCCCTGCGATTGATTGATCGCGGCACTGGGATTGACGATCTGACTGCCAACGTCTCCGGCCACCCAGAACTTGTGCACGCGCACACGCCTGGCCTCGTCCACGGAGACGTCTGCCACGGTCGCGAAGTACCCGCGATGGCTGTACTGGAACGCCACGCCGAGCCCGCGACCGGCAGATAGCCGTCGCGATCCCCAATCAGCCTTGTCGCGCACCAACTCCAGGACACCACGCGCCCGCGCCGCATCGAAAGCGTCCCCACCCTGCGCCGGGGCCGGAATCTGCGGACGCGACAGGAGCGCCAGGCGGAACGCAATTGGATCCTGGCCTCCCGCATGGGCGAGTTCGTCCAGGAACGACTGAAAGACGTAGCAAAACGCGTTGCTGCGGGGCGCGCGCAACGCGCCGGTCGGGACGCCCAGAGGCATGAGCGTCGCCCCGAAATCGAAGTGGGGCACGAACCGCGCCGGAAACTCGACGCCATTGATGTTCGCAGAATTGGCGAAGCCCTGGACACCACGTTCGTTATCGCCGTAACTCACGAAGTGATTGCGCCATGCGACCAGCGTGCCCCCGGCGTCGATCCCTGCCTTCAGGAAATGGAACCCTCCTGGACGATAGTGATCGTGGCGCATGTCGTCCTCGCGCGTCCACAGCACCTTGACGGGCACACCGATCTCCTTGGCAATGACGGCCGCCTCCGCCATGTAATCGTTGGTGAGCCGGCGTCCGAAGCCTCCGCCTGCGCGCTGGATGTGAATGGTGATGCGATCCTGTGGCACGCTCAGGACATTGGACACGAGCTGACGTCCGGCCTGCGGCGTCTGTGTGGGCGCCCAGATCTCGAGCATCCCGTCGTGATAGTGGGCGGTGCAGTTCTGCGGCTCGAGCGGCGCGTGCGAGATGAACGGATAGGCATAGGCCGCCTCCACGACACGTGCGGCCCGCTGCAGCGCCTCCTCGGCGTTGCCGTCCACCCGCAGTGGAAAAGCCGGCGGCCCACCGGACAGCTCCTGCGCGCGCCGCGCGAACCCGTCGCTGCCCTGTTCCACCGTCGATCCTTCGTCCCACGTGACCTCGAGGCTCCGGCGCGCGCTCTGTGCCTGCCACCACGTGTCCGCGACGATGGCGATGCCGGGCATCAACCCCCTCAGATCGCTCGTGCCGGCAACGACGAACGCATGCCGGACTCCTGGCAACGCCCGGACGGCGTCGAGATTCGCGCGCGCGACGCTGCCACCGTAGACGGGGCACTTCTCGTAGACGGCCGAGAGCATCCCTGGCAGCGTGAAATCACTGCCGAACGTCGGAGCGCCTGTCACGATGGCGGCGTTGTCGACGCCCCCGATCGTCTTGCCGATGATCGTGTATTCGTCGGCACTCTTGAGGCGGACGGAGTCCAGGTCTGGTGGGGCGAACGCGGCCGCCCGGCTCGCCAGCTCACCATAGGCGAGCGAGCGGCCCGTGGGCCGATGATGGACGTGGGCAGATGCGGCGTCACACTCGCCCCGCGGCACGCTCCATACCTCGGCTGCAGCCAGGATCAGTGTTTCCCGGACCGCGGCTCCGACGCGGCGAAGCGGATCCCAGTTGGTGGGTGTCGCGGTGCTGCCACCGGCGTTCTGACGGCCGTATCGTTGTTCGTCCAGACTCGCCTGCTCGATTCTCACGTCCGCCCAGTCCACTTCAAGCTCTTCGGCGATGGTCATCGGCAGCGACGTCTTGATCCCCTGACCGATTTCCGGGTTCTTCGCCATGATCGTGATGACGTTGTCAGAAGTGATCTTCACGAACGCGTTCGGCACGAAAGCCGTATCGGGTACTCCCGGTGCCTGCCCCAGCACGGTGCCAGTCGGATCAATGTATGCAGAGACGAGCAGGCCGCCTCCGGCCAGCGCGGTAAACCGCAGGAACGAGCGTCGATCGAGATGAGGGATCATGACGGACCTCCGACCGCAGCATTTCACCCAAATACGTCGGGAAAAGCAACGCTCAATCCACCCCGACGGTTTGATGCACAGCGGTCCACAGCAGACAACTTCTTTGACGTGCACACACGGTTGAGCTTGTTGACCGGGCTATCGTAGAAGAACATGCCTCGCCGTATCCCCCCTTCGGCGTCGGATCGACAATCAGCCCCACGGCTACGACGGGCGGCCCGCCTCATGGGCATCATCGCCGTAGTGTTGCTCATAGTGGTGCTGCTTGCGGGCACGCTGCTCCACACGGCACCCGTGCGCCGCTACGTGCTCGGGCAAGTCACCTCGCTGCTGGCGGATCGTCAGATCGATCTCACCGCGGACGCGCTGCGCTACAACCTGCTCGCGCTCTCAGTCGAACTGCGCAACCTCACCGTACGGAGCGAGCGCGCTCCGCACCTTCCAGCGTTCGCGCGGGCGGATCGCGTCTTCGTCGACCTCGACCCGATTGCCTTGCTGCGCGGCCGGTACGTCGTCCAGGTCGGTACCATCGAGGACCTCGATCTCCGCTACGTCGTCGATCCCGGTGGCCAGGACAATCTGCCACGTCCCCCTGCCGCAGCCGAGACGCAGGACGGCGATCCTCTCGAGTATCTGATCGAGCGCTTCACGATCTCGAATGCCCGGGTGGCATACGACGACCGCCTGCGCCAGTTCGGCGTCGCCTTGCACGCGCCGTCCATCGTCATCGATGGTGACGCGCTGACCAAGCGCCACGCGATTCAGTTGACCGCCGGCGACGGCAGCCTCGAGTTCGAGGGTCGACAGACAGCCGTGCATACCCTGACCGGGACGCTGGATCTCGGCACCGACGATCTCCGAATCGCGGATCTGACCGTTGCCGCTGACTTCGTACACCTGGTGCTCTCCGGGTCCGTAGAGCACTTCGGGGCACCGGAGCTCGACCTTGCCCTGCGGGTGGCTACGACCGTCGCAGAAGCTGCGGCGTTCGCTGGACAGACGGAACCTGTGTCCGGCAGCCTCCGCGGTGACGCGACGATTCGTGGACCGCTCGACGGCCTCCTGGTGAACGGGCGCATACAGGGGACCGCGCTTTCGTTCAGGACCGTCGATGGCGTGGAGCTCTCGGCAACGGTCGGATACGACGGAAGGGCCCAGCGCGTAACGGTCGACGACCTGCAGCTGGAGGGGCCGCTGGGACGTGCGGCAGCCCGCGGCAGCGTCGCCCTGCACGAGGAAGCAGGCGAGACCGAGGTGGCGGCGTCGGTCGAAGACCTGGATCTTGCCGCGCTCATGCACGCAGCGGGTCTCGAATACACCGTCGCCAGTCGCGCAACTGGCCGGATGTCCGTCTCGATGCCCGGGCTCGATCATGAGCAGGCACACGGCACGGTGCGCCTGGCGCTCACGCCGTCCCGACAGGTGACCACGAACATCGTTCCGGTGTCTGGTGTGGTTGTCGTTGACGCCGCAGGACCTGCAATCACCGTGCAGCTCACCAACGTGCGAGCCTTGGATGTCGCTGCACACGGACGCGTCGCGCTCGCCAACCGCGACGGCTTGAGTGGCAGCGTGCTGTTGCGGGCGACGGACGTCGGCCGCGTTGTAGGCGCAGCCGAGGCCCTGCTGGGCGAACGACCCGGGACCCTGGTTGGTGTGCCCATCTCCGGGGAAGCAACCATCGAAGCTCGTCTGGGGGGGATACTCAGCGCCCCCTCCGCCGATCTCACCCTGACCATGCCGGCGTTCACCATCGCTCAGGCGGCCGGTATGCAAGTCGACGCCCGTGCATCATATTCGCCGCAGGCGCTCGACCTGCGGGCGGTAGACATCTCGTGGCAGCAGGCGCGGGCACACGTCAGTGGACGTGTCGGACTCGACGATGCCAGAGCGCTCGCCTTGGAGCTGGCCGTCGAGCGCGTCTCGTTGCAGGAGGTGCTCCGGGCGCTGGACCGTGGAGACCTGCCGGTATCCGGCGCGATCGGCGGTTCGGGCAGGGTCGGCGGCACCGTCAACAGCCCCCGTGGTGAGGTCAGGCTGGTAGCATCGGACCTGACTGCGTACAACGAGCCCTTCGGGGATCTCACTGCCGACGTCGTGCTCGACGAGCAAACGCTCGTACGCGCGGACGTGCGGCTCGACAAGCCGCAGCCCGATCACGACGGCGTGCTCATCGCAGGAGGCACGTACGATCTCGATTCGGGGCACTTCGATGTGGAGGTGCGCAGCGAGCACCTGCAACTGCTCCACCTGACACTGCCTGACGAGCTGCCAGTGCGTGCAACGATCGATCTGCATGCGAGGGCCAGCGGCACGGCAACGGACCCGACGGCCACGATTCGCGTCGACCTGGATGATCTCGAGGTCCAGCAACAGGAGCTCGGTCCAGTCACCGTCGACGTGGAGGTCGCCGGACAACAGGCACACGTACTGGCCCGTGCGGATCGGTTCACCGTCAACGCCGATGCAACGATTGAGCTGGCGGCCCCCTACCGCTCCACTATCACGGCGACGGCACGAGCACTGGACTTCACCGCACTGCCTCTCCCGCCCGACACTCCGCTCACCGGGCAGCTTCGCGCACGGGCGGAAGCCGTCGTCGATCTCGCAGCCATGGAAACAGCCACGGCGGTTGCCACACTCGAAGCACTAACCGCGAGCTGGAACGATCAACCGTTCGACCTGGAGAGCCCAGCGGTGGTGCGATACGCCGATCGGCGTGTAGAAATCGAGCGTCTGGTCGTCATGGCGCGCGACTCGACGATCTCAGTGGCAGGCGATCTGCCGCTCGAGCACGAAGCCGAACCCGGCACGATCGAGATCCACGCACGGCTCGATCTTCAGACCCTGGCCGCATACGCACCGGCCGACGTTGGGCTGACCGCAGATGGGACGGCGACGCTTGCCGGGCGGATCACGGGCTCGCTTCAGGCCATCGATCCGACGCTCACGCTGGCCATCGAACGGGCGGCCGTGGCCGCCACCGGGTTC
This sequence comes from uncultured Bifidobacteriaceae bacterium, assembly GCA_964505975.1. Lineage (GTDB taxonomy): Bacteria > Acidobacteriota > Vicinamibacteria > Vicinamibacterales > UBA2999 > Gp6-AA40. The sequence goes on along the minus strand of CAZDLW010000008.1, from coordinate 36,675 downwards.
GATCCCGGCCTGACCGATCTGCGGCTGCGCATCGAAGTCTCGAATGGCGAAGTGCGGATGCCCGAACTGGTCGGGTTCCTCGGATCGGCCCGTCTCGAAGCGACGGCTCTGGTCCCGCTCGGCGTGCTCCCCGAGGACCTGCCGGTCCAGTTGCCACGAGCGAACGGGGATGCACGCGTCCAGGCGGGGATTGCCGAGCTCGATCTCGCGACGCTGCCCGGTGTTCCCGAGGGTCTGGCCGGCTCGATCTCGATGCTCGCAGATCTCAGGGCGCCGCGACCAGATCTCCAGGCGTTGGCCGGCGAGGTCGTGTTCCCCGTCCTGCAGGTCCAGTACAACGACCTGGCGTTCGCCCAGGACGGAACGTCTCACATCACCATCACGGACGGGACGGCGAGCCTCGAGCACGTGAACCTGGAAGGAACAGCGGGTCAGCTGCGCGCCTCCGGTTCCGTCGAGCTTGTCGGCGATCAGAGGCTCGGGATAGTGGCCGGCGGTCAACTGCAGCTGGCCGTCCTCTCTGCCTTCCTCGACGATGTGCAGGCTGATGGTCCCGTGACGCTCGAGCTGACAGCCAGCGGAACGCTGGGAGAGCCGTCATTCGACGGGTTCGTCGAAATCAACGACGCCACCATCGTGAACCGGGATCCGACCATTGCACTCGAGGATCTTCAAGCGCGTGTCGATCTGTCGCGCCAGCGCGCCGTATTGACGCGACTCTCCGGAACGCTGAACGGAGGCGACCTCTCCGGTTCCGGCGCGATCGAGCTCGACGAGGGCACGATCTCGGATCTCGCCTTGCGGACAACGGTCGTCGGCATGGCGCTCGATACGCCGCTCAATCTGCGCAGTCTCCTCGATGCCGACATCCGCCTCGGCCACCAGGGAAATCTCTTCCTGGTGGACGGCGCCGTCACCATCCAGGAGGCCGGGCTGACTCAGGACCTCAGGCTCGACAGGGGTCTGCTCGGCACGATTGGCGCGCCGCGTGGCCTCGATCTGACTTCGGAGCGCAACGAGCTCCTCGAGCGTGTTCGACTCGACGTTCGCGTCACGACGGCCACGCCGATCCTCCTCGACAACAATCTGGCGAACGGAGAGGTCACGGCAGACTTGCGTGTGCTCGGCACTCCGTACGAGACGGGGATGTCGGGCCGGTTGCTCATCGAGGAAGAGAGCGTCATCACGCTGAATCAGCGACAGTACGAGGTGGAGCGCGGGACCATCACATTCGTGGAAGAGCGGCGGATTGCGCCGGTGTTCGACCTTCGACTGGTGACACGGGCCGGTCCCTACGATGTCGTCCTCACGGTCACCGGCCCCCCGGAGGATGCCGAGACCGTGTTGACGTCCGATCCGGCGCTGCCGGAGCCCGACATCCTTGCCCTTCTCGTCACGGGGCGGACGTTGGACGAGATGCGCGGTGAGGAGTACGAAATGGTCCGCGGACAGGTGCTGTCCTATCTGTCTGGCCGGGCTGGCGCGTCGCTGGGACGCGGCCTGCAGCGCGCCACCGGACTCAGCCGCGTCCGGCTCGAGCCGAATCTTATCGGTGGAGAGACAGACCCGGGCGCACGCTTGACCATCGGTCAGGATCTCACCAACAGCTTGCGGCTCATCTATTCCACCGACCTGGTGAAGAGCGGGGACGAGATCTGGATCGCCGAATACGACGTCACGCGACGCTTCCAGGCCAGAACGGTCCGACAGGAAGACGCAAGCTACCGCTTCGACATCCGGCACGACCTGCGTTTCGGGGGGCGTCCGGAACCCAGGCGCGCCGCTGCACGCATCCAGCCCACGGTTGGCGAGGTGACCCTGGAGGGCGAACTGGGCTTCGACGCGCGCCGCGTACTCGACCGGTTTCGCGTTCGGACGGGCAGCGCGTACAGCTTTTTCGACGTGCGGCGCGGCGTGGAACGTGTCGAGGAGCTGTACCGGGATTCGGGACGGCTCGAGTCGCGAGTCCGGCTGCGGCGGAGACACGAGGGGGACGTGGTCCATCTGACGCTGGACGTGCACGTGGGGCCACGCGTGAACATCACCTATACGGGCGTCGTGCCTTCCCGCCGCGTGCAGCGCCAGGTTGCGCTCGTCTGGCATCGCGGCGTGTTCGACTCGCAGCGCACCGCCGATGCGCAGGATGTCCTGCGGGAATGGCTGGTGTCGCAGAACTATTTCGCCGCGCAAATCGGGTACCAGATCGACGACCGATCGCCAGACGATCGCCTGGTGACGTTCACCATCGAGTCGGGAGCGCGGTTCAGCGGCATGGATGTGGCCTTCGAGGGCGCCGCCGGCATTCCCCCCTCCGAGCTCGAGGCCATCGTCAGGGAACAGCGGCTTCAGTTCGCACTCTTCACGGATCCGTCGGAAGTCACCGATCTGTTGCAACGGTACTACCGTGAGCAGGGCTACCTGACTGCCACCGTCGCGCCACCCCGACTCGAGTTCGACGGACCGCGAGCCCGCGTGGTGCTTGACGTGGACGAAGGGCCCCAGTTCCAGATTCGCCGGGTCACCACCCAGGACAATCTGACTATTTCGTCCGGCACGCTGCTGCGGGAGTTGCCGTCGTTGGCGGGCGACCCGTACCTGCCGGCCGTGGCCGAGCGATCTGTCGCTCGCATTCGCGAGCTGTACGGCGCCATCGGCTACAACGACGCACACGCCAGCGTCTCCCTCGACGTGGATCGAGAGGCGGGTGTCCTCGACCTCACGTTCGTGGTCAACGAGGGACGCCGCGAAATCGTGGCCGACATCGCCGTCGACGGCAACGAACAGACGAGTCGTCAGCTCGTGTCGCGGCAGCTGACGCTGCTGCCTGGAGAGCCGCTGGCGATCCCCCAGCTCGGTCAGTCCCGGCGGAGGCTCTACGACACGCGTGCCTTTGCACTGGTGGACATCGCGCGCGAGGAGGTAGCGCCCGATGTCGGCGCGGTGCATGCCGGCGACCGGCCGGCCGTGGAAGACGCGGACAGGCCGGTGCTCGTCACGGTCTCGGTGCGGGAAGTGCAGCCGTTTCAGATTCGCTACGGCGGCTTCTACGACACGGAACGCGGTCCGGGCGGCATCATCGATCTGTCCAACCACAATTCACTGGGTCGAGCCCGTGTGGTCGGTGTGCGAACGCGATACGACGCGCAGCTGCGCGAAGGCCGGCTGTACCTCAGCCAGCCGTCGCTGGCGGATCTCCCTCTCGAGACGACGGCCAACGTGTTCTACACCTACGAGCGGAATCCGGCCACGTCGCTGAGGGCGGAGTACAACGTTCGCCGGACGGGATTCTCGCTCGCGCAGGAGGCGCGTCTGAGAAACAGCTACATCTTGAGCTATGGCTACCGGTTCGAGCGCCAGCAGACCTACGATCCGAGCCCGGCCAGGCTGTTCGACGACACGAATCTGGTCTCGCCGCTGACCGGCACCCTGACCCGTGAAACGCGTGACGATGTGCTGGATGCCACCCGCGGGCAGTTCATGTCGCACGCCGTGTCCGTCTCGCCAGCCTTCCTGGGCTCGAATCGGCCGTACGTCAGATACTTCGGGCAGTTCTTCACGTACCGGGCGCTCGAACCAGAAAGGCGCGAACGCTTCACCAACGAGATCATTCGCCCCCGGTTCGTCTATGCCGCCGGCGTTCGTCTGGGCCTCGCACGCGGGATCGGCGAAGGCACAGTGCCATTCAACGAGCGCTTTCTCGGCGGCGGCAGCACCACGCTTCGTGGCTTCGCGCAGAACGAGGTCGGGCCGGTCGGCCCCGATGGCGTGCCGCTTGGCGGTGAGGCTCTCGTGGTCGTGAACAACGAAATTCGCTTCCCGCTGTTCAGCCGGTTCGACGGAGTCGCCTTCGTGGACGTGGGCAACGTCTTCGAGCGCGTAGCCGACATGTCGTTCGGCCTGCGCAGCTCGGGCGGCGTGGGCCTCCGCGTGCGCACGCCGTGGTTCCTCGGACGGCTCGACTGGGGCATCCCCTTCGATCGCCGGACGGGCGAATCGCGCAGCGTGCTCTTCTTCAGCATCGGCCAGGCATTTTGACTCATCTTCGACGCCTTCAAAAGTTGAGTCGCGCTTTTTCAGACACTTGCGGCCAGCAGTTGCGTGTAGTGTCACGCCTGCGAGGGTGACCCCGCCGTTGGGGCAAAGGTGGTCAGGCTGCTCGAACGACTGGTGGAATGGCGACGCCGGCGGCGTGAAACACTTTGCTGAGCGTCCCCTTGATTTCACTCCGGAGGACGTAGTCATTGCCGTCGACCGTGAAGGTCGTCTCCTGCACCTGATCCAGGTCGCGGATGATGTCGGCCCATTCCTTGCGATGGTGCCCCTCGTCCGTGGCGACAATCGTTTGCGCCTCGGTCGAGCTCCGCATCCGCACCCCGAGAATATACGTCCAGCCCCGTCTCGAGGTCCTCGATCGTCTGCGCGCTGATCATCGCGGTCCGCGACCACACAGACCTCGTCCACCTGAGACGTCTGCCGGAGCCGCTCGACCACCGGAATCAACTTTGTGACGTCGGTTGTTTCCGGGGCACAGCTCCGTGCAGATTGGTTGGCCCTTGCCATCCAGTACCATGCCAACGACCATCTGCTTCAGGTCCGGCCGATGATCACGGGAGTGCCCCGCCGGCCAGCGTGTTGCCCCCGCCCCGTAGAAGTAGGGCGAGGTCGTGTCGAAGAACACGATGCCGAGATGACTGAACAGGTCGCGTCGCCGTGCGAACAGCGCCTCTTCGATGCGGTCTTGATGCGCGCCCTGTTGCGATCCGCGTTGGATGAGACGGTCTTGGGCGCGCCGGTGTACGAGTTACTGGACTTCTGGCATCTGCTGGAGAAGCTGGCGCCCGCCGCACAGGTGCTGTATGGCGAGGCCGAGGGGAAGACGGTGCTGCGCCGGTGGCGTGTCGACCTGCTGAATCGGAACGCCGCGCCCGACGACATTCTCGAGGGCTTGCGGCAGTCCGGCAAGACGCCTGTCCGCGTCGGCCGCACGCGTCCCGTGCACGAGGCCATCACCTATCTGGAGAACCATCGTGAGACGCCCCCCTCGGTAAACCTCGGTGGACACCCAAAACCGGGCCACTGATCGACACCTGAAAACCGGCCACCACGCGTAGCAGCCGGGACGCTGACGCCGGCGAAGAACGCATGGTCCTTGGCCGCCATGCGCAACGTCTTCGGCGACAACAACGTCGGGAGCCGCCCGTCGCAATTCGACTGAACTCCGGGGATTAGGTCGTCAGGACGATTGTCTGACCGATCTCGCGCACGGCAAGGCGGTCGTGCTCGCTCGACAGCGCGGCCTCGGTCCGCTCGATAGGCTCGAAGAACGGTTCGTTGCTGAGCCTGAACGACTGATGGTGTACCGGCACGAACAACCGGGCGGCGGCCGCGTCGGCCATCGCGACGGCTTGCTCCGGCGTGCAATGGTTGGAGATCCACGGATCGTAGGCCCCCACGGGCATGACAGCGGCGTCGAAGGGCCCGTACGCACGATGCGCCCGAAAAGCGTCGGTCTGCGCCGTGTCGCCGCCGAACAACAGCCGCGCACCCTCGCGCTCGACGACGAAGCCTGTATAGCCGCGATAGGTGTCTCGCCGCAGGCGAGCCCCCCAGTGCTTCACTTCAATGCCGCGTATGCGCACATCGCCCCGCGGTGTTGTCACGACAACCGTCTCGCCCCATCGCAGCTCATGAACGGCCGAATAGCGGCGGCGCGGGAGCAAATCGGACGTGGCCGGAGCCATCACCGCGACCGGGCTGCCCCGGACGGCACCGAGCGACGGCGTGTCGAGATGATCGAAGTGCGCGTGCGAGACGAGGACGAGATCGATGTCGGGAAGCTGATCCGCCGCCAGTGCACAGTCAATCAGGCGTTGCGGCCCGATCGTGCCCAGCACGGCATCGACGCCGATACGCGGAAAGAGCGTCGGGTCCACGAGGATGCGCACGCCGTAGGCGTTGACGAGGACCGTCGCATGTCCCAGCCACGCCAGCGTGACGGCGTTGTCGGACCAGGACGAGGGATCCGGCGTGTGGGGCGCGGGCGGGATGTCGCGGCCCATTTCCGCGAACCGTTCGCGCACGAACCGCGCGCCCCACGACGAGGACACCCCGAACCAGCTACTGGCAACGGCCGTCCCGGCAAGTGCCGAAAGCCCGCCGGCAATGACCGTCCGGCGGCGAACGAGACGCCCGGTGGATCGCATACGATCACTCTAGACGTCCAGACGATCCCCCGAGAAACTGGTCCACGATCGCCGCGAACTCGGCCGGCCGCTCGTCGCTCGGATAATGACCGAGCCCGGGCATGGTGACGATCCGCACCTGCGGCAGCGCGGCCACGAGCGCTTCCTGTGTGGCCGGGGGCACGATCGTGCTGCGTCCGCCGAGCACGTACAGAATTGGTGCCCTGATCTCGCGAATGAACGGCCAGAGATCGGTCGCAACGAAGCCCTGCACGAGGTTTGGATCGCGCTTCCACACGAGCCGGCCATCGGCGCGGCGTCTCGTGCCATGCCGCACGTAGCTGCGGAGCACTTCGTCCGACATTCCCGGATTGCTCTGTCTGACGCGGGCCGCCAACTCCTCTTCTGATGCCCAGCCTTCTTCCTCCTGCTCGACACGCCGGGCATAGCTGTCGGAGATCTGTCGGGGACGCTCCGGACCCACATCCTCGGCAATGACGTGCGCGACGAGATCCGGGTGCATGCCGGCGAACACCTGGGCCACACGACCGCCGGTGGAGTTCCCCCACAGGACGATCTCGCGCAACCCGAGTTGCCGGACAAGACCCTCCAGATCGCTCACGTGGTCTTCGACCCGGTATCGTGCCTCGGGATCCCAGTCGGAATCGCCGTGGCCCCGGAGATCGACGGCCAGGACGTGGTACCGCGGGCTGAAGTGCGTGGCCAGATGATCGAAGGTCCGGGCCACGCGATCCAGCCCGTGCAGCATGATGAACGGCTGACGACCGGCCGTCCCCCAGTCCACATAGTGGATGCGCAACCCGTTGACGGTGACGAAGCGGTCGACAGGCTGCGGCGCGGGCGCCGATGACTGCTGGGCGGCCGTAAACGCGTGTGCGATGCGCAACGAATCTCCCGGCGCCGAGAACACCGACTGTCCAAGGGCCAGCAACACGATCACGGTGCACGAGATCCGGGGGCGCGCTGGCGTGGCAGACGGTCGCATTCCTTCGCACCTCATAGCGTCCCTCAGCAGCGATCAGTAAGGGCGCCGGCCGTCTTCAGTGTCGACGCCGTCAGGATGGCTGGCACCGGCACGTTCAGTGTGCAGACGACCGCCTTGATCGTTGGGCTCGCGTGGAGCGCTGCGGCGTCGATGGACTCGGCTCGCAGCTTGAGATGGGCGAATGTCGAGCGGGCGCCTTCGACGTGCGATCGGTCCAACGGCCGGAGGAGTCGTCCCATTCCCGCTGCGGCCGGGATCACTTTGAGGCCCACCACGCCACGAACGTTGCCCCCAATCGCGAAGAAGCGATCGCGCTCGGCATCCACCTCCACGACGATGTCGCAGTGCGTGCGGGCCCCAACGCCCATGTGCCGCCGCCGATCGGCAATCGTCCGATAGGCAGGACGTTGTCCAGTACACAGGAGATCGCCAGGCTCGATGGCGGTTTCGCCGACGTCGTACGCGACGTACGCCGCCTGCGCTGCGCCCTCATTCCGGGCGCGAATCGCCTGATCGATGTAGACATGATGGGCAATCGTCCGCTGGAACCGATGGGCGGTGCCAAGGCCCGCCTCGCACATCACCCACGAGACGAACGCCGCCGACCACGGCTGGACCCATCGCGCTCCAGGACCAGCCGGTCCGTTCCACGCGTCATTCTGTCGCTCTACCACCCACGCACCTTCGGACGTGGCCGCCCAGTACCCGGCGATCGAACCGGCGACGCGTACAGCCTCTTCGATCAACCGCGGTGAAAGACGCTGTGGCACTCGTGCGCCGGCCTGGCCCCCCGCGATCGCCCCCGGCGTGAAACGTCGCGGTCGAGCCCAGCTCTGCGGATCTGTCTCATCAACAACGGGAAATCCGAAGAACGCCCACTCCTGCACCGCGATGTCGACAATGTGACGGCGGATATTGGCAACGGAGGCGGTGGGGCACGGACGGGACAGCAACGTCATCGACCCCGGCTCGCCGCGTACGCGCGCCGTCGGAGGCGTCACATCGAGCGTCTCGGCAGGAAGTCGATGAAATGCGGTCTGTTGCGCGGCGGCGTCAGATGTCGCAGCAACAGAGAGGACGGCAGCCAGCGCGAGCACGACGAACCTCAATACACCCTCCTTCGGACAGGCGACATTAGCACAGGATGGCCTCCTGCGACATGGGGCCCGTAGCTCCAATCTCTATGGCGTGGGAAGGATCGCACAGACATCTCGAGTCGGGCCAGGACCGTACGGGTGTATTCGCAGGTCAATCGGCCACCTGCGCCTCACGCGTCTTGGCGGTCGAGGCGAAACTGAGATCCGGGCTTGAAAGGACGCCCCGGGCGGCGACAATGGTAGTCCGTACTGACCCACTCTCGAGGAGCGTTCATGCAGGCTCTGGCCACGTTGCCCGGACTGGTGCTGTTGCTGGGCCTTGCCGTCGCACTGACGACCGCGTGCGACCGGGGCCGTGACGCCGCGCGGGAGTCGATGATGCCGCCACTGACGACCCTGAATGCCGCCGTGCTGACGCCGCCGGTGGCCCAGACACGTCCGTTCGACGTGGTGGCGCCCCATGGCGCCGTCAGGACGGACGAGTACTACTGGCTGCGGGACGACACCCGTCAGTCGGCGGACGTGCTCGCCTATCTCGAGGCCGAGAACATGTACGCCGATGCGGTCATGGCATCCATCTCCGACCTCGAGGAGATGCTGTACGCCGAGCTGGTGGGACGCGTCAAGCAGGACGACTCGAGCGTCCCCTATCGCTATAAGGACTACTGGTATTACACGCGCTTCGAAGAAGGAAGAGAGTACCCGATTCACGCCCGTCGGAAAGGCAGCATGGAGGCGCCCGAGGAAGTGATGCTGGACCTCAACCAGCTCGCCGAGGGCAAGAGCTTCTATCAGGTTGGCAGATGGGAGGTGAGCCCCGATCAGCAACGGCTCGCGTACGTGGAGGACGAGGTCGGCCGACGCCAGTACACGCTGCGGATCAAGGACCTCGCCACCGGCGTCACCCACCCCGACGCAGTCCCCGGTGTGGCGGCCAGCCTGGCATGGGCCGAAGACAACCGGACCGTGTACTACGTCGAGAACGATCCCGTCACGCTGCTCACGAAGCGCGTCAAGACGCACGTCCTCGGGAGCCTTCCCGAGAGTGATCGTGTGGTGTACGAGGAGGCGGACGAGAGCTTCTACATCGATGTCGGCGTCACGCGATCCGAGAAGTTCGTCTGCATCGCCGTGCACAGCACGGTCTCCAGCGAGCTTCGTTGTACGGAGCGCGCACGGCCTGGCGCATTCCGTGTGCTGGCGCCGCGAGAGCGAGACGTCGAGTATTACGCCGACCATCTCGACGGCCACTGGGTGATCCGCACCAACTGGAAGGCGCGTAACTTCAAGCTGATGCAGGCGCTCGAGGGAGCCTGGGGCGATCGCACCGCGTGGGTCGACCTCGTCCCGCACGACGAGCAGGTGTTCGTCGGCGGCGTGCAGCTCTTCGCGGCGTTCCTGGCCATTGCCGAACGATCGGGCGGCCTCAGCCGCATCCGCCTCCTTCCAACGGTCGGTGACCCTCAATATGTGGACGCCGACGAGTCGGCCTACTCGATGGCACTCGCGACCAACGCGGACCCGCGAACCGACTGGGTCCGGTACACGTACACGTCGCTGACCACGCCCGTCACGACCTTCGAGCTGAACGTCCAGACAGGCGAGCGGACGCTCCTCAAGGAACACCCGGTGCTCGGAGGCTTCGACAAGACCAACTACGTCACGGAACGGCTGTGGGCGGTGGCCCGGGACGGCACCAAGATTCCCGTCTCGGTGCTGGCGCGCAGGGGGTATCGCAGGGACGGCACGTCTGCACTGCTGCAGTACGGCTACGGCTCCTATGGCGCGAGCGTAGAACCCGCCTTCAACAGCGACGTGATCAGCCTGGTGGACCGGGGCGTCGTGTATGCGATCGCGCACATCCGCGGCGGCCAGGAGATGGGCCGCTCTTGGTACGAGCACGGCAAGCTCCTGCACAAGGTCAACACCTTCACGGATTTCGTCGACGTCACCGACTTCCTGGTCGCCGAGGGCTACGCGGCGCGCGACCGCATTGCCGCGCTCGGCGGCAGCGCAGGCGGCCTCCTGATGGGCGCGGTTGCCAACATGGCACCGGAGAAGTACCGGGTCATCGTCTCGCTCGTCCCCTTCCTCGACGTCGTCACGACGATGCTCGACGAGAGCATCCCGCTGACGACCAATGAGTTCGACGAGTGGGGCAATCCGAAGGATCCCACGTACTACGCGTACATGCTCTCGTACTCGCCCTATGATCGTCTGGAGGCCAAGACGTATCCCGCCATGTTCGTGCGAACCGGCCTCTGGGACTCGCAGGTGCAGTACTGGGAACCGGCCAAGTACGTGGCGCGCCTGCGCGCGCGACGGACCGATGGGAACCTGCTCCTGTTTCGGACGCAGCTGGAGGCGGGCCACGGGGGCCGGTCCGGCCGCTTCCAGCGCTACCGCGAATGGGCGGCCAGCTACGCGTTCGTGCTCGATCAGTTCGGCGTGCGGCCGTAGACCCCGCTGGCGCTCACGTCTGTTGACGCGAGCCTGGAATGCTACATCCGGTATCGCCTACGACTGCTGATCCAGCACGCGAGCCACCAGCTGCGTCAGCCTGACCAGCGGGCCACGCCGTCGCCAGGTGTCCAGTCGAATTTCGTTGGACTGTTCGAGATCCCCGAGGAACTCGACTTCGAGCCGCCGGGCAAACTCCAGGTCCAGGATGCCGAAGGCGTTCTCCTCGTCCAGCCGCCGCGATCGCGTGTTGAGATTCGGAGAGCCGACGATCGACCACCGACCGTCCACGACGACGAATTTGCTGTGCATGAACGTGGGGCCGTACTCGAAGATCCGCACGCCGGCCTCGATGAGATCGTCGTAGTGACCCTGACTGCTGTAGCGAACCGTGGGGTTGTCGATGTGCTCGCCCGGCAGCAGCAGGCGCACGTCGACGCCCGAGCGCGCCCGATCCTCGAGTGCCGCTCTCAGCGGCCGATCGGGAATGAAGTACGGCGTGGCGACGTACAGCTTCTGTCGCGCCGCAAGGATCGACAGCAGATAGAAATAGGCCATCGACTGGTCGTCGTCTGCCGGCGAGTTCACGAGGTGGATGAACCGGTCGACACCGCCGCTCGGGACGGCCGGGGTGGGGAACATGGTGGGTCCAATCAGGACCTCGCCGGACGTGCTGACCCACGAGTGCACGAACGCCGCCTGGAGGCTTCGAGCCAGCGGTCCGGTCACTCTGAACATCATGTCTCGCCACTCGTCAGGGTTGCGCGCATTCCCCAGCCACTTGTCGCCCACCGCCATGCCGCCGGCGAACCCGACCTCGCCGTCGATGGTGATGGAGCGCCGATGGTTCCGCCGGTGAAACCTGGTCCATGTACCGAAACGCGGCGTACGAAACCGCTCGACGCGTCCTCCCGCGTCACTGAGCCGACCGAGCATCTCCTGCGGCGCCGTCCGCGCTCCCAATCCGTCGAGCAAGAGTCGGACGGCGACACCGTCCTGCTGTCGCCGGATCAGTGCCTCGAGCACCTGGTCGCTGAAGTCACCATCCTCCCAGATGTAGACCAGGAAGTTGATCGTGGCCCTGGCCCCGTCGATGCCCTCCAGCAAGGCCGGGAGGAATGCGTCGCCGTTGTTGAGGACTTCAACGGTCCCTCCCTGCTCGATCGGCGCGTTGGCCAGGTGTGCCAGCGCCGTGATGAACTGGTCTGAATCCACGGGGGGCACCGGCTCGCTCGTCGTGACGACCCGTGGCCGGCCGTCCACGCCGAGGAACGAAACCGCGAGGACCGTTATCAGCGAGATGAAGCCGATGACGAGCAGCGCGGTGTGCCACCAGGGATGCGTGGCCACGAAGCGGCGGACGGCGCCTGTACGTCCGGTCACCACGGCCGGCATCACCTCACGATCTCCACTCCCCTACCCGAACGGGGGAGATCACGCGCCTGGTTACCCTCATCTATACGTCTCGTCCCGAGCGCGTGCAACATCCCTTCCATCTGATGGCACGGGCCGGCTCGACGAACGAGTGCAGCAGCTGGATGTGAAACGCCAAACGCTGGGGTAAGATCCTGGAAGGCTCCGCCTTCTACCCGCGAGCACCTCCACAACGGCGGTGCATCGCTGGGATCGCAGTATCTCCTTGCCCCGCTTCGCGGGGCGAGCCGTCTTGCCCGGGAACGCTTGACTCACCTGTCGAGAATCTGCGCGGTCGAGACGGCTTGGTCGTTCTGGGGATTCGACGTGCTTCGACGGCTTGCGCTGCTCGCCCTGCTGACGGTGGTGTCGCCCGCTGCCGCACAGGACCTCGTGTCCACCACGGAGAACCCGCTCGACGCGCTGAATCAGCAACTCCAGCGTGTGCTCGCGGACGCGGAGGTGCCGTTCAGCACCGAGCAGGAGCGCGCGATTGCGTTGATGATGGAAGAACGGCGCCGCGCGTCCGAGGAGCTCTTTGGCGACTTGATGGACTTTCGCGCCGGCCCCACGCAACGACAGCAGGAAGATCGCCTGCGATCGGCGATCGAATGGCTGCGCAACGAGTTCATCAGCAATCTGACCGCCTACCTGACGCCCGATCAGGCCGCCGTCTGGAACGAGTTCCTGCGCACCGGCATCACGTCGGACGAGCGCCCACGCCGGCCACCACCGGCCCAGACGCAGTACGTCCGCATCAACACCAACGTGTTCACCGCCGAGACGATCAGCTTCAGCAGCGGCAGTCAGAACACGGAGATCATCCAGCGCGGCGGCGCCGGAGCATGGCACGGCAATACGCAGTTCCTGCTCAAGGACGACGCGTTGAACGCGCGGAATGCGTTTGCCGGTAACAAACCCTCCTATCAGGAGCGTCGCCTCGGCTTCGATGTCAGCGGGCCGGTCATTCGTGGCCGGCTCACGTCGAGCGTGGCCGGGACGCAGAACGAAGCCAAGAACGCCGATACCGTGCACGCCACGCTTCCGTCCGGCGTGTTCAGCGCCGGCATCACGAGACCCAACGTGTTCCGGCAGATCAACTCGCGAAGCACGCTGCAGCTCGCCGACGCGCATTCGCTGAGGTTCTACGGACGCTATGCAGGGGAGACCGGGCGAAACCAGGGCGTCGGCGGCTTCTCTCTTCCCGAGCGCGCGTCCACATCGCGCTGGCGGGGCTGGGAACTGGAAGCGGGACATTTCTCATCGCTGTCGGGGTTGAGCATCCTGGAGGGCAATCTTCGCGCCACCGGCCGCAACGCCGAAACGATTCCCTCGAGCGATGCCACCCGTGTCAACGTGCTGGACGCCTTCAACAGCGGCGGCTCCCAGAATCGCGGCGAGGACACGTCGCGGACGTACAACTTTAGCAACCTGTACACACGGCTGGGGAACACCGCCACGCTGAAGACCGGCATGGAGGCCAACTACCGGCGTCAACGATCGGAATCGACGAGCAACTTCGGCGGCACCTTCACGTTCTCCAGCCTCGACGCATTCCTGGCCGGACGACCGGTGAACTACCGGGTGAGCTCCGGCAATCCCCTGCTCGACGTCAGCCAGTTGGAACTGTCCTTCTTTGCGCAGACCGACGTGTCACTCACACGGCAGGTAACGTTGCTGTTCGGCGTTCGCTACGACACCCAGACGAACCTGGACGACTGGAACAACATCGCGCCGCGGTTCGGGTTCGCCTACGCGCCGGGCCCCCGTACTGTGCTCCGCGGCGGGGGGGGCGTGTTCTACAGCCGTCTCGGCATCGGGATGATCGAGAACCAGCGACGGCACGACGGCACACGACAGTTCGAGATCGTCATCGACAATCCGTCGTATCCGGATCCGTTCGGCGGCGGCACGATTCGCCAGTCGCTGCCATCGGTGCGCGTGACGGACGCGAACCTCGTTGCGCCGTACTTCGCGGTCGGGATGATCTCGGTGGAACGAACGCTGTTCGCGAATCTGCTCGTCTCGGCGAGCTACGACTACCAGCGCGAATTCCACCGTCTTCGCACGCGCGACCTGAATGCGCCTTTCGACGTCACGGCGCCCGTACCCCGCGCGTGTTACCGTGAGCTTCCGCCCGAGGCGTGCGTCCGTCCCGATCCGACCCGTGGCAACGTCGTGAGTCTCGAGTCGAGAGGCAGCGAAATTCGGCACAACGTGCGTGTGAACGCGCGGCAGCGATTCAGCATCTTCAACGTCTCGGCCGGCTACCAGTTGCAGCGGGCGTTCGGCGACGTACAGGGCTCCCCGGGAACGGCGGCCACCGACAGCTACAATCCCCGTGGCGACTGGGGACGCGCCCCGTTTCCCCTGCACCAGGCGAACGGCACGGTCAACGCCCAGCTGCCGCTCGGGGTCTTTCTGACCGGACGGGTCTCCGGGCGTAGTGGCCGGCACTACACCATCACGACGGGGTTCGACGACAATCGCGACACCAACGTGACCGATCGCCCCCCAGGCATTCCGCCGAACAGCGTGCGCGGTCCGAAGTACCTCAACTTCGACTTCAACATCTCGAAGGCGTTCTTCTTCCGGCGTGGAGGCGGTTCGCGCAACGGGATGAACATGAACGTCTTCGCCAACATGACGAATGCCTTCAATCACGTGCACTACGGCACGCCATCCGGCGTCATGACCTCGCCCAATTTCGGCCGGTCGACGAGCGCGTCGGACCCGCGCGAGATCGAGGTCGGCGTCCGGTTCCAGTTCTGACCAGCGTCTCTTGCCGCGCTTCGCGCGGCTGGAGTGAGCACCCGTGCCCATGGCTGGAAGCTGAGCAACCCCCAGCCCGCAACGAGTCCCGGGACCGACAGGAGCACGAGGAACGTCGCGAGTGCGGCGCCCGCCACTCCCAGAATCGGGATGGCGGCGCGCGCGTCGGGGTCTCCCGAGGTTCATGTGTTTTTGAGGCGACGCATCCGTACAGTACGCTTGCTGTTTTGGAGGTGTGCCATGGCCGACCGGTCGTTCGAGAGCTTCGCGAAGACGCTTCGAGGGCGTGTCATCCTGCCGAGCGATGCGGACTACAACGCCGCGCGGGCGCTGTACAACGGCATGATCGACAAGCGACCCAGGCTCATCGCGCGCTGCGCGAACGTGGCTGACGTGATCGCGTCCGTGCACATGGCCCGCGAGGAGGGGCTGCTGCTGGCCATTCGGGGCGGTGGGCACAATGGCCCTGGCCTGGGGAGCTGCGACGACGGACTCGTCATCGACCTGTCGACGATGAAGAGCGTGCGCGTCGATCCGGCCAACCGGACCGTGCGGGTCGAACCCGGCTGCACGTCGGGCGACGTCGACCACGCCACACACGCGTTCGGCCTGGCGGTCCCATTCGGCATTGTCTCCACCACGGGCGTCAGCGGTCTCACGCTGGGCGGCGGCACGGGATACCTCACGCGGAAGTACGGATTGACGATTGACAATCTGCTCGAAGCCGACGTGGTTCTGGCCGATGGACGCCTGGTCACGGCCAGCAGCACGCAGCACCCCGATCTCTTCTGGGCCCTGCAGGGCGGCGGCGGAAACTTCGGCGTCGTGACGAGCTTTCTCTTTCGAGCACACCCGGTGCGCATGGTCTACGGGGGGCCCATCTTCTGGGACGCCCGGCATGCCGCTGCCGTGATGCGTGCGTATCGTGACTTCCTGCCGACGACGCCCGAAGAGCTTGGAATCTTCGTTGGCCTGAAGACCGTGCCGTCGATGGACCCATTCCCGAGAGACGCATGGGGAAAGCGGGCGTGTGCCATTATCGGGGCTTTCAACGGGCCTGCCGACGAGGGCGAACGAGCAGTGGCGCCGCTGCTCGAGCGAGTACCATCGCCCCTCTTCAACTGGATGAGCGAGATGCCGTTTCCCGCCATCCAGTCGCTGTTCGATCCGTTCTTCCCCAAGGGCCTGCAGTGGTACTGGAAAGGAGACTTCGTGCAGTCGCTGCCGGATGACGCGATCGAGACGCATATCACCCAGGCGGCCGCGGCGCCGAGCGAACTGTCTCTCATGCACCTCTACCCGATCGACGGCGCCGTCCGTCGCGTGCCCCGAGACGCCACAGCCTGGAGCGCACGCGACGCCTCCTGGTCGATGGTCATCGCCGGAATCGATTCAGACCCGAAGAAGGCCGGAGACCTGAAGCGCTGGGGACGTGCGTACTGGAGCGCCGTGCATCCATACAACCTGGCCGGCGCCTACGTGAACTTCCTGATGGACGACGAAGCAGGCGGCCGCGTCCAGGCCGCGTACGGGAGCAACTACCCGCGGCTGGCCTCGGTCAAGGCGACGTACGATCCCGAGAACCTCTTCCGCGTCAATCAGAACATCGAGCCGGCCGTGTGAGGGTCGGCTCGAGCCGCCGTGCGCACGCGCGTGCGGAGTCTCGCGGCTGCCGCATTCCGAAAACGATCGATGACTCCGATGCCCTCGGGCGCGCGGCGGAGCCTCGCTCGCCTGATGTTCAAAACACGACGCGGGTAATCGTCAACGTCTGACCGGCAATGGTGATCGTCCCACGCAGCACGCCTGGATCGACCTGATAGGTCACGGCGCCGGGGCCGGTGCCGGAGCTCGTTGCAAGCTGAATGAAGGCATCGCTCGTGGCGGCGCTCCAGTGACACCACGCCTGCGTGAACACCTGAACGGTAAACGTTCCACCTGCGAAGGAAACGACCTGCGTGGTCGGAGCAATGGAATAGGTGCACGCGGCCGCCTGGGTCACGGTGAAGAGACGCCCGGCCATGCTGACCGTGCCAGCCCGCGGAGGGCCGGTATTGGCGGCTACCAGCAGTTGGACGGCGCCGCCCCCCAGCCCGCTGGACCCACTCGTCACGGTAATCCAGGAGTCGTGGCTCGTGGCCGTCCAGGTACACCCTGCCAGCGTGGTCACGGTGACGGCAGCCGACCCACCACCGGAGCCAAACGATCCGCTCGCGGGAGTCAGCGTGAACTCGCACGGAGCACCGCTCTGGATGACTTCGGTCCGGCGCTCGCCCACGACGACCCCCCCACGCCGGACTTCCGGCGTGGGGTTGCTCGCAGCCGCATAGTCCACTCGTCCTTCGCCCTGGCCGTTCAGGGCCGACGTGATTGTGATCCAGTCTGCTTCGCTCTTGACGGACCAACTGCATTCGCGGGAGGCCGTCACCACGATGCTGCCGCTGCCCCCAGCGGAACCCAGAGGCGACGTCGTGGGGGAGAGCGAGACGCTGCACCGGCCATCGGAGGGTCCGAGAAGGGTGCTGGAGGTGGAGCCACACCCCCCAATCAGGAGGGCAGCGGTTGCGAGAAAGGTCGGAATCCTGAGGCTCACGTTTCCCGGGCGGTCCAATTGCATACTATGACGCTGGCATTCCCACAATTTCGCCAATTATACGGCTTCTGTCTTGTGATATCGGAGAGAAGTCATCGGAATTGTCGATGAAAGTCGCCTCTATGGGTCCCTGTACGCCAATACGCACGAACACGTTATCCCCTGTAGCGCACCGCGTGCCGTGACGTGCGCCGATGTCCTGCCGACGCGCTCATCAACCCGGAACAATCGTCGCGCAACCTCTCACCGCGGTCTTCTGAGGAGATACACGATGTCGTCGCACCACGCCGTCGACGCTGGCATCCGGCGCGCCGCTCGAGCCGGCCAGGGACCCGCCATTGTGTTCGCTCTCGGTGCCCTGCTGGCGTTTGCGCAGCCGGCACACGGGCAGCCAGGTCACTTGAAACCATTCAAGCACTACGTGGTCGCAGGGGGGTACCTCGCCACCGGCGTCAGCTTGAAGGGCACCGGCCAGAACGGACGTGCCGAGGGCATCATCACCATTGCACCGGCGGATGTGCCCCCAGGCGCCAACGTGCTGGCCGCCTTCCTGTACTGGGAGACGGTGACCACGACGAGCGGCAACGGGGCTGCCGGGGCCCTGTTCAACGGCTACGACATCAGTGTGATTGCCAAGCACCTGAATCCTGCAGGGACACCGCCATGCTGGAGCTCGGGTGGCGCCACCGGCGGCGGATCGGGCCGCAGCATGAAGGCGTATCGCGCCGATGTGGCGCCGTTCCTTCCGGTCGGCGAAGACGGCCGGCGATCGGCCGTCGGCAGCCACACGGTCCACCTGCCGGACTCAGGAAGCGGGAACAGTGTTCCATCGACGGCCGGCGCCAGCCTCGTGATCGTGTACCAGGACCCAGCCGGAGATCTGACCGCCGTGACCATGTACGACGGCGGCCACACGATGAACCAGCAGCAGCCGTTCATGACGCAGACGCTCAAAGGCTGGCATCAAGCATCGAGCTCGAACCCGGCCGCGTTCCTGACCCACATCGTCGCCAACGGGCAGTCGAACTTCACCGAACGCCTGACGGTGACCGACGCGAGCCAACACGAGCTCCTGAGCGTGATGAATCCGTTCGTCGGCCCTTCCTGGGATACCTACACCATCCCCGTCCCGTTGCCGGCGGACGCCGACCAGATCACGGTCAGAGTCGATCGCGGAGGGACGACTGGATCGTTCGATTGCCTGTCCTGGGGGGCCGTCATTTTCAGCACCACTGTTCAGGACAGCGATCGAGACGGCATCATCGACGTCCTGGAGTCACCGGGAACGTCGGGGACGATCCGCGACCCGTACGGACGACTGCTGCCGGACCTGTACGCGATGGGTGCACGGCCCGGTATCAAGGATCTGTTCGTGCAGATCGACTACATGAGAAGCACGTCCGGCTACAGCAATCCACTCCAGCAGGTCCCGCCAGGACACTCGCACCTGCCGTCGAGAGAGGCGCTGAACATGGTCGCACGGGCGTTCCGCGCAGCGCCAGAGCGGATCAACATCCACTTCGATGTCGGCGACCACTACCAGGATGGGGCGCTGCCTCCCGGTGGCTGGAACAGCTGTCCCACGGCGAGCACCGCACAGTGGACACCCAATTGCGCGATCATTCGCACGACGAGACCCGACGGGGTGAGGTTGGCCCTCGGGGGCCAGTTCATCGAAGAAACGGCCTGCGTCCCAGACGGGACCGGCTCCTGCCTGTTCCAGGACTATCCGGGCCCGCTCCCCTGCTCCACGCTGGTCACCTGTACGTTTCCGGACTACCCAGGAACAGTCGGGTGGAAGAGCGGATTCCGCTTCTACAGAGACGAACCGCTCGACTTCCGTAGAACGAAGTCGGTCAATGGCGTCGTCGTGGACGATGGTCCGGACGAGCCGGCGTGCCATGCCGCTGAATCGGACCTCGCCCCTGACAATACGCCGACGCTCGCGACGAACTGCCGGCGCCGTTTCGACCGCGCACGGAAGGACCTTTTCCGGTACGCACTCTTCGCCCATGCCGTGGGGCTGCCCCGTGCCGAGGTGGACGACCCGGCGACGCCGATCGACGAGGCCCGAACACCGAGGAACATGTCGGGGATGGGTGACTTCGCAGGCGGCGACCTGATGATGGCGCTCGGGTTCTGGGACCACGAGGTGGGCACACCCTTCATGCAAGCGTCTACCCTGCTGCACGAATTGGGACACAACGCCGGGCTCAGGCACGGTGGGGGGCCGACAGACCCCAACTGCAAGCCCAACTATCAGAGCATCATGAACTATCTGTTTCAGGTGCGCGGTCTGATCAACTCCCTGGGGGTGGCCGAGATTGGGTTCTCCCGCGAGCGCCTGCCAGACCTGAACGAACATGCCCTCAGCGAACAGCTTGGCCTGGGTACGATGCTCTATCGCACCAGGTGGTACGCCCCGTGGAACAGCAGCATCGTGGACTCGGGCCTGAACACCTCGCCCGCCACGAGGCGGTGCAACGGCGCGCCGGTCATCGGGGAGATGATGGCCCGTGTCGATGGCACGACGGTGAGTGGGCCCATCGACTGGGACGCGAACGGGTTCATCACACCCGCGCCAGGCATCATCGCTCAAGACGTCAACTTCAGCGGCGCGCTCGACCAGACGCTTCGTGGATTCAACGATTGGGATCACATCGACCTGCGGCATACCGGGAGCCGTCGCAACGTCGGGGGATGGTCACTCGACAGCGGCTTCTGGGACGTTGGGTTCTGGGACGCGGGGTTCTGGGATGCGGGGTTCTGGGATGCCGGGTTCTGGGATGCGGGGTTTTGGGATGCGGGGTTCTGGGACGCGGGCTTCTGGGATGCGGGGTTCTGGGACGCGGGCGTTGAATCCGACTCCACGATTGGTGAGCTGGATCTCGACATCGCGGAAGCGCTCGGCAACGCACCGAACGCGCTCTCGGCCACGATCCTCGATAACAAGAGCATCCAGCTGACCTGGCAGCCACCCCACGTGGGAAGCGACTCGGTCCATTTCTCCGAGGTCTATCGCGTCGTGGGCAACACGCTGACACCGGCCAACTTCGGGAGCCGCGTGCTGGTTGGCGCAACCCCGGTGTTCGCACCGACCACCAGTCTCGTCGATTCGACGGTGAAGAAGAACACGACGTACACGTACTTCGTGCTCGCGCAGTTCCAGGACGGCCGCCGCAGCGGCATCTCGAACCTGGCGACGTTGCTGTTCAAGTGATCCCAGTGAGATAGCGGGATGAACGGCTCATCGCCGAGAGGAACATCCGCCGGGGGACGGCCGCCTCTATTCTTCCCTCGACTCCTCCTTGAAGTCGATACCGAAGCGCTCCGCCATCCGGTACAGCGTGCGGCGGTCGATGTTCAGCAGCTCGGCGGCTCGGCTGCGGTTGCCGCCCACGGCGGCGAGCGCGTGCACCAGGTAGCGCCGCTGCATCTCGTCGAGTGTCGGGAGATCCTGGAACAGCTGTTGTTCCAGTGTCGACGCGCGCTCCCGCATCGACGCGGGCAGATCCGACGGTTCGATCTCCGACGTGCGGCTGAAGAGTACCAGCCGTTCGATTGTGTTCTCGAGTTCGCGCACATTTCCCGGCCAGGGGTAGGAGAGCAGCGCGTCGACCGCCTCGGGTGTCAAGGTGACCCGCCGACGAGCCCGACTGCACGCGTTCTCGAGGAACTGTGCTGCGAGGAGCGGGACATCGTCTCGCCGCTCGCGTAAGGGCGGCATGCGGATGACGATCACGCTGAGGCGGTAGTAGAGATCCGCTCTGAATCGGCTGCCCGCCACTGCCCGTTCGAGATCCGCGTTAGTGGCGGCCACGACGCGGCTGTCCACTCGGATCGGTCGGCTGGCGCCCACCGGACGGACCTCACCCTCTTCGAGCACACGCAGCAGCTTCACCTGCAGGCTGGGCGATGTTTCCCCGATCTCGTCGAGGAGAATCGTGCCGCCATGTGCCTGCTCGAAGAGACCCTTGGCATCGGCGATGGCGCCCGTGAAGGCGCCACGCGCATGGCCGAACAGCTCCGACTCGAGCAGCGTCTCGGTTATCGCCCCGCAGTTCACGGGCAGGAACGGCCGGTACGCGCGCGGGCTGTGCGTGTGCACGGCACGCGCCGCCAGTTCCTTGCCGGTCCCGCTCTCTCCTATGATGAGCACGGGCACCGACGAATCGGCGGCACGCGCGAGCTGCTTGTATACGCCAAGCATGCCGGGACTGCGCCCTATCAAGCCTGCAGCCGTTCGGAGCGGTCGCGGCGGCACGGCATCCTCCGGCGGGCGCAGCGCCTGCAGCAGTGCCCGGTCGACGGTGGCCTTGACCTCGGCAATGTCGAAGGGTTTGCTGATGTAGTCGAACGCGCCCGCCCTCACGGCGTCGATGGCCGTCTCGAGCGTGCCGAAGCCGCTGATCAACAACACCTGCCCCCGCGAGTTTGCCTCCTTGAACCTCCTGAGGAGATCCAGGCCCGAGATACCGGCGTTGAGATTCAGATCAGAGATCAGCAGATCCCAGCCGCGCTCACCCGCCTTGCACAACGCCGTCTCGGGTTCGTGTGCCAGCTCGATGTGCCGCTCGCCACCAGCAAGTAGCTCCGCCATGAAGCGGCATGTCTCGAGATCGTCGTCTACGATGAGGATGTTCGCCACTCCGGCGCTCATGCGTGCAGGACGTCGTGTTCGGCAGACCCGCGAGTCGTGCCATTGAAGCGCGGCAGCGTGACGGTGAAGATGGCACCGCCACCGGGCCCGTTATGCGCTTCGATGGTGCCGCCGTGGCCGACGATCACCTCTCGGGTGATGCTCAACCCGAGACCAGTTCCGTGCCCCGGCGCCTTCGTCGTGACCCAGGACTCGAAGACGTGCGGCAGCAACTCGGATGCGATCCCCGTACCGGTGTCCGCGATCGTCAACCGGACGCCCTCGGGAGCGTCCGTCAGCGCCAGCGTCAGCAGGCCGCCTTCTGGCATGGCGTCCAGGCTGTTGGCCACGAGGTTGAGCAGCGCCATCTCCAGCTGCACGGCGTCGGCTGCGATGGTCGTCGCATCGGTGTCTATGCGCAGATCGAGACGAACGCCGGCTGCGTCGAGCGCCGGCCTCGCCAGATCGCACACGCGCTCGCCGATGACCCGTAAATCCGCCGGCTCCCGCGACGAAACCGGACGCCGCGCGGCGTGCAGCATCGTCCGCACGACGGACGTGACCTTGACGATCTGTTCCGCGATGGTCTGCAGTCGCATGCGGTTGCCCTCGCCAGGGGGTGTGTCCGCGATCATCATCTGGACGTATCCCGAAATGAGGTTGAGCGGCGTCCCGATCTGGTGGGCCACGCTCGCCGCCATCTGACCGACGGCGACCAGCTGCTCCGCCCTGGCGAGCTGTGCGCGCAGCGTGAAGATACGCTTGTAGTTTTCGGCCAGCTCGGCATTACGCTGCCGCAGCGCGTCGGTCGCCTCATCGACGCGCTGACGCAGAGCCACCTGGAAGCCCTCCATCTCTCGGAGCATGTCGTTCAGCCCGGACGCCACCACGCCCAGCTCGTCCTGTCGCTCGACCGGGACGCGCGCAGAAAGGTGTCCTTCCGCGGCGCGCTGCATCGTGTGGTGAATGGCGGCGATCGGTAGATACACGTAGCGTCGTGCGAGGCGGTCCACGAGAAGCGTCAACAGGACTGTCGCCGCCACAGCGAACCAGAGCGTCGCGCGAAACCCACTTGCGGCCAGCCGCTGGGCCGAAAACAACGACAGGCTCACGATCACCGCACCGAACGGCCGTCCGTCGCGTAAGACCGGCAGAGCAACTGTACGGATCGGTCCTGGCGCGCCGTCCCAGCGGAGCGCCCGCTGCTCCATGGCCAGACGCCCTGCCTCGAGGGCCGCTGGCCGCGTCTCGGAGGATGTGCTGGCCAGTACCTCCGCAACGCCCGAAGGAGATGTGACCACCGCAATCGATCGAATGGCTGGGGACGCTTCGATGAGATCGTGTAGTTGCGCAGAGAGGGCCGCCGCATCGCCGGGATCCATCCGCACCTGGATGTCGTCGGCGACCGACCGCGCGGTGAGCTGTCCCATGTCCAGGAGGTCACGCTCGAGGTTCCGCGCGAACAGATTGGTCTGGATGTACGCCTCGATGCCGATGACCGCCGCAACCACGAGCGCAACCAGCACGAGGAACCGGGCGCGCAGGGATCTGGTGATGCGCCAATCCGCCACACTGGGGTGGTTATGCGCCCGTGACACGGCGACAGCCGGATGAGAGACCTTCATGGAACTCGCCATTTTTCGGGCTCTCGGAACATTTTAGTCCCGCTTCTCCTTGCGGCACGTGACTTGGAGTCATGAAGAGTGCCGGCACGATGCCGCAGCTTCTGCACAACAAGGCATGCGGCGCACGCCACTCGCCGGCGTTCTCAGGAGGGACACGCAATGAGATGTTCGCGATTTGTTGCCATTACGGTCAGTGTCTTGGCGCTCACCACATCGGCGATGGCACAAAGCCCGCCGGCCCAGCAGCCGGGAAGACAGGGGACGCCGCCCGCTGCGGCCCCGACCCAGAAGCCCCAGTCCGAGATGACAGCAACCGGCGCGGTCGTGAAGTACGATCCCGCGACAAGAATCCTGACGCTGACGACGACGAGAAATCAGCAGGACACGTTCGAGTTGGCCGCGAAAGTGACGATACAGGAGGGAGCCAAGACGTTGACGATCGCCGACCTCGGAGGCGCAACTGGCAAAGAAGCGACTGTGCGCTACACCGAATCCGGGGGCAAAAAAGTCGCCTCATCCGTGATGCTGATGGCGAAGCCAGCGGCAAGCACGACACAGAAACCGGCGAATCCACCCGCGCAGCCGCGACCGTGATGGCCCCGTCTTACGACGTCGCCATGCGACTCTGTGCCGGCCCTGGCCAGTGAGACGGCGTTGTAGGCCGGTGAGGGTCGCCTGGCCCTGAGTGCGGGCGCCGTTCCCCTCGACCGTCCTCGGGATCAGCCCGAAACTCGAAGGGCCTGGGTCAGGAACCTGCACGCTGCCGGACTTCCGGCAAGAGAGGATCCTGACCCGCCTTCTCACGAATGGCGAGATACGTCCGATACGAATCGGCGAAGTCGACCGTATTCAGCGCCTGTCGGACGCGCCCCTGGTAGTAGTACACGGCGGGCAGGTGTCCGTAGCTGGGATCCTCGTCGAGGAACAGCTCGCCGCTGCGCTTGAGACAGCGGTCGAACGCCGAGTCCGCCTGCGTGAACAAGCCTGCCTCGAACTGCACCCTTCCAAGCTCGAACTGCCCGATCCACGTGTCCAGCAGTGCGTTCGCGTCACCTAACACCTTGATGGCCTCGCCGCGATCTCCGTTCTGCGCTGCGATTTTTCCTTCGATGACTCCGGCGTAGGCCCTGGGCTCGGGCTGCGACTCGCCAGCGAGTCCGCGCGCCAGCTCGCGGGCCCGGGCAACCTGGCCGGCCTCGGTGAAGATGCGTGCGACCTGGAACCGGACCTTCGCGCCCTGGCTGTGCTCCAGGGCCCGTGCCGCACTGGCAGTCGCGGCATCCGGGCGCCCCGACATCAGATGTGCCTGCGCCTGCGCGACGAGCTTGGCAGCAGCCCTATCTGTGTTTCCGTTCTGCAGATCCGCCGTGGCGCCTTCCTCGAAGATGCGCACGGCATCGGCAAAACGCCCCTCGAACATCGCGATGTCGCCAAGCCCGGACGCAGCGAAAGACGCCCCTTGCGCCCCGAGGATGGCGAGCTCCTCGTAAGACTCTGCCGCGCGGGTGACCTCGCCGCGGCCGAGCCGCGCGTACGCGAGCGGCAGCAGCCCCAGCCGGCTACCGAGCTCCTGCGCGGCCAGGGCCTCGGCGTCGGCCGTGTCGAAATCGCCCGCGTACGCCGAGTAGAGCGCCAGATTGAGGCGGTAGAGCGCACGTTTCGGCAGCAGCTCCGCGGCGCGCCGTATCGCAGTCAATGCGTTGGGCATGTCGCGCAGCTGGGCGTGACAGAATGCCAGATTGTTGTACGCCACGACATCAGCCGCATACCGGCCGAGCATGTCGCCGAACTCCTTCACGCACTGCTGATAGTCGGCAGTGGCCATGTAGACGACGCCGCGGGCGCGATATCGTTCGCGCTCCGTCATGCGTCCCACGTGCCGCACCGCTTCCACGGCGTACCGCTCGGCGTCCTGCAGGCGCCCTAGGTTTCGCGAGGAGCTGGCCATGCCGACGTACGCCAGACCAAAGCTCTGGTCGCCGTCGAGCGCCTCCGAGAAACTGGCGAGCGCCGCATCGAATCGACCATCCGAGAGCGCTTCCATGCCAGCCGCATAGCTGCGCACGACATCGAGGGACGTGGCCGACAGCGTATCCATCGCGAACCGCCGCGCCGAGTCCGAGGTGTCGTCGCCAAGGGCCGTCCTGACATCCGTGGACAGCCGCGTTGCCGCGGTCAGCACCTGGTCCCTGGCGGACACCCGGGTTTGCGTATCGGCGATCACCTTGCCCGTCACCGTTTCGGCCGCCTTCATACTGAGCAGGTACCCTCGACCCTGCGGCGCGAGCGAAGCCGTGAGCACGACGCCGACACCGTGGTTCACGGCTATCGCCTGGGCGGCCTGCCCGTCGAACACGTCGGGAGGCTGCACGCCGAGCCGCGGACGGATTTGCGTCCGATCGAACGCACTGATGAAGCCTGCCTCTTCGAGCGCGAGCTTGAGCATCGGTTCGAGCACATGGTCGAACGTCCCGTCGCCGGTGAGGTTCTCAACGTCGGCAATCAGGACCGACACTGGGTCGCGTGCAGCGGGCGCAAGGGCCTGCCGCGAAAACCACCATGTGCCTGCCGTGAGCGCGAGCAGGAGCGCGATGATCGCGGCGACCATTGGGACACCGAGGACGCGCCTCACCGGAATGAGCTCGCCGTGCTCGTCGAGCCGGTCGAGATCCGCCGCAAGCTCGGTGCTCGTCTGATACCGCTTGCCGGCGTCGGGCTGCAGACAGCGCATGACCACGCGATCCAGCGCGCCCGGAACCTCCGGGAGCACGGTCTCGAGCGACGGGGGCGCCTCCGCGATGCGCCTCTGCAGCTCGGCCAGGGCGCCCCCCGCCTGATCCACGCGCCGGCGCCCGAGCAGCAAGTCGTACAGAATGAGCCCCAGTGCATAGATGTCGGCGCGCTGATCGACCGCTTCACCCCGGGCCTGCTCGGGTGCCATATATTCGACGGTGCCGACAATGGCGCCATGAATCGTCGCGGCATACTGCGACTCGGCTTCCCGAACGACTCTGGCCAGCGACGCCCTCGTCGTGATCACCGCGGGCGCCTCTCCGGTCGAGCGTGCGATACCGAAGTCCATGATGAGCGCCCCGCCGTCGGCACCAATCATGATGTTCGCGGGCTTCAGGTCACGGTGGACGACGCCGGCGCCATGCGCCGCCACGAGGCCCGAGACAACCGAGCGGGCGATCTGCAGCACCCGGGCAATCGGCTGTCTGCCCTCGTGTCGGAGCAGCGTGGCCAGGTCCGTACCGTCCACGTAGGACATCGTGATGTACTTGACGCCCTGTATCGTGCCGAGATCGTGGATGCGTACGACGTTCTTGTGCGTGACCTGTCGCGCCAGCAGCAGTTCGCGTTTGAAGCGGCGTTCCACTTCGGCCGCCGCAGCAGGGTCGGCCATGACGTCGGGACGAATGACCTTCAAAGCCACGGTGACGCCGAGTTCGGCATCCCACGCCTGATAGACCGCACCCATCCCGCCGACACCGAGCATCCGTACGATGTGGTACCGAGTTCCAAAGTCCTGGCCGATCTCGAGCGGGCCGTTACCGGAGGACCGGTGAACGCCCTGGCCCAACGTGGGCGCCACGCCGGTCGTGGCATCTGACGACCTGCCGGGTAGTGCCGTCTCCTCGTCGTCCGACCGGAGACGAGACCACGGGGGTGGCGGCATGGCCGTATCCGCATCTCCGAGCGAAGGTACAGCCAGCTGTGCTGGAACGCCCTGATTCAGGATGGTCAGCGCGTCAGCGAGGTCGGGGGAACCCTTCAAGTCTGCGGTCAGGCTGGTCGCATCCTCGAGACGCTGGTGGCATTCAGGACACCAGCCCGATGTGGACAGCACGGTCCTGCCGCAATGCACGCATGTCATCGCGTAACTAGGGAAGATTCGGTGCCACGCACCAGAAACCTGGAGAGCAATCTCCGTGAGATCTTGCTGATTATGGCGTAAGTCGCCGCTGCAGGTAAGAGGTTCTCTGGGCAGGCGTTCACGCAGGGCCCTGGCGAGGCGGCGCCTCACCCGGCGGCGCTTCGCGCGGCGGCCGGCTGAAGCCGGCCCCCACGACTGAGATGAACTGCCGTCTGTTGCATCAACCAGTTCGTACAGGGGGCCCCGCTTTGCGGGGCGACACCGTTGTCACTGCGGCTACGGCACGAACACGACTCCCCACGGCCGCTCACCCACCTCCACACGCGCCACCACCGTCCGGGTCTCGACATCCACGATCGAGATGTCGTTGGACGGGCCGTTCGCGGTGAACACCAGCCGTCCGTCCGGTGACACGTCGATCCCCCACGGGCGCTCGCCCACCTCAATCGAGGCCACCGGCTCGTTCGTGGCGGTGTCGATGATGACAACGTGGCCCCCGCGTCCGGTGCTCACGAACACGCTGGATCCGTCCCGCGAGGCCACGGCCCCCATCGGCCGGACGAGCTCACCCGACAGCTGAATTCCCTGAATGACCTGGTGCGTCTGGGCGTCCACCACGGAAACCGAGCCCCCGTTCTCCTCCGTCACGTACGCACGCGAGCTGTCCGGCAGGAACGCCGTGGACCGCGGTCGCGGTCCGACGGGCACGACGGTCAGGAGCGTCAGCTTCTCGGCATCAATCACCGCCACCTGATTGTCGGCTTCAGAAGTGACGTACACCACGCGGCCGTCCGGTCGGAGGTCCACACCTTCGGGCTCCTCGCCGACATCGATTGTCGCGAGCAGACCGCCGTCGGCAATGTTGACCACGCTCACCTGACCGGCGTCCTCGTTCGCGACGAAGAGCCGCAACCCGTCCGCGCTGACGGCCGTCTGCTCGGGGTCCGACCCTCCTTCGATGACGCGCAGCAGGCGAAGGTCGCTTACGCTGACAACGCCGATGCCGTCGGCCTCGGGGTCGGCGGGCGGCAGCGTACTCTCATCCACGCCGGGCGGGGCCGGCGGCGTGCCGCTGAGGGCCACGAAGAGCGTCGACCCGTCCGGACTGATCCGAATGCCCCGGGGCCGCTTGCCGACAGGAATCGTGGCCACCACCTGCCGCATCGCGACATCGACAACACTGATGTCGCCACTCGTCTCGTTGGTGACGAAGAGCCGTCCCGCGGTGGCCTCGGGGAGCGCGGTGACCGAGTCATTCGCCCCTGGCGCCGTGGATCCGCCAGAACATGCGGTCATCAAGGGCACGAGCAGCAGTGCCGCTGCCCAGAGGTGGGATATCCGACCGAACTGCGCGAGTGCTCGAATTATCGTGTGCAACACGTCCCTCCATTCCGGCGTATATAATTTCGCGATTATGCCATCACGGCTCCGCCACATGATCCTGTTGGGAATTCTGGCTGCATTAGCTCTGCTGGCGGCCAGCCCGGCCAGCGCCCACGGCGTATCGGACCGCGACGCCGCTTTCGTGGCGTCCATCGACGGCGCGGCCGTCGGGCCGTTCCTCTATCTGGGAGCCAAGCACATGGTCACCGGGTACGACCATCTGCTGTTTCTCGTCGGCGTCATCTTCTTTCTCTATCGCCTGCGGGACGTCGTCATCTATGTGAGCCTGTTCACGCTCGGGCACAGCATCACGCTGCTGGCCGGGGTCCTGGGCGGCATCCACGCGAACCCATATCTCATCGACGCCATCATCGGCCTGTCCGTGGTGTACAAGGCCTTCGAGAACATGGGGGGCTTCGATCGTGTCCTTGGATTCAGACCGAACACGCGCGCCGCGGTCATGGTGTTCGGGCTGTTCCACGGCTTTGGCCTGGCCACGAAGATCCAGGAATACGCACCGTCGCCGAACGGCCTCGTGGCCAACATCATCAGCTTCAACGTGGGGGTCGAGATCGGGCAGGTGCTCGCGCTCACGGCCGTGCTCCTCGCCATCAGCTTCTGGCGCGCGCGTCCGGGATTCCTGAAGCACGCCTTCGTCACCAATGCTGCGCTCATGACCGGCGGCTTCGTTCTCATCGGCTACCAGCTCACGGGGTACTTCCAGCCATGATGCAGCAGATTGATGAACGGACTGCGGCCGATCCGTCGAGGCGTCCCGTGCCACCTTCGACTCGGTCTCTCGTCAAAGCAACGATCGTTGCCATCGTCATCGCGGCTATCGTGCTCGTCACCGCGGTCCTGCCAGCGGAATACGGCATCGATCCCACGGGTGCAGGGAGAGCACTCGGCCTCACGAACCTGTTCAATGCGGGAGAAGTGAGCCCGGCCCTGCTCGAGCCGATCGCACCGGCGGCCACTGGGCCGGTGTACCGGCAACTGAACGACTACCGTGTGGACACGCGTGAGTTCGTCCTGCCCCCGAAGGCCGGCATGGAGTTCAAGTACCAGCTCGACGGCGGCGCCACGATCCTCTACTCGTGGCGCGCAACGGCGTTCGTGGACTTCGACTTCCACACCGATCCCGCCGGCAAGCCGCCGGAAGCCTCCGACAGCTTCGAACGCGGCAACGCGTCGCAATCACGCGGTGCCTACGTGGCGCCGTACGCCGGCATCCACGGCTGGTACTGGGAGAACCCGACCGACCGTGACGTCACGGTGCGCCTGACGACCGCGGGCTTTTATTCCTCCGCCAAACTGTTCCAGAAGGAAGGCATCCGCGATTTCCAGATCCCGGAACGCCCCGATGCCCTCTGAACTCCGGCACGCGCTGGCGGCACCATCCGCCAACGCGCGCGTGAGCACTGCGCAACCACACCTCTACTGAGGCCGCCCGCTCGTCACGGTCTCGTGTGACCCCGGGTCATCGTGAGCGGTCCCGGGCCGGCTAGAAGCCGGCCCCCACGACTCGGGTGTTCCTGAACGCGGCGTCAGAGTCGCCTCACGAAGAAATCAGGAACTCTTCAGATCGCCACCCACCCCTGTCGGAGTGTGGTCACACACTGCACCGAAACTGTGGAGCAGCGCATATGTTTATCGAGACCACAGGCGCCGTCCCCGAACCGGCCGCGTAGCCGCCGAGCGGCTCGCAGCGCTCACCGAAACGCAGCAGCCCTGACTGGCACGTCGGGAGGAAACACCCATCAGCAGCGCGAGCGCGTCACTCTCGACGCCCCCCCGGTGGATTCACTGGCTGGTGGTCTTACCCTCGCGGTAAGATGACGTCATGGCGACGACGACAGTGTCTTCGAAGGGCCAACTTGCCGCATCACTCGTACCGACCGGCGCCTTCATCACCTCGTCGCGGCGATTGTCGTCCTGATCGCACTTGCGAGTGGAACGCCCGCCGCACAACAGCCCGGCGTTCGTCCAGTCAGCGGGCGCGTCTATGCGCTCCCGATGGGGGTCCAGGGAGCGCCATGGCTCGATCGGCGCGAGCGCGAGCTCGAGGAAGATCCCGATCTGGCGATGCGGCTCATACGCGTGCGGTGCGGGTCGGTCGTCGCCGATATCGGCGCCGGGTCCGCGTACTTCACCGTGCGCCTGGCCAGGGCCGTGCGGAACGAAGGACGCGTCTATGCAGTCGACATTCAGCAAGGCATGCTGGACTGCTGCAGCAGCGCGTCGCGCGCGACAGGCTCACGAACGTCGTGCCGGTGCTGAGCACCATCGACGATCCGTGGCTTCCGGCCGACTCGCTCGACTTGGTCCTGATGGTCGACGTCTATCACGAATTTTCGCAGCCCCAACGAATGCTGCAGCGTATCAAGGAGGCGTTGAAGCCCGGCGGCCGACTGGTCCTGCTCGAGTATCGAGCCGAAGACCCCAGCATTCCAATCCTCCCCGAGCACAAGATGACCAAAGCGCAGGTGAAGATCGAGGTCGAGCACGAAGGCTTCAAGCAGAGCAGGGTCTACGACGATCTGCCAAGCCAACACCTGATCATCTTTACGAAGCCATGAAGCGACGCCGTCCCCAGGCTCGCCGCGCCTCCTGATCGCACGAAGGCTCGAGCGATCGAAGCGCTCGCGAGGAACGACCTCGGGGCGGACGGTCCTTCTCGACGCAGCACGTTCGTACCGACCGTTGGGAGACACCTCGAGGCCGTGCGCGAACGGTCATGCATCGGGATAGCGAAGCGGCTTCCTGGCAACGACCTCCGCAACCGCACGCCGGTGTTCCGGGTCCCGTGGTGCCCCTTCGCGGGAATGCAGGATCGTCCATCCATCGAAGCACGCCACGAGCTCACCGGGCTGGACGCTGTACCGCGATCCCTCGTGCCCCGGTTCCACGAGGTGCACGATCACCAGCGCGATGCCACCCGGCGCCACGGCCCGCTTGATCGGCTCGAACAAATCGCGCTGCAGATAGTAGCCCACGACAACCAGATCCCAGGTCGACGTGCCCAGGTCGAATTCGTGCTTCTCCAGATCGGCGACCCTTCCGTCAATCGCCGGACAGCGCTGCCGCACGGTCTCGATTGCGACATCCGAACCGTCAACGGCGGTCACGCCCCAACCGTGGTTCACGAGCCAGACGGCGTTGCGACCGGCCCCGCACGCCAGATCGAGGGCTCGACCCGGAACCAGCCCGCCAGCCGTCTCGACCAGCAGGGGTGTCGGTGCCCCAATCCTGGCCCCCTCAGAGCGGTAGCGCTCGTTCCAGCCCTGGAGATCCATACATCCAGTCTGGATCAGGCGGGGCCCAAGACCCACCCTCGAACCTCACTCGACCGGGTCGCCCGGTCCGGCCGGGCCGACGCCCCGAGCCCTCTCGGGCCGGGAGCCCTTCGAGCTGAACGGTTCAAAGCCGGCCCAGCCGATGGAAATGGTGGAGTGCGGGAGCCCTGGCGCGGGCCAGACGTCGCACGGTCAGCGTGCGACGTCCTCGTGGTTGCTGGAGGAAGGCTCCGGCGGGGGAAGCCCTTTCGCCAGCGCGTCGGCGACCTCTGCTTCGTACGCACGGGCGCCGCTCAAGGCGTACCGCACAGCACCATTCCCCTCATGACACTCGTAGGGTAGGGGCTGGAAGCCCGGGGGGGAGATCAGCGGAATGGCGATCGTGAACGGGCGCTCGTATGTCACCGGATCGTCGATCGTCACGTCGTAGAGAATCACGTCGTCTGACACGCGCGTGAAGTGCTCGACCATGCGCATCCGGTCGCTGTGGCGCAAGCCGTTGCCGTTGGCACCGATGCTGGTACGGTCCGTGAAACTGGTGGTCTCGACGCGCAGCGTGTCGCCAGCCCACTGCCCCCGCGAGTCACCGAGGTACTGACGCAGGCCGGATCCGACGTGCGGGCGCCCGTCCGTGGGAATGATCCGCGTGTCGTGGACCATCTCGTAGCTGAACACGAGCGATTCGGGGGTCTGGAGGATACGGTTTCCATTGCCGTAAACGACCGGCAGAATCGAGCCGACGATGCCGCGGGTGATGCACCGGTCGTACAGGGTGAAGTCCTCCGGTGTGTCGAAGGGACCCGGCCCGAAGCTCCCGCGGTCGCGCGGTGCCCGCCGCGTCTCGGCATAGGGCGTCACTGCCGGAGTCCGCCCACCCGGCGGATCGACGATGAGCGACGTGAATCGGAACGTGATGTCGCCGCGCCACGCCCGATCGCGCCCCGCCGTTCCCACGCCCGACGCGCTCAACGCGTCCTCCCTGGTCTTCGCCTCCCGGGCGGCCCGGTCCTCCAGCTCACGATCGTCGAGAAACATGCGGTTCCCGAACTGGGCCGGTCGATCGCGAGGAACTCCATGTACGGCGTCACTGGTCCACGCTCCTTCGAGATCCGGGTGGCCCCAGGCGGTCCGTGGTGGCGTCCAGTTGGCGTCCACCCCGAGATGACCCCGGATTGCCTGCACGAGCTCCATGTGACGCTCGATCGACCAGGACGGTGTTCCATTCTCGCCGTTGGCTCCGGCTCGTTGTGCGGCAAGCTCCCGCGGGACCGCCGCAGTGGCCAGCAACACACCCCCGAGGGCACATACGATGAGGCACGTGGATGATCGCGTCATGGCTCCCGATATCCTCCGGTTCGTCCTTGTACCGGACAGTGGGTCCGAAGTCAACGAGTACGGACACGGAGTGGACGGCACTGCGGTCGAGGTGCCGCTCATGGACGTGCCTGCGCGGGAAACAGCAGCCTCAACCGACATTGTGAGATACGCGCAGACCGGCACTCACACGCGTGTCACGTCACGGAGAGTACGCAGGCAGCTTTCCAGGAAGTCGAAGTCGAAATCCATGTCTTCGGGGATGGCGAAGTCGTAGCCCTTGGTGAACCCAATCCAGCGGCCGAAGACGATCACGCAGGTCCAGAGGGCAATCGAGAGCGCCCCCGTCACGCGGCCCGCGAGCGGCACGCGCGCATTCGCGTCCCAGTTCGCGACCGAGCGGAGGGTCGTGAACTGGAACACAGCCATGTTCAGCCCGGCGCCGAGCAAGGCGCCCATCTTCAGGCCGAACGCGGTGTTGACCACGTAGGTGCTCGCGTTGGGTACGAACATCATCGAGCCGGTCAGCACGGCGACGGCGAAGCCAGCCCAGGTCCAGCGCAGCAGCTCATTCGAGAGGCGGGTGAACGGCCGGCGGGTGTCGGGATACCCGAGCAGCCTGAGGTCGATGATGAGGATGGTGCCGAACACCACGGCAATGGCCATCACGTGAATGGCTTCGATGATCGGCAGAGCCTTGAGAGAGCTCCGCATCCATTCGCCGAAGCCCGAGCTCTCGAGGCTCGCCGCGATTGCCGTCAGACTCACCCGTGTTCTCCAGGTTCAGGCACGTGGGGACAGCGACAGCGCCCCCCACACCTCGACATCGTAGGCGATGGCCCGTCCCAGGAAGATAATCGCGAGCCAGAGCAGCACGGTCGCCACCGCCGCTGACTTTGCGGCAAGAGAGAACTCCAGACCCGCCGGCGCACCACCTGCGTCGAGCGTGCGGCGAAAGCCGAGCGCGCCCCCGACGCCGACAGCCAGGAGCGCCATCTTCAGCCAGAAGGACAAGCTCATGAGCTCGCGGACGGGCTCGCCCATCACGAGGATGACGCCCGTCAACGCCAGCACGACGAGCCCGTTCCGGATCCACGCGGAGAACCGGCCCAGGACCTCGACAGGGGACTGATCCATACGCATCCACCCCAGCACGCGCAGGGCGACGACCAGGATGGAGACGAAGACGATCCCGATCATGAGAATGTGAATGGACTGGACGAGCGGAATGATCCACTCAACGGACTGAATCGTCACGCTCACACGCGTCCGCTCCAGCCATTGGGCGAACTCGTACATCAGCAGTCGTGCTCCCTCTGCCCCCCCTCCCCTTCACCGTGTGAAGGGGAAAGGGGAAGACCAGATGCGGGCCGAAGCCGGCCGATTCACTCCGACTGGGCGGGCAGTGCACCGCTCCCGAACACGGTGTGTCCCTCGACGGTGTCGCAGTGCTTGCCTGGCGCCGGCGGTGTATTGGCGGGGCACTTGATCAGGGCGGACCGACCCCGATCGCCGGCCGGCTCACCGCTGCGAAGCGGATGCAGACCCACGCTGATGATGGTTCTCGGCGGGAACGCGTTGACGGAGATGCCGTCGCGCGCCGACTGCGCCGATCCGGCCATCTCTACGGCCCAGATGACCGGCTCGCCCTTGTCGTCCCGTATGACGTTCGTCCGCTCGTCGTTCATCACCGCGAAGAAGATCTGCAGGTGATTCACGTCCGGGTTCACGCGAACGACGACTCCTGTGAAGACCTTCGTCACCGACGAGTCGAAGATTGCGAACGAGTGATGCGCACGTACCGGCGCGATCAGCGCCGCACCCGCCAGAAACGCCGCGACGAACACGCCGCACGCGACCCGTGCCACCTGCCGCCTATCTGCTGAAATCGAACAGGTCATCATTGATCGGCCTCTCCATTCCTTGCTCATTGTATCGCTCCCACATCTGCGCCCAGGGACGCCCGAACATGTCGGGCACCCGATACCGGAACTCGGCGCCCGGCGTGAGCGGCGTCGCCAGCCCTTCCACCGGGTAGATCGTCTGCACGCACTCGATGTAGATCTGAGGATCGCCCTCCTCGAAGCCACTCATCTTGGTGAGGTCGCGAACGATCCGGAGCGGCTCCACGTACGCCTCGGGGTCGTAGAAGACCGCTTCGTGCGTGAGTCCGAGGAACTTCCCGCTCGCATCGCGGTTCGACGTGTAGATCTCGATGGTCTGCATCTTGTTCGAGTGCTCGAACGTGCCGTGCGTGGTCCACCCCTGGACGTTCGACGTCCACGTGATGAGCGCATCTCCGTCCCAGAAGCCAATCGTCTCGCCGTACCAGCGCGGCACGTCGGCACCGAGCCGCGGCACCACGCCATCCATGTTGAACTCGCGACCGATATGGACGTTGGTGATGAAGTTACGGGCTATCCCCGTGTTGATCTGCACGAGCGCCGGGGTGACGAGGAGGGAGTGTTCCCCGACAGCGGCCGCATGCCACCGCCGCATGAAGCCCTCGGGCCAGCAGTAACTGGACGGCCAGTGCGGCGCGTTGGAGTTGCCCTGATGATAGTTCTCCTGCACCATCCGCGTCTGGTATTCCTCGGTCAGCAGCGACAGCACGGTGGGGATCTGGACCTTCCGCATGAAGAACCAGGTGTCCTGCGTGCGCGAGGGACGATCGTACCGGCCGCTCCACTCGCCCGGCACCGTCGCGTAGGTGTGCTGGGTCGGACCGCCCCGCGCGCGAGTCTCTTCCAGGAGCGCCTCGTAATGCGCCTGCGCGGTCTTGAAAGGATAGGGGCTGACGATGGCCTCGCGCGGAATGTCGCGGTCGCAGTGCCCCCACGCCGCCGACGCGGGCGGGTTCTCGCCAATCATGACACCCGACCACTGCCCCTCGAGCGCCGCCGCGCTGTTGCAACGGAAGTAGCGTTTGTCGCTCCAGAGATCGCGATCCTTGTAGAAGTCCTTCGACGTGAAGATGTCGATTGGAAGCGGCTCGATCCCGGGCGGCGCGGCGCCGTC
>CAZDLW010000007.1:0-51721 GCA_964505975.1 uncultured Bifidobacteriaceae bacterium | reverse complement strand
GCACTTGACTGGGGGTCAAGGGGCCGCCGGTTCGAATCCGGCCATCCCGACCAATCTCGTCCACTTCGCGGAGCGGCAGTGCGAGACGCGGGCGGCTCCGCAGGCCGTTCCTTTCTGCGCGTAAGGTGACGCGGGTTACCGAGATCAGCTTCCGCGGCGGTAGTCTGCTGGAGGAGGCAATCCCCGTAGCGGCACCGCTGACTTCCGGCGGCTACATGCGGACGCGCAGGAGCCCAGTCCCGGTGCGTCCCCTTGATGGCAGATCGAACGCCCGCGTCAGATCGACGCCGGACTCTCGGTGCGGCGAAAGTCCTCTCCGACGCAGAGTCGCGAGTCGTGCACCGAGGCCGTCGTGTCGGCAAGGCAGTCGCCGAACTTCAGCCCGGCGGCATGCCACCTGCGCCCATCTCGATTACAATGCGTCGATCGCCGCGTGTCACCAGCGAGCCTGACCGCCTGCTGTGCTGTCCGTGCGAGCCCCGGGCAGTGGCCCGTGAGATGCGCTGACCGCGTCGCGTGGTGTTCACTCGGCCTTCTTCGATCGTTGATCCCTATGGAGCAACAGGTGCTCGTTCTCGTGGCACCTGGACCGCCACGGTTGACGTGCAGCGCAGAACGTCCGTCTCCGGTCGGCTGGCTCCCCTCGATCTATTCCCTGGAGCGTCAATGGCCGCGAATCAAGAATTCCCCGCGTCCGGAGCGCCTGAGGGCTGGCGTGTCTTCATCTCCTACAAGAGGAACGCTGAGCCCGACGAGTCGCTCGCCGCCTTTCTCTCTGCGTCTCTTGCGCGTCAAGGCCACAGGGTCTTCATCGATCTGAAGACTCCGATCGCTCACGAGTGGTCCCCCCTGATAGAGAACGAGATCACGACGTGTGACTTCTTCGTGGTGTTGTTGACACAGGCGTCCGTGGCGCCTGGCTACGTGGTCGCCGAGACGCTTGTCGCCAGAGATAGCGAAGTGCGCACGGGACGTCCCAGGATCGTGCCGGTGCGGGTGGGGTACCCCTCCCTCCTCCCCCTCATTTTGGGCGGCGCCATCGGTCATCTGCAGTACTTCGAATGGAATGACACGGCCGACAACGAGGTGCTCCTCGGCACCTTGGTCCAACGGATCGGAAAGCCTGACGGCAACGAACCGAGGCCGACGGCGCTGCTGCGCGGTGATCACTTCATCATTGGCGCCGGCATGTGGCGATCGGTCGGTACGGTCGAGTTCCTTGCCGGCACGACGATCGTGCCGGTGACGGCCGGCGAAGAGAAGGAACTCAGTGTGACACGCACCAAGCGTCTTGGGGGCTTCCGGGCCAAGATCCTGGAGACGGGAGCGCTCGAAGTCGCCATCTGGAAGGGGGCGGGCTATCGAGCTGTCACGAGTCGGCCCGAGCAGTTCATCGAAATGATCCAAGGCGACCACCACAAGTGGTGTTTCGCCAGCCACCGCGCCGACGAGACGCTGCTGTTCAATCGCTCGGACGGGCGCAAGGATCCGATTGTCGTCAGCTTCGATCAGGATCTCGTGCGAGCCGCGTGGACGGTCATCCACGAGCGAGGCAGTCGTCGCGAGAGCTTCTTGATCGTCATGAAGGACCCAGCCGATAAGTGATGGAGGGCAGCACCATGGGCGACGATTCGCTGTGGTTCAAGATCAACGAAGACAAAGGCGGCGAGGTCGTGTACTTCAAGCGCCGTGATGGCAGGCTGCGGAAGCTGGGTGACGGCACTTTTGGTGTCGTGTACGTCGTTCACAGCGACCTTCGGGCCAACGACTTCGCCGTCAAGCTGCTCTACGACAACGATTCCACAATCCCTCGTCAATTGTCGCGTCTGCCGTACGAGGCGGTCTCGGCCATCACGGAGCGGGTTCTGGAGGAACACCAATGGTCCCCAGATCGGGCGAGCAAGTTGCTCGAAATCGTCCTCGCCAACTACCGGAACGCCGATGCGCTGACGCTGGAACTGTCGAAATCTGCGCTTCCGGGATGGGAGTCCATCCTCGAAGGCGTTCGGCGGCGAGCCAACTCGACTGCTGTCGAGCGCTTCACGCGTGAG
This sequence comes from uncultured Bifidobacteriaceae bacterium, assembly GCA_964505975.1. Lineage (GTDB taxonomy): Bacteria > Acidobacteriota > Vicinamibacteria > Vicinamibacterales > UBA2999 > Gp6-AA40. The sequence goes on along the minus strand of CAZDLW010000007.1, from coordinate 49,670 downwards.
TCCCGGGTGTCGAGCATCATTCGGGCGGATCAACTGAGCCGGGCCTTCAATGCTCAGGTCAGCGGCACGGTCGACATCATCGGCAGCACGCAACGGTTCCGTTCCTATCCTGCCTACGAACAGCTCAAGAGCGATTTTGACGAGATGGGCGTGTCCGTATCCGATTTCGCGCTCGTCATGGACAAGTACGAGTTCAGCATGAAGGATCTCCTGGAACGTGGGCCAGGTGAGGTCTATCGGATCGCGCCGTCCGTGCTGGAGGAGGTCTTCGCGAATGACGCGGTTCCCGCAGCCCTCGCCGCCATCACTCCCATCAGGGGTGATCTCGAGCGCCTCGCCGACGAGCAGACTGCGCTCACTCACGAGCAGCGGCTGCGGCTCCACGAGGCCATCGAGACGCCGCCGGCGGGCTACGAGCTGCTGAAGCGGATGACCTTCGAGGACCGCATTCGCACGGCGCTACCGTTTCTACGTGACATCGTCGTGGGCTTGAGCCGGCTCCATCGCGTGAGCTACGCGAACGGAGGCCCGCTGTTCCACCTCGACATCAAACCGGCCAACATCTATATCAAGCACGACGACGCCAAGGGTATCATCTGCGCACTGGGCGATCTCGGATTCCTGCCCGCGGAACCGCACCTGGACAGGACGATGGATACTTCCGTCGACGATCTGCCACTCGGCACGCTCCACTTCCGCTCGCCCGAACAGAAGGAGTACTTCGACGTCGCGAACGTCGAGGTCAACGTCCGTGGCAACGACGTCCTTCTCGATATTCGGGATCCCAAGTTCAGCGGCAGCTTTATCGAGAGGGGCGATATCGTGCTCTTCAGCCGTGACGGAGCGCGAATCCCTCACATCATCGAGGACATCGTCCCCGGTACGCCCACCACCCCGATTCGCGTGCATATTGCAGTCGGTTCCGATCAGATCAGGGATGGTGAACAGACCCAGGTCATCTTTCTGAAGCGACAGGAGTTCCGCACGGATCTCTTCGGTGTGGGCGCGATAGCCTTCGATCTGATCTCCTGCGGCCGGTCGTCGGAGCGCTTCTACGAAAGCATCCGCCGGTTCGAGTTCGATGGCACCGGCCGTGGCAGCGTCGAGAGCACGATCGGCAAGTACCGCCGCGTGAAGGACGGGCTGGCCGATGAGCCGGAGTTGATTCATATCTTCGAACCGTTTCGGCGTGGATCCGACTACGCGCCCGAAGGATTCGTCGAGCTCGTCCTGAGGTGCATGCTGTACAAGGCCGACAAGACGTTCTACGCTCCGTACGAGGCGAAGCTGCCGACTCCCCAGCAGGTCACCGCCACTCCGTTCTTCGAGGATCCGCGAAGCGAGGCCGTTACAAGGGCGTTGGCCTACATCGATGGCGAGCTCGACTTCAGGAACAACGCCTTCATTTTGAACAACCCGTTGGTGACGCTGAAACTTCCGAAGCCGCCGACGACAAGAGTCGATCGTTTCGATGCCATCATCAACCGCCTTCAGGAGCCGAACTGCGACTGGAAGTTGAGGCTCGCGCAGGGTGCCTACTACTACGAGAAGCTGGCCGTGCTGGTGCAGGATCGAACGAAGGCCCCCGATCATCCGTTCCTGTATCAGATGCTTCCGGCCGGCATTCGGTATCTTCCGGAGAACGAACAGTCTCCGTTCCAGTTTGCCTATTCGGCATATGTGACTCACCGCGACTACGAGAACGATTTGGTTGGTGGCGACATGGACAAGATGCTGAAGACCGTGACGCACCCGTTCGTGCCGAACCAGATCGCTTTCGCACGTCGTGAGGTCATGTTGATTGCAACTTACGACGCAGCCTCGACGCCCGCGCAGCAGGGGGAGCAATGCGCACTGAGGTTCCTCGATGCCGCCTCGCACAGCAGGGCGGAAGTAGGTGATTGGATCGTGCATGGGACGCTCGACGAGGAAAGACAGCTGTGGCGGATCGTCGAAACACTGGATGAGGCCGGTCGCGGTCGTATCGTCGTCAGTCCGGCTGGGAACACGTCGCGGCGGCTGTTCGGGGTGGATCGGAGCGGACAGGTCGAAGCGCTCTACTATAGCCGGCTGGTCCCGGCGAAGTACTACCTGGACGCGCTCGGGCTGTATCTGCTGAACCTGCTGGTGGCCAACTCCCCGTGCACCATCAACAACAGAGAGAAGATCGACGTTGAGGACCTTGGCAATGGCCTTCACAAGGGGCAATCGGGGACATGGGAACGCATTTCGCACCTCGTCGGGCGTTCTCTCGAAGGCAGCAAGAAGAACCGGCTGCGGGGCATTTTCGACTTCATCGCGTACGTGTACCTGAAGCTGACCTGGCACGACAGCACTGTGTCGTATTTCGGCAAAGTGGCCGCAGGAGGGCGGGCGGAGGTCGATCCAAGTGAATTCTTGCTCGATGTCGTCAACGACGCAAAGACACTGAGAAACAAGGTGGAGGAGTTCCTGTCCGTGCCACGGAACACGTTCGAGAGCGAGCGACCACATCCCCGGAGACTGCAGAACGTCGGCGAAGGCGCCGAGCGTGAGTTCAGCGAGCTCGCGTCGAAACCGCTGAACATCAAGCAGTCCATTGTGGACGCACGTCGTCTGGCTCAGGCGGTTACGCTCTGACCGACTGCCGGTCGTCGTCTCGTTCGGTGTCGCGGTGTACGATTGGTCGACGCGATAAGCCCAGCGGGAATTGCGGAAGGGAACGGCCGACCGCCCTCCGGATTCGGCCCGACGAGCCGATCGGCCGGGCCACTGGGGTCGTGAAAACGGCTCGAGTCGCGCTTGGCCGCGTGCTCAGCGGTCACTGGGCGCAGTCGCCGCGCCAACCCGATCGAGCGCGGTCACCAGGTCTTCGACAATCTCCTCCGTGGCTTCCAGCCCGACGGAGACGCGGATCAGACCGTCGGTAATCCCGAGGCGCTGGCGCTCGTCCACGGCCATGCCCGCATGGGAGGTCTTCGACGGCCGCGTCAACAACGTTTCCGGCCCGCCCAGGCTCGGCGCGATGATCGGCAGCGTCGTGTGCCGCATGAACGCGTCTGCCGCCGCCACGCCTCCCCTGATTTCGAAGCTCAACATCCCGCCGTAGCCGGCGAAGAGCCGCTGCGCGAGCTGGTGTCCGGGGTCCGACTCCAGCCCGGGGTAGTGCACGCGCTCGACCGCCGGGTGGGCGGCAAGCGCCCGAGCGATGGTCAGAGCGCTGACGTTCTGATGTCGCACCCGGAGACCGAGCGTCTTCATTCCACGATGCAGGAGGAAACACGCGTGCGGATCGAGCGCTCCCCCGAGGTGATTGACCTTGTGCGTGATGCGCCGAATCAACGAGGCGGATCCAATCACGGCGCCGGCGACCAGGTCGGAGTGCCCGTTGAGGTATTTGGTCGCGCTGTGCAGAACCAGGTCGAATCCGTGCTCGATGGGCCTGAAGTTCACGGGCGTTGCGAACGTGCTGTCGACAATCGAGACGAGCCCGTGGGCCTTGGCGAACGCGGTGACGGCCGGCAGGTTGGCCACGTGAACGAGCGGGTTGGTGATGGATTCGACGTACACGGCCCTGGTGCTCGGTTTGAGGTGCGCCTCCCAGGACTGCGGGTCGCTGCCATCGATGAAGTCAACGGTGATGCCCAGGGCAGGAAGATCCTGCGTCACGAAGTCGTGTGTTCCTCCGTACAGGCCGCGCTGTGCCAGGAGGTGATCTCCGGAGGACAGCAGCGCCAGCAGCGTGGCCGACACGGCTGCCATGCCGCTGGCTGTCACCAGAGCCGCCTCGCCGCTCTCGATCGCCGCCAGCTTCCCGTGGAGGACGCGATGGTTTGGCGAGTTGCTCAACCGGAGGTACCGGATGTCGTGATAACTGGCTTCTCCGCCGTACTCGTGCATGGCCGACTGGAAGATCGGCGGCACGACGGCTCCTTCGATCCGTGGTGAGGGTTCGCCGGCATGAACCAGCTTGGTATCGAGATGGGTGAAAGTGCGCGGCATAGCTGACTCCGCCCGGGTGTTGGCCCAAGGCTGAACGAGGCAGGACTACCACGATATCACGCACCTGGATCGCTGTACGGCGCCGAACGAGAATTCTGTACTTGTTGTGGCGAGTTGGCCTCGCCGTGCAGCGGTCCAGCGGCGCACGAAGCGCGCCAACCCAACACTGCCGGCCAGCCAAGGGCTGGCGCCAACGGGATATCAAGGGCGACAGCCCTTGGCTGGCTCCACCGCATGGCGCCCTCTGCAGCGGCCGTAACGGTTGTACCCGGACCAGCCGAAACTACGTAGTGATGAACACGTCAGGATCCGTCCCTCCGGGAACCACGCAGACGATGGACGGCCGTCGATCGGGTCCACGCGTGCCGGGTCCCTTCGACGGCCGGAGGCGTGGAGCGCTCACGATGGATGTTCGGATACATGATTTGAGCGCCGGCGGGTGCCTCGTCGACTCGTTCCACGAGGTGCTGCCCGGCCGCCGGCTCACGCTCGACATCGACCTCCCGCACGAAGGATGGATCACCCTGCAGGCCGAGACGCTGTACACCAGGTCGGACTATGGCTTCGCGGTCAGATTCGTGGACGTGCCCGGCGACACGCAGGTGCGCCTCGACCGTGCGGTGCAGCAGCTGGCCGGCGAACACGGCCACGACGCGCAATAGCACTCACTGCGTACCCCCCTTGCGATTTACCGCCCGCGCAACTCCCGCAGGAAGGCATCCCCAACGGCCGGTGGGCTCTCTCCGTGCTCGTCGACGGCCAGGTTCATGCGCCGCATCCGATCGGCATCGATGGTTCCGCCCAACGCCCGGAGCGCCGCCATGGCCTCCGGCCGCTCGCGGGCGAGTCGAGGTCCGGCGAGGATCACGGCATCGTACGGCGGAATCGCCCCTCGCTCGTCCTCGAGCAGGACGAGGTCGAAGGCGGCCACTCGACCGTCGGTGGAGAACGCGCTAATCACGTCCACGCCCCCACTGGCGACGGCCTGATACATCAGCGAGGCGTCCATCGTACGCTGCTGCCGGAATCGCAGCGCGTAGACGCGCTCGAGGTCGCGCCACTCCGGGCGAGCGAAGAACTCGTAGTCGCCACCGATGGTCAACCGTGACGCCTGGGCGGTGAGATCGCCGATGCGGCGGACCCCCAGACGGTCGGCTTCGGACCGTCGCATGGCGAGCGCGTACGCATTCTCGAAGCCAAGCGCCGCCACGAGCTCGATGTCGTGGCGCTCTTTCAAGTAGCGCCGCACCTCGTCCAGGATCTCCTCGCGCGTCTGCGACGCCATGTCGCGCTGCATGATCGTGGCGTAAATCGTGCCAGAGTAGTCCACGTACGCGTCTATCTGTCCAACTCGCAGCGCGTCGAACGCGACCGTCGATCCGAGCGATGAGAGCACGGTGACCGAGCTGCCCGTTGCCTCGGCAAGCTGCCGCGACAGGATGTGACTCAGGATGTACTGCTCCGTGAACGTCTTGGCGCCCACCATGATTCGCCCGTCGCTCGGCATGCGCGCGTCGCCGATGAGCGAAGCACCTGTATACGCGTACAGCACTGCCACGACCGTCAGGGCGGCAGCCGCGCGACCGCGCCGTCGCCGAACGAGGGCGTCGCCGAGCGCCCGCACGAGTGCATCGAGCACCAGTGCCAGGCCCGCGGCAGCGACGCAGCCGACCAGCACTGCCGTATAGTTCCGTGTCTGGAGGCCTCCGAATATGTAGTTGCCAAGGCTGGGAGCGCCCACCGGGGTGGACAGGGTAGCCACGCCGACCGTGAGCACGGTGGCCGTCCGGATGCCAGCCAGCATCACCGGCAGCGCCAGGGGCAGCTCGACGCGCCACAGTCGCTGTGACGGCGTCATTCCCACGCCGTCTGCGGCCTCGATGAGAGCCGCGTCAACGCCCTCGAGCCCCGTCACCGTGTTCCGCAGGATGGGGAGCACACTGTACAGCACGAGCCCGATGAACGCGGGAAGGAACCCGATGCTCTGGAACCCCAGTGCCGCCAGCGCGGGAACCATCAGCGCCAGCAGGGCCAGGCTCGGCACCGTCTGGATCACGCTGGCCGCACCGAGCACGGGCCGATCCAGCCAACGCAGGCGGGTGACCAGCACGCCGGCCGGAATGCTGAAGGCAATCCCCACGAGCATTGCGAACAGGGTCAGCTGCAGGTGGGCGGTGAGATACTCCGGGAGCAGTGCAAGCTGTTCGGCCACGCAAGCGACTCCAAGCAGCCGTCCGGGTCTCGAGATCGTCGATCGTTCAGGACCGCGCCAGCAGGGCGTCGACCGCCTGTGCCTGTCGCATTGGCGTGTCCATCAGGTGTTGGACGTACTCGTCAGCAGGATGTTGAACGAGCTCCCGCGGTGAGCCTATCTGGACGAGCCGTCCCTCCCGCATCACGGCAATCCGGTCGCCCACGAGCAGGGCCTCGACCATGTCGTGGGTGACGAACATCGCCGTCAAGCCGAGCTGGCGACGGATGCGCAGAAACGACTGCTGCAGCCGATCGCGCGTGAGCGGATCGAGCGCACCGAACGGCTCGTCCAGCAGCATCAGGCGTGGTGCAGCAGAGAGCGCCCGCGCCACGCCGACGCGCTGCTGCTGGCCGCCGGACATGTGCTCGGGAGACCGGTCGTGTACGTCCGGCGGCAGTTCCACCAGATCGAGCAGGTCGTCGACCCGTCTGCGGATGCGGGCGGCGTCCCACTTCAACAACACCAGCGGCACGGCGATATTCTCCGCGACCGTCAGGTGCGGGAATAGGCCCACGCGCTGGAACACGTACCCGATGCGTCTGCGGAGCACGTGTGGCTCGCCGACGGCCGCATCATCGCCGTCGATCACCACGCGTCCCGACGTCGGCTCGATCAGTCGGTTCACCATCTTCAGGGTCGTCGTCTTGCCGGAACCGGACGCTCCCAGGAGCACCAGCAGCTCGCCCCGCGAAACCGTCAACGACAACCGATCCACGGCCATCGTCGATCCGTACCGCTTGGTCAGAGCCACGATTTCAATCATACGAGCGTGTCCGGGTCGTCAGACGATGCCTACGACCTCGCCGACGAACTGCTGTCAATCGACAGCACGACCAGGAGGGCATGGCCGCAGCCCAGCCCCTGCTGCAGGGAATGCTCCAGTCGCTGAAGCACGTACGCGAGCTGCGGCTCGATGATGTTGGCGCGCGTGTCGCCGACGTCGATCCACGACACGCTATCCACCACCCGGTCCATCGTCATCAGAGCCACCTGGAGCGGCGGCGGGAAGTCGCGCCAGCCGTCGAGGTCGACGAGGCTGGTGCGCCGGCCACGAAGGCGCTCGAGCGTGAAGTCGATCACCCGATTCCAGCAGGTGCTCAGTGTGGCCAGGAAGCGATCCACGGCATCGTTGTGCGATGGGGGCTGCGGCAGACGTACGCGGAGGTCTTCGAGTCGCGTGCGGACGTTCTGCTCGTACAGGCGGTTGACAAGGCTGCGAAGCGGGGGGAGGGAGCTCCCGTACTCCCGTGTGTCGAGATGCCGTCCGACGAATACCGAGCGGTCCACCATCGCAACGGGCGTGACGGTCGCATCGGTGACCAGCGTCAGCTCGTGGCACAGCTGCACGATCTCGTCGCCCGTCCAGAAGCGGAGCGGAAACGTCTCGACGTCGCCGCTCTCCCGCTCCGCCTCTGCAAAGAGGTAGCTCATGGAATAGGGGCGCACCTTCTCCGCCTCGGTGACCGCGTGCCAATAGCCGGGCCATTCCGGCGAATACCGCCCCACCAGGTCGAGTACCACCATACCGCCCGGTGCCGCGTGTTCGATGACCTCCACCAGACAGCGACGGAGATCGGAGGCCCCGAGGTGTGAGAGCGAGCCGTAGGACGAAAAATAGATGTCGAACGGCGGTTCGGCCGCCAGCATGCCGAGCCCATCGCGCAGATCTCCCTCTGCGAAGCGAGCGCCACGGACGGTGGCATAGTTTGCGCGCCCCTGCTCGATCATTGCAGCGCTGAGATCGATGCCGAAGTACAGACCGATGCGTGACGGCGGCAGGACGAAGCGCATCGCGTCGCCCAGCGTCAGGCCTTCCTGGTCGATACGGGTCAGCAGTTCGTAACCCTGGCCGGCTCCGCAGCCGAGATCGAGCACACGCACCTTTCGCCCCTCGCGCATCGCGTGCTGATCCCGCCCCTTGACGAACGGCGCGATCGTCGTGCGTGTCAGGCGATCCTCCCAGTAGGTCCGTACGTTGTCGTACTTGCCGCGGAGCCCGCCGGTTGGCCGCTCGTACAGTCCGCGGGCGACGGTATCCGTATACGTACGGTGGCCGGGGACGTCGCTGGCGAACGCAACCGTTCGGTCTTCCATGCTCGAGCTCCTCTCGAAGGTCCACAGAGTGGACAGAGAGTTCCAGCGAACCACATCCGTAATGCGATTACAAGGAAAACCGTTGGGGTCCAAAGCTCTTGGGAGAAGATGGCCGGCGATGGCGGTCATCTTCTCGACGTCTGGTCCGCGTACCGGGAATACGCGCGGCGGCGCCGGAGCGATGCTGCGACCAACGGAGACGGATCGTCAGTTGGTCGAAGCAACCGCCGCGGCGGCCTTGACCAGTTCTGCGAAGGGAGCGATACCGCCGTGGCCGCCGACGTGCGTGTCCACACGGAGGTTGAGGGCCCGGACGGATTGCAGCAAGTGCACGGCTGCCGGACTCGCTGGAGCCCCCGTGCCCGGGAAGAACAGGTCGCTCTGGAAGAGTGTCCGCGCCGAGGGCACGTAGGCGATGACCATCGAATCCACGTGGGGGTTACCCGCGATCGCGTGCAGCTCGAGACTCTGGCCGCCGTCGCTCAGGACCATCCTGTCGTCGAAGACCTCCAGCGAACCGGTCTGCTGGCCCGCCTGACGGCGCCGTTCGAGCTCGTCCGGTGGATTCGAGTGACGGGCGTCGAGCACGGGGCGAACCTCGGGCTCGTTGCCCCGCGCCACCACAATCGTTGCGCCGTGCGCGGCCAGTCCACGCACACCGCCGGTGTGGTCGTAGTGGTGGTGAGTGACCGCCGCGTAGCGAATAGGCTTTCCCGGGAACTGTTCACCGAGCAGGCGCACCAGCGCATGACTCTGTGCCTCGGTATACGGCGCTTCCACCACTGCAAGCCAGTCTGGAAACTCTACCAGCAGGCTGTTGTGAGAATAGGCTCTCACGAGGTGCACGCCGTTGGCGACGCGCACGAGCTCGACCGGCGAATAGTGCTCACCGGCGGCGACGACGCGACCGACTTCGGCCTCCAAGTCTTCGGGAACGTCGAAGACGGCGTCGGTTGCCGGATCGTTGACGGCGATCGATGCGAATTGGACCTCGGAGTAGGGCTGGCCGCCCTTCCGGATGGTCATTTTGTGCGGCAGCATCAGTCCGTCCACCGATCGGTAGTCGTCCAGGACGTAGAGAGCACGCACGTCACCGAGCATCGTCTCCGTATCCGTCGCCTCGAATGCTGTCAGCAGCGTCGAATCCGGATCGAAGTACAGCCCGATCTGCTCCGAATTCAACGTAGCCGTGCCGAAACGATACTGACGCCCGTCGAGCTCCCGCTCCTCTGCCGGGTCGCCAGATCCGGAATCCGCCGCCGCCAGGATGACGGTGACGACGCTGCGCCGCAGCAGGAATGCGGGCGAGTTCTGGCTGCCCCATGAGAAGAGGCCGGACGGAGACATGGCCACGACCGGGCGCCCTGGCACGGTTTCAATCCCGACGAGCCTGCCGTCCTGGCGGGTGAGCACTTCCTTGCGACTTTGCTGGAAACCGCTCGGCGACAGCAGCGCGTAGTCCAGCGCGGCGCGCCCACCGGCCAGGTCCACGGACTCCACGACCTGCGTCAGCTTGGCGGGCTGGTCCGGATCTCCGGCGTTGACACTCTGACCAAGCCGGTAGCGCGTTCCCTCTCCGTCCCGCATGGCAATCGTTCGAACGGCTTCGAGCTGTTGTCGTCCCCCCATCGCGTCGATAGCGTCCTGCGCAAGCTGCTGTGTGCTCGGGGGACCGCCGGAGCATCCCGCCAACAACACCGCAATTCCCGCTGTCAGTAGCGGCCGCCTTGCCGACATAAGCATTTCCTCCACTCTGAGATCGGCTTCGCCGGTCGCGACATCGCGACTCATCAGCCGTCTGGACGCTAATGTATCACTCGAAACGACGAGCCTGCATTCTGTCGAGCTGACGGGGAAGGATCGAGGATTGACAGACTCGTTTCGCCCCCCCCTTCGCGGGGACATTAGTGGTGTGTCCACGAAATAGCTGGGCATTCGGCCGCCGCTGCATCCCGGCCGGCTGCGTTGCTCCTTCCTCAAATATGGCCAATATTCTCGGTCGTCGCGCCTTGCCGGCCGGGCGCATCGGCGCCCTCGGTGCACCAGCCATTTCGTGGACACACTACTAGGCACGGACCGTGAGGACCGGGCAGGTGGCGTGACGGATGACCTGGTTCGTGGTGGAACCGAACAACCAGCGGTTCAGCGCGCCGCGTCCCTGCACTCCCATCACAATGAGCTCGGCGCCGGCTTCGTCCGCGACTCTCAGGATCTCCCGGTAGGGTTTCCCGACCGTGACCAGCACCTCCGGCGTGCACCAGATACGCGCCTCTTCGGGGAGCGCGTCGTCCAGGCGGCGTTGTGCGTCTTCCTGCAGATGACGCTGGTAATCGGGCAACGAGAACGGCACTGCCTCGGGTGACGCGGCCACCATGGGCACGTCCTCCACGACGTGGTGAAGCGTCAGCCTGGCGTCGGCTTCCTTGGCGAGCGACAGCGCGAGCTCGAGCGCACCCGTGGATGCGTCGGAGAAGTCCATCGCGCAGAGAATCCGCTTGTAGAGCGGCTGTGCGCCGGATGTGACCGGCGGCGGCACGGTGAGCACCGGGACCGGTGTCGTGCGAAGTACTTTTTCGGTCACCGATCCGAGCACGAAGTGATCGAATCCGCTGCGCCCGTGCGTGGCCAGGACCAGCAGGTCCGCATTGGTATCCTTGGCCGCGCGGACGATGACCTTGGCTGGCGCGCCCTCTTCGACGAGGATGTCGAGACCAATCGGATCCGCAGGGTCGCCGTCGCAGAATCTCCGTATCTGTTCCCGCAGGTTCAGCGGATCGAGCGGAGCGGGAAGCGTAGCCGTCGCCGGTACGTCCGTGGTGAACGCTGGAATCTCCTGGGGACCGTACACATGGAGCACGGTGATCCGCGCACCATACCACCCGGCGATTGCACGTGCGTGATCGAGCGCGTGCCGCGACAATTCGGACAAATCGACAGGACAGAGGATGCGTGTAATGTCGGCCACAACCCTTTCCTTCCCACCAGCCAAGGGCTGTCGCCCTTGATATCCCGTTGGCGCCAGCCCTTGGCTGGTCGGCAGTGTTCGCCTGGCGAGCTCCGCACGCCGCTGGACCGCTGCACGGCAACGCCAACTCGCCACAATGGGTACGGAGTTCTCGTTTGGAGTCGTACAGCGGTCCAGCCACGGGGCTCCACGGGAGCGCCATCAGTCTATCGCGTCCGGTGCTGTGCGCCTATCATGAGCCATTCGACCGAGAGAGCGATGCGTGCCGGTGCAGCGGCGAGCGCAGCGGCACACCCGCTGATGGGTCTGGGGAGAGAGTGACGGGTGATGCGGTACACACGCTGGTGGACTGAGACCCTATCCCATCATCGCCGTGCGCGGTTCTGGCTGCTCGCGTGCGCGGTGCTCTGGTGGGTAATGTCCGAGGGCGATGTGTCCTCGTGGACCGTGGGTGTGCCGGCGGTACTCGTGGCGACGACGGCGGTGCTCGCGCTGACGTCGTCGCAGCCGGCCGACGTGAGCCTTCGCGGTCTGGCGGCGTTCGTCCCTTACTTCGTGTGGCGCTCGTTGGTGGGCGGGGTGGACGTCGCCATGCGTGCCCTGCGGACGAGCCTGCCGGTGTCGCCGTCTCTTGCGACCTACCGGACGCGCCTGCCGGCGGACGGGTCAGCCCGCGTATTCTTCGTGAGCGTGATTGGTCTGCTGCCCGGGACACTGGCCACCGACCTGCAGGCGGACACGGTATCCGTGCACCTGCTCGGCGGGACGCTGGACGCGGCTGGTCTGGAGCGCCTCGAGGCTCACGTGGCGCACATCTTTGGTCATTCGTTTGGAGATATTCGGGCATGACCTCGATTGGCGGCGCGACCGAGTGGGCCGCGGCACTGGCACTGTTTCTCCTGTTGAACATGGGAGCGGGGCTCGTCCGCGTGTGGCGCGGGCCGACGCAGGCGGATCGAATGCTCGCTGCGCAACTGTTCGGCAGCACCGGCGTCGCCATCCTCGTGCTCCTGGCCGACGCGTTGACACTGCCGGCGCTCCGGGATGTGGCCTTGGTGCTGGCACTCCTTGCGGCCATGACCATCGTGGTGTTCGTACAGCGCGTGTGGATTGACGCGCCCGAAGCGTCTGAATCGACACAGGGGCCGGAGCGTGCGGGTGCCGCGGCCGATGGGGATGGCTCGTGAGCGTGACGGACCTGGCGGCGCTCGTGCTCATGGGAGCGGGTGCGTTCTTCTTCCTGGCGGGGACCGTTGGATTGTTGCGGTTTCCGGACGTGTACTGCCGGCTCCACGCCTTGACCAAGGCGGACAATCTCGGCCTGGGCCTCATCACGGGGGGCCTTGTGCTGCGCGACGGGTCGCTGCTCGTGGGGGCCAAGCTGGTTCTCGTCTGGCTGTTGGTGCTCCTCGCGAGTGCCGCCGCCTGTCATCTCACCGCGCGCGCGGCGCACCGGCAGGGCGTTGAGATCTGGCGGCATCGATGACGCCACTGCTCGCGGCCATTGACGTTGCTCTCGCCGTCCTGCTGGTCGGGCTTGCGCTTGTCGTGTTGCTCACCGCCAATCTGTTCAGGGCCGTCGTGTTGTTCATCGCGTTCGGAGTGCTGATGGCGCTGGCATGGGCCCGGCTGCACGCGGTGGACATCGCGCTGGCGGAGGCGGCGATTGGTGCCGGATTGACTGGTGCCCTCTTTCTCAATGCGCTGGCGCACCGGCGGTCGATCGTCGCCCGCCCGCGGGTCGACCGCGGCACAGGGGACGGAGGTGGGAAAGAGTCGGACGGCTTCGGATATTCCAGAGGCCAGATGGTCCTGCGCCGACTGCTGGTACCGTTGCTGGCGGCGGGCCTGGTGGTGGTCGTAGCTCTTGCCCTTGCGGCCGACAGGCAAGGGCGCTTCGATCTTGCCGCACTGGTCGGCGACGCGATGAGTCGCAGCGGCGTCGATCATCCGGTGACAGCCGTGCTGTTGAACTTCCGCGCGTACGACACGTTGCTGGAAGTCGCGGTGCTGGTGCTGGCGGTGAGCGGAGCCTGGTCACTCGGGCCCTCCGCGGTGCCCACGCGTCAGCAGGCGCCCGGTCCGGTGTTGCTTGCACTCGTCCAGGTGCTCGTGCCGATCATCGTGCTGGTCGGAGGCTATATGCTGTGGGCCGGTACGACGGCTCCGGGTGGAGCGTTCCAGGCAGGTGCGGTCCTGGCTGCCGCCGGTGTGCTGCTGGTCGTGGGGAACGTGCTGCGCCCCTTCGACTGGCAGAGCACGTGGCTGCGCGCGGCAGTTGCCGGTGGCTTCGTCGTATTCCTCGCGGTTGGCGTCGGCGTGATGGTCGTCGGCGGGCACTTCCTCGAGTACCCCATGGGGTGGGCGGGTACGCTGATCTTGCTGATTGAGGTGCTGCTCACGCTGTCTATCGCACTCATCCTCGCCGTTCTGTTTGCCGGCAATCGGGCCGACCTCGGCGTCGGCTCCGGGCGTGCCGCCAGTCGCGACGCATGAGCACGGCTTTGTGGTACGCCGTCACCGGTCTCGTCCTGTTCGCCGTCGGCGTGTACGGCGTGATCGCGCGTGAACCGTTCCTGCGCAAGCTGCTGGGCGTCAATATCATGGGAAGCGGAGTCTTCCTGATTCTCGTCGCGGGCGCCTATCGAGGCGTAGCGGGCGCGCCGGATCCGGTACCTCATGCGCTGGTGCTGACTGGAATCGTTGTTGCCGTCAGCACGACGGCCCTTGCACTTGCGCTCGCGCGACAGGCCGGCTCCCACTCCGATTCGACCGCCGACGAATGAATCCGATCGGCGCTCTTACGGGCATTCCCTGGATTGTGTGGGTCATCGTGCTGCCGCTGACGGCTTCGATGCTGCTGCTCCTGCGTGGACGCAGCGGCGCCGCCGTCATCGGAAGCGTCGCGTCCGGCGGTATTGCCCTCAGCGTTGCCGGGCTGATCATGCAGGTCTGGCGCTCGGGTCCGCAGCGATATCGCATCGGAGGATGGGGAGCCCCGCTCGGCATCGAGTTGTACGCGGACGGTCTCAGCGCCGTGATGCTCGCGATGACCGCGCTCGTGGCCATGGCGGTGGCGGTGTACGTGCGCGGGTACTTCGCCGACGCCCGGGAAGCGGCCGAATCCGCGGCTGGTGCGGAGCGGCCGCGTCACTTCTGGGTGTTGTGGCTGCTCCTGTGGGGCGCGATGAACGCGTTGTACCTCTCCGCCGACCTGTTCAATTTGTACGTCGCCCTGGAGCTCATCACGCTGTCGGCCGTGGCGCTTGTCGCGCTGGGCGGTCCGGCAGCGCTCCCGTCGGCCATGCGGTACCTGCTCGCTGCCGTGCTCGGCTCGCTGTTCTATCTCCTGTCCGTGGCGGTGCTGTACTGGTCGCAGGGAACGCTGGACCTGTCGTCTCTGGGACGAACCTTGACGCCTGGATGGCCGGCCACCGCTGCCATCACGCTGGCGACGCTCGGTCTGTTCCTCAAGACGGCCGTGTTCCCCTTCCACTTCTGGCTTCCGTCGGCGCACGCGAACGCCCCGGCGCCGGCGAGCGCGATCCTCTCGGGACTCGTCGTGAAGGCGTCGTATTACCTGTTGCTCCGTCTCTGGATCGATGTCTTTCGTGACGTCGTCTCCTTCGAAGCCGGTGCCGTCCTGGGAGTGCTGGGTGCGGGAGCTATCGTGTGGGGGTCGCTGCAAGCAATGCTCGCCCCTCGTCTGAAGCTGCTCATCGCCTACTCCACGGTTGCGCAGCTCGGGTACCTCTTCCTCGTCTTTCCCCTGGTGTTGTCTGCCGGAGCGGGGATCACGGCCTGGCAGGGCGGCATTCTGTACGGCGTATCGCATGCGTGCGCGAAGGCCGCCCTCTTCATGGCGGCGGGTGCCATCCTGCATGCCCTGGGACACGACCGCGTTGCAGACCTGGCGGGTCTGGCGGATCGGCTGCCGGCCCCGCTCCTGACGATCGGCTTCAGCAGCGTGGCGCTGATGGGGCTGCCGCCGAGCGGCGCCTTCGTGGCCAAGTGGCTTCTGCTCGACGCGGCGCTGACCACAGGCCCGACGTCGCTTGCCGCGGTGATCGTCACGGGCGGCCTGCTGTCGGCCGGGTACATGTTCCGCGTGTTGGGTCCCGCGATGACCGCCTCTCGTCGGGAGGGCCCGGTGCGACCGATTCCGGCGTCGATGCGGTGGTCGCCGATGGCGCTGGCACTCGTCGCACTGCTGCTCGGGTTCGCCGCGAGCCCGGTGCTGGCGCTGATCGATGTGGGCGCCCCGGTCGCCGGGCAGGCAATCCTGGAGCCGGCGCCATGAGCTGGGACTTCTGGCTCCCGGTACTCACGCTCTGCACGTCGCTCGTGCCCGGAATCTGGATCTTCGTGCTTGCCGAGGAGCGCGTGCGGATGCGTACGGCGCTGAATCTCATCGGTGCGTTCCTGAAGGCGGCCCTCGTCATCGTGATGATGGTGGAGGTCTATTTCGAATTCACACCCGAGTTCCGAGTGCCGGTGCTGGGCGGCGTCGATCTCGTGCTGCGCGCCGACGCGCTCGCCATGTTCTTCGTGTCGCTTTCGGCCTTCCTGTGGCTGCTGACCACCATCTATGCGATTGCGTACCTGGAGGGATCGCCGCACCGGAGCCGGTTCTTCGGGTTCTTCAGTATCTGCGTGAGCACGACCGTCGGCATCGCACTCGCCGGGAATCTCTTCACCTTCGTCGTCTTCTACGAGATGCTGACGCTCTCCACGTACCCGCTCGTGGTCCATCGCGGAACGCAGGAGGCGCTGCGCGCGGGTCGCGTCTACCTGCGGTACACGTTGACGGGTGGTGCGGTACTGCTGTTGGGCACCGTATGGCTCTATGCGCTGGCCGGTTCCGCGGACTTCGCAGGAGACGGGCTGGTGGTCGGCCTCGCCGATGACCATCGGGCGTCGCTCGTGGCGATCTTCGTGCTCCTCATCGCCGGCCTCGGCGTCAAGGCGGCCCTGGTGCCGCTGCACAGCTGGCTGCCCATTGCGATGGTCGCGCCGGCACCCGTCAGCGCGTTGCTGCATGCGGTGGCCGTGGTAAAGGCCGGTGCATTCGGCATCGTCCGTGTGATGTACGACGTGTACGGCATCCGTTTCAGCGAGGATCTGGGCGTCGCCACGCCGCTCGCGGTGCTGGCCAGCCTGACAATCGTGTATGGATCCGTCCAGGCCCTCCGGCAGAACGATTTGAAGCGACGGCTGGCATTCTCGACCGTGAGTCAGGTGTCGTACATCACGCTCGGCGTGGCAATCGCGGGGCCGTCGTCCACGATTGGCGGCGTCGTTCATCTCGTGCACCAGGGACTCATGAAGATCACGCTGTTCTTCTGCGCCGGCAATCTCGCCGAGACTCTTCACGTGCACCGCATCTCGGATCTCGACGGCGTCGCTCGGCGGATGCCGTGGACCATGACGGCGTTTACCGTCGCCGCCTTCGGCATGATGGGGGTGCCGCCGCTGGCCGGGTTCATCACCAAGTGGTACGTCGGACTCGGCTCGCTGGAAGCAGGGCAGCCCTGGGTCATAGGTGTGCTGGTGCTGAGCACATGCCTCAACGCCGCGTACTTCCTGCCCATTGTCTTTCGCGCGTGGTTCAAGGAACCCGTCGCCCCCTGGCGGGACGAACATCCCCACGGTCGACTGGAGACGCAGTGGGGGTTGTTGATGCCACCGGTCGTGACCGCCGCGGTCGTACTGGTCGTTGGATTGTTCGCGGCGACCTGGTTCAGTCCGCTCCAGTGGGCCAGGATCATTGCGGTACGGGCGTATGAATGAAGCCATTCTGACGCTGGCGATCGGCATTCCCTTGATCGGAGCGTCTGCGCTGGCGTGGCGGCGTACCCGGCGTTTCGTGTCGAGCGCGATGCCGTGGACGGCGCTGCCCGCCCTTGCCCTGGCCCTCTGGGAAGGACCGGACGTGGCCATCGGAATCGATTGGCTGTTGCTGGGTGCGCGCGTCGGGGTGGACGAGGTGGCGCGTGTCTTCCTGCTGTTCACCTCGGTCCTCTGGATTGCCGCCGGGCTGTACGCCCGGACGTATCTGTCGAACGACCCGAAGCGCCACCGGTTCTTCGCGCTGTTCATGGTGACGATGGCCGGAAACCTTGGGCTGATTCTGGCCGCCGACATGATTACGTTCTACGTGTTCTTCGCCGTGATGAGCTTTGCCTCGTATGGCCTCATCATTCACAACGGCAGTCGGGAGGCGCTGCAC
This sequence comes from uncultured Bifidobacteriaceae bacterium, assembly GCA_964505975.1. GTDB lineage: Bacteria > Acidobacteriota > Vicinamibacteria > Vicinamibacterales > UBA2999 > Gp6-AA40. The sequence continues at coordinate 32,147 of CAZDLW010000007.1, read as the reverse complement.
GCCGGACGCATCTACATCGTCCTGGTGGTCGTTGGAGAGCTGTTGCTCTTCACGGGCATCATGGCAACGGCGGCCATGTCGGGACGCGTGGACGTGATCGGGGCGCCCGCCATCGTGGCGGAGTCGCCCTGGGGATCCGCCGTTGCGGCGCTCTTGGTTGCCGGATTCGGCATCAAAGTCGGAGCGGTGCCGCTCCACGTGTGGCTACCGCTGGCCCACCCCGCGGCGCCGACGCCGGCGAGCGCCATCCTGAGCGGCGCCATGATCAAGGCCGGGCTGCTCGGATGGCTCCGATTCCTGCCGCTCGGCGACATCGCGCTCCCGGGTTGGGGGATGTTGTGCGTTGTCGTCGGTCTGACCGGCGCGTTCGCAGGCGTGCTCGCCGGATTGACGCAGACGAATCCCAAGACGGCGCTCGCGTACTCCAGTATCAGCCAGATGGGCGTGCTGACCGTTGGCGTGGGCGCGGGTCTCATCGCACCAGAGGCGTGGTCGGTTCTCCTGCCGGCTGTACTGCTGTATGCCACGCATCACAGCCTGGCCAAGGGAGCGTTGTTTCTTGGCGTCGGCGTAGCCGCGGCATCGGCCTTCGAGCGGCGCTGGCGGCGCGCGGTCATGATGGCTGGTCTCATGCTGCCGGCGTTGGCTCTGGCTGGCTTGCCGCTGACGAGCGGCGCCGCGAGCAAGGTGGCGCTGAAGAACGGGCTCGTGGACGTGCCGCTTCCGCTGGACGCCATCGACCTCGGACTCTCATGGGCTGCCGTCGGAACGACGCTGCTGATGGCGCGCTTCCTGTTCCTGGTGACGCGGACGGAGCCGACCGACACGTCCCACGCGTCGCCGTCAGAGCCGCGCGTGCCAGCGGGGTTGTGGTTGCCGTGGATTGTGCTGGTCGCCATTGGAACACTCGTTGTCTGGGGGTTGCCTCTTGGAGGATTTCGTGACGCCGCCACCGTGGCTCTGTCACCAGTGTATGTCTGGAGCACACTCTGGCCTCCAGCGGTGGGCGGCGTGCTGGCGTGGCTGGTCTGGTCGCGGCCGAGTATTCCGACCCGTTGGCGTCTCCGGTTGTACGTGCCGGCTGGTGATCTGCTTCGGCCCCTTCTCCATGTGTCGCGGGGCGCGTTCGATGTGCTGCGTTGGGATGTGCCAGGTCCGGCAATCGTCCGCACGGGTTCGCTTCACCTGTGGCCCGAACGGGGCGCAGTACTTGCGCCCGTCATGGGCCTGGAACGGCAGCTGACCAGCTGGCTCATGGTTGGTGCGATTTTGCTCGCTGTAGGGGTTGGGCTGGGTATCTTGCTGGCATGGTAGTGCCGAGGCATGTGCTTGGACGGCTTCTGCGTATCCTGTTGTTTCGGCACACGACGCAGATTGTGTCCGCGTGGTCGCGCCGACGTGCCCCTGCGTCTTGCTCCCGACGACGTCGCGCGGTAAAACGCATCCTCCACCTGCGACCGGCGACCCGAGCTGGGTCCCGCAACCCAGCTCGGTCGTCGGATGCGTTTCGCCAGACTCCTGTCGCGCGAGTCGTAGGTCGCGTCGCCGCAGGGGCACGTCGGCGCGTCACATGCCACCGGCGGGTTGGCGTGAGCTGAAACAACCGGTACAAGCACAAGTCGAGACACGCGCCGTCGCTCATGCACCGGGGGAAGGTCCATGCACGCTCTGTCCGAGACCGAACTGTCGCTTCGCATTCTGACATTCCTTCCCATCGTCGCCTGCTCGACGATTGGCTTCGGACTGGCGTTGGCCAAATGGGCTCAGCTTCGTCGCGCTCGATCTGGTGAGCGCCTGATTCGACAGGTTCGGGGCATCATCGGCGCGCGTGAGTACGCGCGCGCGCTGGCGGTGGCGCGCGCCGATCGTTCACCGGCGGCCAGGTTGATCGAGCGGTCGCTTGCGGCTGCCGAACGAGGCAACGGACACCTGACCGAGCAGATCGAGCAAATGGGACGCGACCTGGCTCGCGAGCTGGATTTCGGTCTTGGAGGCCTCGCGCTCATCGCCACGCTGGGACCGCTGCTCGGACTCTTCGGGACGGTCGTCGGGATCGTCGTCGTCTTCGAACGGCTTGCCGCGACAGACGGCGTGCTGAGCGCGTCGCAGCTGGCAGGCGGAATCGGAACCGCACTGTACACGACCATCGCGGGTCTGCTGGTCGGAATGCTTGCGCTGGTGACGCAGCGGCTTCTCGCGGCTCTCGTGGACCGCACTGTTGCACAGCTGGAGGCCGTCGGTCTCGAGCTGGCGCAGTTGCTGTCCGAGGGGGTCTCGTGAGGTTCGCGCCGCGCCGGCGTGCGTCCGCCGACATCAACCTGACGCCGCTCATCGACATTCTGTTTCTCGTACTGGTCTTCCTCGTCGTGACCGCGACGTTCAGCGACCGGACGGTGTTGCGCATCTCCCTTCCACCGGCGTCGAGTGCCGAAGCCCTCGGGAAGGAGAGCGACGCGCTGGTGATCGTCATCGATGCCGGGGGGACCGTGTACGTCGATGGAGTGGCGCAGCCCCTGGACGCGCTTTCCCGGCGCCTGGAAGCTCTCCAGAACAAGGACCTGGCTCCAGTGACGGTCGCTGCGGACGAACGGACACTCCACGGACGCGTCATTCAGGTCGTGGACCTGATCCGGCAGGCTGGGATCTTTCGGCTCGACATCCAGACGTTTGCCGGAGACCCGACGAGTCAGTAAGGTGTGATCCACGTCGTGAGTCGAAGGCGACGGTGGTGCGCCCGCGCATGCCGGTAGACGAAATGTTCACCTGATAGCATGCTGACGTGCGAGTGGAGGCGATGGACGAGTCGGCTGAGACAACACCACCTGGGGCTCAAATGGTCCACCAGGACCAGCAGCCGTGGCACGCGCGCGACCGTCGCGCCGTGGAACAGGCCCTGGGAACGGACGACCAGGGTCTGCGGGAGGCCGAGGCGGCAGAGCGGCTGACACGTCATGGTCCCAACGAGCTGGCGGACGCCGAGCCGATCAGCTATCTCGCCATCCTGCTCCACCAGTTTCGTAGTCCCCTGATCTACATCCTCGTGGTGGCGGCGTTCGTGACGGCCGCTATCGGCGAGTACATCGATACGGGCGTCATCGTGGCCGTGCTCGTGCTCAACGCCATCATCGGTTTTACGCAGGAGCGCCGGGCGGAGGAGTCGGTCAGGGCGCTGATGCAGCTGGTCACCCCGCGCGCGCACGTCGTGCGCGGCGGCCGTGAACAGGACATCGAGAGCCGTTCGCTCGTGCCGGGCGATCTGGTGCTGCTCGAGTCTGGAAGCCACGTTCCCGCCGATCTCAGGTTGTTTTCCGTGACGGCGCTCTCCGTCGACGAGTCCCTGCTGACGGGGGAGTCGCTACCAGTTGCCAAGACCACCGGCGTGCTGAGCGAAGGCGTCCCGGTATCCGACCGGACCAACAGGGTCTTCATGGGGACGGTCGTCAACAGCGGCCGCGGCCGAGGCTACGTCGTCGGCACCGGTGCGTCCACGGAGCTCGGCAAGATCGCGGAACGCATCAAGGGGGAGGAGCGGCTCGAGCTTCCGTTGCAGCGGCGAATGACCCGCTTTGCGCACCTCGTGGCAGTCTTCGTCGGCGTCTCGGTGATTGCGGCGTTCGTGATTGGAGTCATCCAGGGCGAGACCCCGGGCGACATGTTCATGGTGGCCGTGGCTCTTGCGGTGGCCGCCGTGCCGGAGGGTCTGCCCGTCGTCTTCACGATCACGCTGGCGCTCGGCGTGCGCCGTATGGCCCGCCGCCACGCGATCGTTCGCAGGCTGCCGGCCGTGGAGACGCTGGGAAGCACAACAATCATCGGGTCTGACAAGACGGGCACGTTGACGGAAAACCGGATGACGGTGCGGGACGTCTGGGCCGCCGGTGAGATGGTCGATCTCAGCGGCGAGACGGAGCCGCGGCAGCTCGATGCACGGCCACTCCTCGAACGGTTACCCGACGATCCGTTGACCCTTGCCGTTCTCACGGGGGTCTTGACGAACGAGGCATCGATTGGACGCGAGGACGACCGGATGGAGACGCGTGGCGATCCGACGGAGGCCGCACTCCTCAGGGTCGCCAGCCGCTTCGGCATCGACACGGACGCCGTGCGTGCGGCCTGCGTCGAGGAGAGCAGTATTCCATTCGAGTCCGAACGCCAGTTCTCGGCGTCGTTCCGTCGCCTTGGCGATCGCCATCTGGTCTTCGTGAAGGGGGCTCCCGAACGGGTTCTGCAGATGTGCGACCGGGTGGCCGGACCCGTGGCCGCGGAGCACATCACCGCAGCACGAGGTTCCGGCACGCGGGCACGGGACGAAGCGATGCGGGAGCAGGATGGGTCGGCCGTGGACGCCGACGCGGTGCACGCGGCAGCCCACGCCATGGCGCAGGACGGCTTACGCGTTCTTGCGATGGCCTACGCAGAGACCGGCTCCCCGCCCGCAGAGGAGCATCCGGATACCCCGTCCGGACTCACGTGCGTGGGGCTCCAGGGCATGCTCGATCCGCCGCGCGAAGGAGTCCGGGAGGCGATTGCGGGCTGCCACGAGGCGGGTATCCGCGTCGTGATGATTACCGGCGATCATGCCGCGACGGCACGGTCGATCGGCGCGGCGTTGAACATCGCTGCTCCGGATGCTCCCGTCCTGACCGGCTCGAGCATGGGCCACATGGACGACGACGAGTTGCGCCGACGGGTGTTGGAGACGTCCATTTATGCTCGCGTGTCGCCCGAGGACAAGCTGCGAGTCGTCCGCGCCTACCAGGGTCATGGGGAGATCGTGGCCGTGACCGGTGACGGCGTCAACGACGCCCCCGCACTCAAGGCCGCCAATATCGGAGTCGCGATGGGGCAGGGCGGGACGGACGTGGCGCGCGCGGCGGCCGACATGGTGTTGACCGACGACAATTTCGTCAGCATCTATGCTGCGGTGGAAGAAGGCCGCGTCACGTTCGACAACGTTCGCAAGGTGACGTTCTTCCTGATCTCGACCGGTGTGGCGTCGATCATCACGATTCTGGGGGCGCTGCTCCTGCGCTGGCCGGTTCCCTTCGTTCCGGCACAGCTGCTCTGGATGAACCTGGTTACGAAGGGTCTGCAGGATGTCGCCCTCGCCTTCGAGCCCGGGGAGCCGGGCGTCGTCAAACGGAAGCCCAGACCTGCCAGTGAAGGCATCATGTCGCCTCTCTTGTGGGAGCGCACGGTGGTGGTGAGCGTGGTCATGACCATCGGAACACTGGCGCTGTTCCGCTGGGAATTGGATCAGACCGGCTCGCTGGCACAGGCTCAGACCGTGGCACTCACCACCATGGTGTTGTTCCAGATGTTGCACGTGGGGAACTCCAGGTCGGAGTTCGAAAGCGTGTTCACGAAGAGCCCCTTGTCGAACCCCTTCCTGCTCGTCGCGACCTCGGCGTCGCTTCTCGTGCATGCGGCCGCGCTGTACCTGGGGCCGACCCAGTTCGTCCTGCGCGTAGAGCCCATCGACCTCAACGCATGGACGCGAGTCGTTGCTGTGTCCCTGACCATCGTCGGCGCTATCGAGCTGCACAAGCTGGCCAGGAGAGGAAGTCGTCCTGACCGCAACGCCGCCCGTCGATGAATCTCGAGCAATTGCCGACATCCGTTGCGCCGGGGCCGTGGCACGCCCTCGACCCGGCGGACGTAGAGCGTGCGCTGGACACTGGCCCGGCTGGTCTCTCCGACCGGGCCGCCGCCGACCGCTTCACGCGCCTCGGTCCCAATGAGCTGCCGAAGACGACCTCGCCGCGTGCGCTGGCGGTGTTTGGCCGGCAGTTCCGCAGCCCGCTCGTGTTCATTCTGTTGCTGGCAGCAGGCCTGCCTCCGCGCTCGGCATTGTGTCGACGCCGGAGTCATCGCTGCCGTCCTCGTTCTCAGCGCGATTATCGGGTTCGCGCAGGAGAGGAAGGCGGAAGCGTCGGTCCGTGCCCTGATGACACCTGCTCGTGCCGCGCGCGCGTGTGATCCGTGACGGCCGTGATATCACGCTACTTCCGCGCCTCCAGGATGAGGTTGAACGGCGTTTCCGTCGCGCGGCGGAAACGGGTGAAGCCCGCCTCGGTGAAGACATCGCGCAACCGCGCTTCGCCCGCCTGTGCGCCCAGTCCGAGTCCGACCTCCTGGGAGAGCGAATTCGGCGTACACACGAACGTCGACGCCGCGTAGAACAGGCGGCCGACTGGATTGGCGTTCTCCTCGAGCCGATCACCGGCGAACGGCTCCACCAGCAGCACAGTCCCTTCCGGCGCGAGCGTCTGGTGGGCGTGGCGCGCTGCCCCCACCGGGTCGCCCATGTCGTGGAGGCAGTCGAAGAAGCAGATGAGATCGTAGTCGCGGGCCGGATACCCTTTGGCGGTCGCGACCTCGAACGTCACGCGATCGGTGATTCCGCGCTCGGCGGCACGTACGCGGGCTGTGTCGATAGACGGCGCGTGAAAGTCGAACCCGAAGAACCGGGACCCGGGAAACGCCTCCGCCATGAGGGCGGTCGAGGCGCCGTGCCCGCAGCCGACGTCCGCTACGGTTGCCCCGGTCTCGAGTTTGCGAACGACACCATCGAGCGCCGGCAGCCACTCGGCAACCAGGTGAGCGCGGTAGCCCGGCCTGAAGAAGCGCTCCGTGCCCGAGAACAGGCACGGATGGTGCTCGCCCCACGACAGAGCGCCATCGCTGCGCATGGCGGCTACCAGTTTGTCCTTGTCCAGGAACAGGCTCGCCAGCACGGAAGCCCCGCCAGCGACATACACGGGCGAATCCTCATTCGCCAGTGCCATGGCTTGCTCCTCCGGCAGGCGAAACCGCCCGTCGCTGGTCTCGACGTACCCCGCCGCCGCCTGGGCGCTGAGCCATTCTCGGATCAGCCGCGGGTTGCAACTCGTCCGCGCCGCGAGCTGCTCGGGCGTCATTGGATCGCCGCCGGCCATCGCGCGGTATAACCCGAGTTCCTCGCCGACAACGACGCTCGCCATCATCGCTGCCCCACCCATGTCGGTGACCAACTTGCCCATGAACTCGTTCAGCTTTGCTTCGTTCATCGTCTCTTTCCTGGATCTCCGCCAGCAGACAGTGTTCGAGGCCGTGTACTTGAACGCCAGCGCTTCGAAACTGGTTCTCCACGACGAAGAGGTACTCAGCGCGCACGAGCCGCGCTGTTGTCTCCTCTTCGATTTCCGCGTGCAATCGGGACACGCAACCGCGCTCAACGAAATTCACACGCGTTGCGCGTCGACCGAGCCTCGCCCGCGGCGGTGGCACAGATACGCAGCATCCCCGCGTCGAGCCGGCAGACGGCGCGTGTACTACCCGATTCGGTTGACGCGCGCTGCGCAACTGGTGACGATGAGGACACGTGTCTATAGCCAGATGCGTGGGCCTCGTTAGGCCTTGGCCCCCGTGATGATATGAGCCGAGGTGTCAAATACCACGGTTCCCCCCGTGGTGACATACGGCCGGAGGATGTCTTCGGCTTCATCGAGTATCTGGGTGATCTGCTCCTCCGGCAAAACAACACCCATTACAGGCAGCCAACCCCTGAGGTCAGCTTCAACCATTACCCGGATGCTGGGGAATAGGGCAGTGCCTTGATCAGTGGTGACTTCAACGGACACGATGCCAGCATCCTCGAACAACGCAGCGAGTTCCTCCCGGTCGCCGAGCGCGAATGGCGCACGCAGGGCATTGGCCGCTCGCTCACCGGCCACGCAGTCCAGCAAGGCTACCTCCGCAAAGTAAGCGGGTATGTTGTCGAGAGAGTCCCAGACCGCGACGGCTGTCCGTCCTTCCGGAACCAGCACGCGCAACGCCTCGCGAAGGGCCTCGCGTCGGTCCTTGAAGAACATGAGGCCAAACTGGCTGACGACCGCATCGAATGACTGATCTGGGAACGGCAGTGACTCGGCAACGCCCTGCCGCCACTCCAGGGCCGGTGCGAGCCGCTTGGCCACCTCCAGCATGCCCGGGGTGGGATCCAGTCCCACTACGACTCCGGTTGGTCCCGTGCGCGCCGCAACTTCTCGGCCAAGCACCCCGGTGCCGCATGCCACGTCCAGCACTCGCTGAGCCGGCCGTATCTGTGCGGCATCTGCGACCCTCAAGGCCCATTCCCCGAAGAGTGCCGGCACCATCAACGTCTCGTACGCGTTGGCAGCATCGGTCTGAGCTTGTAGCGTCGGTTCGCTCATCGTGTCTTCTGCTTTGTGCCGTCTAACGTTCGCGAGGAGCCGAGGCGCGCCGTCGGCTCCTCGCGCTGTGAGCCGGCCCAGCGGCGACGAACCTTCGAGCGTTCGATAACTTCCTGCCGCGCCGCTTCCCCAACGGCCCCGCAATACACGATGATCTCGACTCGTTCAGATTCTGCCACAGAAGCCCGCCGCCGGAGAGTCACGGAGGCGTTCAGCGGATCGTCGAGCAGAACCTCTGTGCGTGTTGATCCCATGGACCGAAGCGCCGCTCGCAACAGGAGCCCAGGATTGTTCGGTCGTAGACCCCCTTCGGGTCCGACGCGTACCCGCGCCCTCCTTGTTTGTCAGCAGCTTTGGCACGACGCCCGGTCGCGCAGTCGGCAAAAAAACCGGCCGGTATTGTGTGCGCGTCGACGAAGTCTGTGCCCTTTGGCAGTATCGGCATGCCATCTATCTTGTCCGGCTAACGTTGGCGATGACTTGTGGCGCGCAGGACGCGAGAGCGGCCTGCGTGGCGTCCGGTCCATCGCCAACGTTGATATGGCTCGTTGTCAGGGAGAGGCCGAGCCAAGTGGCTGTGGCCCGCTCCACGAGCGCCAGTTGCGCCGCCGAAAGCTTCCCGAGATTTCGAACGAGCTTTGCATGCGGAACGGTCACGAGATTCTGGGCGTCGAACACTCCGGCTCGAAGAATTGGCACCGATACCGGCGCCCAGCGCGTCCCCCGCGGGCTCGTCGTGTGCGGCACGAGAGTGACCAGCGCTCGGTCCGTGTCGTCGGCCGGCACGCTGATCACCACGGTCGGGCGAACCTTCGCGGCGAGGCCAAGATCCACCAACCAGACCTCGCCACGCCGCGGCGCCTTCACCGCGACTGCTCTCGACGATCAAGCTCGACGAACACGCGGCGGCCGCAGCGGTCAACTCGTCGGCATCGGGCAGGCCGTACGGCGCCAGGGCGACACGACGTAGCAGCTCCGCAAGGACCTCCGCCCGGTCCTGCTGGGGCAGCGCGTCGAAGTCCTGGAGGACCTCCTTAGCACGAGGGGTGATGACGTCAGCGTCCCGTCCTCGTTTGCCGTCAAGCCGACGCTGGTTCCGAGGTCTAACGTGTAACCGAGTGGACGGCTTTCCCCCCGCCGCAGCTATCTCCGGTCAGCCGCCACAGCCTCGCTCCAGGAGTCCAGCAGAATCAATAGTGTCCGGCTCGCCCACATCATCCCGGAGAGCGATGGCTGCGAACAGCCTGTTCGAACGGGACCGGCTGCAGCGAATTGCTGGGACGCCACCGTGCCTCCCAGCCCTGCAACATCATCCGCTGTCGTGCGAACCGTTTCGTGCTGACTCACCTCACCGGGACCGGCGCCGGTGGCTGTCGGCGCCGCAGCCAACGCCAGCAATGTCACAGACGGTCGAGCGGGCATCGCACGCCGAAGCCTCCTCGGTCAGCACATGCTGCCGGCCAGGTCATCGATGGAGCGCACGTGCGGCATTCGCGTGTCGTACGGATCGATCCGCGACGACTGCCTTACCAAGGCCGCGCAGGGTCGCGCCTGCCGGGGTCGGTTCAGCCCGAGACCGGGCCACCGGACGCGAGGGGTCAATTGGCAGAGAAGTAGCCGGGCCGGGTACGGGCGTGGTGGTTGGGCCGCCCGACGCGGACGCTCACACTGCGCCATCCGGACGCGCCGCCGTGGCTCGAGAGGTAGCCCAGTACGTACTGACTCGTCAGCTCGTTGGCTATCTCGTTGTAGACCGTGGAGAGCTGGTTGGCCTGCTTCGCCAGGAACAACCGGCCGCCGGTCTCCTGGGAGAGCCGTCTCAGGACGAACTCGGGATCCAGGCGCGAATGGGTTCTGCGGACGGAGTCCAGGCCAAGACCGATGCTGTAGATGACGCTGTGCGAATGCTTTGCCGACTCCAGCAGCTCGTCGAACGTCAAGAGACTCGATGTGTCCTCGCCGTCGGAGAGCACGACGATCACCTCCCGACGCGGCTCGTCACGATCGGGAGACCGAAGCTGCTCGAGCTGCTTGAGCGCGATGTAGACGGCATTGTAGAGCGCGGTCGAACCTCCGGCCCGCACGCTTCGGATGGCCTCCTCCAGCGCCTGCCGGTCTCCTGTGAACGGCTGCCGTATCTGCACGCGATTGTTGAACTCGATGATCTCCGCGATGTCGCCGTCGCGCAGACGCGACACGAACGCCACCGCGGCGTTCTGCGCGACCTGGAGCTGTCGATCCATGCTTGCACTGCTGTCGATCAGCACGGCGATCGCCATCGGCATGTCGGCGCGCGAGAAGAACACGAGCTCCTGGGGCTGTCCGTCCTCGAGGACCGTGAAGTCTGCCGCGGACAGGTCCGATATATAGCGACCACCGGATCCGGTCACCGTGACGTTCAGTGAAATCAGCTCTACGCCAGCGCGAAAGGCGGGCCGGTGCTGCGCGCTGGCAACCACACCTGCACCAACAACCACGCTCAGTAAAGCAGCTCCCAGCCAGCCAAGGGCTCTTGGTCCTGATGTCCCAGCAGGGCCCTTGGCCGGTTGCCAGTGTCTCTTTGGCGCGTTTCGCGCGCCCAGGACCGCTATGCGGCCGTATGTCATGACACCCGACGAGGCCAAAATGCGCATGCTGGACCGCATAGCGGTCCAGATCGGCCCAGGGACGTTGTTCATCGGCAGTTCCTCCGGCAGGCACGACCCACACATCGGTCGCTCCTGCGAGGCACGCATCCTCGAAGGCATGCGCTCCACGTGGCGCACGCAGCGTCGTGACGGGCGGAGCACATCCCGGCGCTGTCCGGGTGGTTTGGTGGCCCCCCCTCGATACTGAAGATGAGATTCTACTCCCGCGGGCAGCGCGTGTCAGCCGACATCGGCACCGCGTCCATGCCGGCGGGCGCCACGCCTGATCGGTGCCTGGTGCCGTTGCATAGACTCTCACGAGTTGGCACAGGGATGCTCAGGGCGATCGTGTGGGCTGCCCAGTGTCGGCGGCCGGGTCGTGAGTCACACAGTGACCCACGACCGGCCGTGGCGGCTGAAAGCAGAGGTCGGTCGTGTCGGGCTTTAAATGTCGATATGCCCCGTGCTGTCGCCGAACTGTTCCACCGGCACGTCGAGCGCCTGGAGCATCGATACCAGGAGATTCGACATGGGCGTGCCGAGCTCGTTTCGGATATGGCGTCCACCCCGCAGTTTCCCTGAGGCCCCGCCGGCCAGGATGATCGGCAGATCGGTGTGATTGTGCTGGTTGCCATCGCCCATGCCGCTGCCGTAGAGCACCATCGAGTGACCCAACAGGCTTCCGTCACCGTCGGGCGTCGCCTGCAGCCGCTCCAGGAAGTACGTGAACAGACCCACGTGATATTGATTGAGGACCGCGAACCGGTCTTTGTTTTCCTGGATGTTGGAGTGATGCGAGAGAACGTGGAACGCATCCCGGACGCCGCTCTTCGGGTAGACGGTGTTCGTGAGCTCCTTGGCCATGAGCATCGTGGAGACGCGCGTGATCTCGGCCTGCCAGGCGAGCACCTGGAGATCGAACATCAGCTTGATGTGCTCTTCGACATCCGTGGGGACACCGGTTGGTGCCGGGGGGACGTCGAAGTCATCCGACATCTGGGCGCTGGCCTGGTGGATCCGTCGTTCAATCTCGCGGACATCGCTGAGATATTGGTCGAGCCGCGTGCGATCGGCGGCGGGCAGCGTCCGTTGCAGTGACGAGGCCTCCTCCATGACGGAATCCAGCAGACTCAGGGACTGCCTGCGCCGTGCGGCCCGTTCCTCGATCGTGTTGCCGTCGCCGAACAACTTCTCGAACACCACCTGCGGGTTGTTCTGCATCGGCAACGGAGAAATGGGGCTCTGCCAGGAGATAGTGTCGCGATACGAGCAGCTCAGGCCGTCGCCGCAGTTCAGGCTCGCGCCGTCGACCATCAGCTCGAGGGAGGGCAGGGGCGTGTCCTGACCCATGTGCTGCGCCGCAACCTGATCCATCGTGATGCCGAGATAGGCCTGTGCCCCGGTCTTGGCAAACGCCCCGCTCAGGAACGCGGCTGCCGAGCGATTGTGATTGGCCGTCGCACCGCTGCCGTAGGCGAGCGCGTGCCGCAGGTGACTGATAATCTCGACGCGGTCCCGGAACGGCGCCAAGGGCTGGAGTATCGTCGACAGTTCGAAGCCGGAGCCGTCGATCGCGGGCGTCCATTGAGGCATGATGGCGCCGTGCGGGAAGTAGATGCAGCCGAGCCGGGTGCGCGGCACCGCCGCGCTCTGGCCGAGGGCCGAGGCCGCAGGGATCATCGAGTCCAGCAGGGGCAACGCCAGCGTGACGCCCACGCCGCGCAGGAAGGTGCGGCGGGACAAGTGCTTCTTGGTGACGAATGCCATTGTCTGAAGTCTCCTCGCGCAGCCGCCTGCGCTCTACAGCTGCCTCTTGCCCGAAGCGAAGGGAATGTCATCCCCCGCAGCGCGTGCTTCGGTCAACGCTTGATCCGCATCTGAAACGCGTCGCTCTCCACGATCCCGAGGACGAGCGACGAGAATCGGTTGTCGTTCTGGGCCGCGCGTCGCGCGAGCGCGCGAACCACCGGCATATCGTCGTAGTGGATGCCGCGCCCCAGTGCATACGTTAGCAGTTTCTCCGTGACGGCGGTCATGAAGGCGTCGGACCGACCGAGCAGCGCCTGCCGGAGGTCCGCCGGGCCCTCGAGTGGCGTGCCATCCGCCAGCTGGCCGGAGGCGTCGATGGGTGCCTTGCCGTCGTACTCGCGCCAGGCGCCCACGAGGTCGAAGTTCTCGAGTGCGAACCCAATGGGATCCATGAGGTTGTGGCACGACGCGCACACGGGATTCGACCGGTGCATCTCGAGCCGCTGGCGAAGTGTCGTGGCCCCGCCGACCGTCCCCACATCCTCGTCGAGGTTCGTTTCGACACCGGGCGGAGGCTCGGGTGCGGGCGTGCCCAGGAGATTCTCGAGAATCCACTGGCCCCGCATCACCGGGGACGTCCGCGTGGCAACCGAGGTCACCGTGAGAAAACTGCCGTGTCCGATGAGACCACGCCGGGTACTGTCCTGCCCGAGCGATACGCGCCGGAAGTGGCTTCCGTGGACGTTCGGGATGCCGTAATGTCGGGCCAGGCGTTCGTCCACGAAGGTGTAGTCCGCGTCGAGCAGCTCGATCAGGCTTCGATCTTCCCGGACGATGGAGGTAAAGAGCAGTTCAGTTTCGCGGCGGAACGATCGGCGCAGGTTGTCGTCGAAGCTTGCCGCCTCGCTCTGCACACCTTCGAGCTCGCGCAGATAGAGCCACTGGCCGGCGAAGTTCGTGATGACCGCCTGCGATCGGGGGTCGGCCAGCATCCGTGCGACCTGCTGTTGCAGGATCGTTGACTCGCCGAGCTGGCCGCGATCGGCGATCTCCAGGAGCTCATCGTCAGGAATGCTGCTCCAGAGGAAGAAAGAGAGGCGAGACGCCAGGTCGAGGTCGCTCACGCGATACACCGATCCGGCGGCCAGGCCCTCGGGCTCGCCTTCCGCACGGTACACGAACCGTGGCGCAACCAGGACGCGCGCGAGGGCCTGCTGAATCCCGACCTCGAAGTCGCCCTCGTTACGGCCCTGGCGGAAGAACCGCATCAGCGTGTCGACTTCCGCGTCGCTCACGGGGCCCCGGTAGGCGCGGCGCGCCACGGTGGAGAGGATCTGCCGGGCGCACGGCCCCTCGTCGTCCAAGGCAGACGGTTGACAGACGAGGACACGCCGGCGGCTTGGCGTGTCGCCCACGCCCGTCGAGTTGAAGGGACCGGTGATCGTCAGGGTCTGCACGCCACCTGCCGCCGAAAACGCGGCATTCGCGCGGAAGTCGGAATAAATCTCGTTCACCCCCGCGCCCCGCTGCCGATCCACCATCGCGATGCCGATGGTGTGGAGACCTGCGGACACCTGCATCCGGAAGCGTCGCGGGTTCTCCACGTCGATCCGCTGCCCATCGAGTGTTACGTCTACGGCCGCACCGCCTCCACCCCCACCCGGTCCACCACCGAGGGCGAAGTCGTATTCGGCATCGAGCGGGAACGTGTGGCGGATCAGCATGCCTCCGCGAGTGCCGAGCGGAAGACCCTCGATATGACGATCCTGTGAGAACGCCGGTGGCGTCGAATACGTGATCTGCGACGGGACGAGCGTCCGATCGCCGATCGCCTGGCGGCTGATCTTCAGCGCCGCCGAGACATAGCCTTGAATCAGGGAGGGGGAGACCACGAGCGCGGCGGCGATGTTGTCGAACCCTTCGCTGGCACCGTCCGGGGGAAGCAGCGACTCCACGTCGATCTCGAGTGCGAGCAGGTCCCGAATCGCGTTCGCGTATTCCGTGCGGTTGAGTCGATGCAGGGCCGGCGTCGTGAGGCTGGCGTCGGGTGTGGCAGCCCGGTCGAGGCGTGCCTCGAGCTGCGACGCGAATCCATCGATCACCTCCCGGCCGGGGCGGGGAGCACCCATCGGCGGCATCATCCCCGTTCTGAGCTTCCGAACCACCTTCTCCCAGCGCTCCGCGTGTGGGCCGACTTCCTCGAGGCTCATCATGTCGAGCTCGAGGTTCGCGGTCTTGACACGCTGGTTGTGGCACGCCACGCAGTAGCGATTCAGAAACGCGGCTTCGTCCGACGCGGTCCCGCGCGAGACGGCGGAGCCTGCGCTCTGCGCGGCGACTGCGGCAGGCTCCTTCAGTTCAACCGGAAGCCGGGCGTTATCGTGCGTGACGGCGAGCGTGCGCGGGCCGCCGCCAGCAACCATGGCAACAGCGCTCAGCCAGAGCACCACGAAGGGGACGAGTCTCTTCAGCATCGCTACGTTCTACCGTTTACCGGCTCGCCGAGGCGGCGCCCATCAAGCTCTCGAGCAAGGCAATCGAGCCTGGTTTGGGCTTCGCCGGATGAGTCGCCAGAAACACGCCCTTGGCCCACGTCAAGGGCGTCCGGCCCTCGTTGTCGGCGACATCCAGCTTCGCGCCCTTCTCGGCGAGAAAGCGAATGATGTCGTCGGAGCCACGATTGGCCGCGCCATGCACAGCGGTGAGGCCCATGGAATTGATTGCATTGACGTCCAGGCCGAGCTCGTAGCACAGCTTGACGGCCTCGAGCAACGCTTCCGGCCCTTCGTCATACGTTTGATCGAACACCCAGTTGACGCCGGCCGCAGCCATCAGGGCCGTCGTCCCGTCGAAGGTGGGAATCTGAGGATCCGCTCCGTGCTCGAGCAGCAGTCGCATCACGCCGACATCTCCGGCGAGCGCGGCGGTCAGGAACGGTGTCTGCCCCGTGAAATCGACCCATGCGAGGGAGCCGGTGACTCGGAGGAACGCTCGTCGAATCGGCGGAACCTCCTTCATGCGGACGTTCGGGTCCGCACCGCGCTCGAGCAGCGCGCGGATGAGTCCAAGAAAAGGCTCGCGATCGATGCTGTTGACGAACGTGGCATTGTCCAGGTCCATGTTGCGGGTTTCGACAGCCGCCCACAGGGCGGTCCGGCCCCACCAGTCGCTCGCTCGAATGTCTGCGCCGTGCTCGATCAGGAAGCCTGCCACGGTGGGATGGTTGTTGGTGATGGCCATGATGAGCGGCGTGATGTCGTTCGCGTCGGTCTGGTTCACGTCTGCCCCGCCCGCGAGGAGCGTGCGCACAATCTCCAGCCGTCCATCTCGGGCGGCGTAGTGGATCGGGGCCATCCCTCCGGGAATCGGCGCCCGCGACCCGCGGGCGGGCAGGCCGCCGCGAACAATCCCGACACCATGGCTGAAACCAGGCACCGAATTGGGAAGCACCCACCGGGGTGTCTCACCAACACGCGTCTGCAGGTGCACGTTGGCGCCGCGCTCGACGAGCCGCTGCACCACCTGGGGATGGTTTCCGCGCACGGCGAAGAACAGGGCCGTCTGGTCGAATGCGGGCTCAGTGGTGTCGAGGGTCGCGCCGCGATCCAGGAGGAGTGTCACGGCCTCCGCACCCCCGATGCTCGCGGCGGTCATCAGCGCCGTTTCTCCAGCGGCATCCACCACGTTGGGGTCGGCGCCCGCATCGAGCAGCAGCCGTATCATGGCCTCGCTGCCGTTCGAGGCGGCAATCGTCAGCGGTGCCAGACCATACCGGTTCACGAGCGCGGCGTCGGCACCGGCTGCGAGCAACAGCCGCGCGATCTCCGTGTCGTCGACGCGCACGGCCCAATGGAGAGCAGGCGTACCGTCGGTGCCCGGCGCATTGACCTCGACGCCTTGCCCAATCAAAGACCGGACGGCTTCGACATCCCGGTCTCGGGCGGCCTCCGCGAGTCGCGAATTGGCAGCGGCGGAGGAGGCGCCGGCCATCGAGCACAGCACAACGAGCACACCCGCGACGGATGCACGGGACAAACCAGCCACGGGGCTCCGCCCCTTGATATCCCCGCCGAGCCCCGCGGCTGGTTGCCAGTATCCCTTTGGCGCGCCCCGCGCGCCTAGGACCGCTATGCGACCGAACAGAGGGGCGCAACGGGTACGAAATTCTCGCTTCGGGTCGCATTGCGGTCCAATGTCACTGTGGGCCATGACCACGACTCACCCTCCAGGACTCCTGAACCAGCCAAGGGGCACTGCCCCGTGATATCCCCGCAGAGCCCCTGCGCCTGGTTGCCAGTATCTCTCGATCTCTCGCCGCGCCTTGAGCAAACCAAGGCCCCGTGCGGTCGAGGCACCCCGGCAGGACACTCCCGTGTCGGAGCGCAGGGCAGAACAACGGTCGGGTGGGCCGTCCTTGTCGCGGCACACCGGCGGCCCAGTGAAGATCGTAATACCTTCACTCGTGCAATGGGGAGGCAAAAAAGGGTCAAACTCGTTCGGGAACTGAGGTTTGAGGGGATGTGCCCGGTCGGTCCGGTTCGAGGAGCGTGGCCCCGGTCGACATCGGCTGCACGGTTCGCCTGTAGATCGAAAGGTATCCCCGCGCCGCAGGTAATCCGGGCTCGCCTCGCCGCGTCCGGCGGGCGGCCAGCTCGTCCACCGGCACGTCGAGGTCGATCGATTGTGCGTCTACGTCGATCGAGATGCGGTCGCCGTTCTCGGCGAGTGCCAGCGGGCCGCCGATTGCCGACTCCGGGGAGACCTCGGCGACGGTCAAGCCCTTGTTGCACAGCCCCGACAACTGCCCGTCCGTCACGAATGCCACATGATTCTCCAAACCCTGGGCGTAGACGGCGAACACCACCCGGGATGCCGAGCCGGCCATCGCGGGTCCGCCTTTGGGGCCGCACCCCCTCAGCACCAGTACGCGTCCCGGCGAGAGCTCACCTCGTTGCAGCGCCTCCATGGCCTGGGGCACGCTGTCGTACACGAGTGCCGTTCCAGTGAACCGGGTCGGATGTCCCGACAGCCGCAGGCCGGGCTTCACGATGGCACTCTCCGGCGCCAGCGAGCCCCGGAGGACGACGATCGAGGCGTGCTGGGAAACCGGGCGATCGAGTGGACGAATGACGTCCGCGTTTCGTACGCTGACGCCCACGAGATTCTCTCCTATCGTACTTCCGGTGCAGGTGAGGGCGCTGCATTCCAGAACCGGCTCGAGTTGTTTGAGCAGCGCGAGCGCGCCTCCGGCGGCCTCGAACTCCTCAATCGTGCCGTGCCCGTTTGGCGCCACCGCGCTCAGGACAGGGACTGCGTGGCCCAGATCGGTGAACAGGCGGAACACATCGATCTCCAGACCAGCTTCGACGGCCGTGGCCTGCAGATGTTTGACGCAGTTGATCGAGCCGCTGACCGCGAGCACGGCGGCAGCGGCGTTGCGGAACGCGCCAGCCGTCAGTATGGCGCGAGGCGTCAGGTCTTCCCACACCATCTCCACAATGCGCTGACCCGAGCGCCGTGCCAGGTCGAACATCGCGGGACTGTTGGCGAGGACCGGCGCCGCGCCGGGGAGGGTCATTCCGAGTGCCTCACAGACGATGTGCATGGAATTGGCCGTCCCCATGCCCGCGCACACCCCCGGTCCGCCGATGGCGTTGTCGCACATACCGCGGAGCGTGTCACGAGAGAGCCGCCCGAACATCGCCTCCACCGACCCGATGAAGACGTCCTCGATATCGACACGCTTCCCCTCGTAGTGCCCGCTTGGCTGGTAGCCGCAGATGACGAGGATGGTCGGAATGTCGAAGCGGCCGGCCGCCATCAGGTGGGCGGCCGGGATCTTGTCGCAGGACGAGAGACAGATCATGCCGTCGAGCTGAGCTCCCTCGACGGCGATCTCGATGTCGTTCACCACCAGGTCGCGGCTCGCGAGCATGTACCCCCCTTGAGCGCCCGCACTGATGATGAAGTCGCTCGGGGCCGCCGTGCGGATCTCGAACGGCACGCCGCCCGCGTGGCGAATCGCGTCCTTCACGAGAACGGCGATGCCGTCGAGATGACTGAAGCAAATCGCCAGTTCGGACGAGCTGTTCACCACGGCGATCTTCGGTTTCAGCAGGTCCGCGTCGCTGAGGCCCAAGGCCTTCCACTGGGCGCGGCGGACGGCTTCGCGCGGAGAACCGGGCTCGAAGTTGCTTCTGAGCGTGGTTTTCATGCAGTACTCCCCGATTGGCGTAATCTACCCCGGAGCGTCCGCGAAAGGGGAGCGCCCACCCCCCGCTCTCATTCCCGTGTCGCTAGCGGGGGATGCATCGGAAAAGGAAACGCGTGGAGACGAGCCAATCCCACGTCAATCGCGACGCGACTCTGCTGTCGGCACGCTGGTACCGGAACTACGTGCTCGGCATGTTCTTCCTGGCCTACGTGCTCAACGTCGTGCACCGGTCGCCAGTGCTGGGCGTGGCGCTCCAGTCGATCAAGGAGGAATTCAGTGTCAGCGATACGCTGCTCGGTCTGTTGAGCGGCATCACGTTCGCCGTGTTCTATTCCGCGATGGGGGTTCCGATCGCCGCATGGGCCGACCGCACGAGCCGCCGCAAGGTCCTGGCGCTGGCCGTGGCGTTCTGGAGTGGCATGACGGCGCTGTTCGGGGTATCGGTGAACTTTGCGATGCTCCTGCTCGCCCGCGTGGGTGTTGCCGTCGGTCAGGCTGGCGGCAGTCCCCCGTCGCACTCGCTCATCTCAGACTATTTTCCACGGACCGAACGCGGCCGGGCCTTCTCGATTTTCGCGCTCGGCGTTCCCATCGGCACAGCGTTGGGGAACTACGTCGGGGGGCAGAGCGTGCAGGCGTTCGGCTGGCGCACGGCGTTCGTGCTGATTGCCATTCCCGGCGCGTTGGTCGCGCTGCTGCTGCGCCTCACGATCAAGGAGCCGCCGCGCGGCTTCATCGACGGCGTGTCCGCGAGCGCCGCGCGAGCGCAGGCCCCAGGCATGCTGGAGGCGCTTGCGACCCTGTGGCAGCGCCGATCGTTCCGCCATCTCAGCCTCGCCGTCGCACTGCATTCCGTTGCGTGGTACGCGCGCGGGGCGTTCAATGCCGCCTTTCTCATCCGGTCGCATCAGCTCACGGCGAGGCAGGCGGGCAACTGGCTGACGGTGTTCTCCATCGTGGGCGCCTTCGGCACGTTCTTCGGGGGGACGGCCTCGGATCGGGTGAGTGTCCGCACGAACGACAAGCGCTGGTACATGTGGCTGCCCGGCCTCGCGTCGCTGTTCATGGTCCCGTTCCAGTTCGGCGCGTACCTGCTGCCCGGCGACGTGTACGCGACGGTCGGAACGATGCAGGTCCCGCTGGCGTTTCTCTCGTTCGCCATCATGTCGTTTCTGGCCGCCGTCTTCTTCGGTCCGTCGTTCGCGATGACGCAGGCGCTCGCGCCGCTGCGGATGCGGTCCGTGGCGACGTCGTTGCTCCTGTTCGTCCAGACGATCATCGGTCTCGGGGTCGGGCCGATCATGGTTGGTCGCATCAGCGACTGGTTCATGCCCGCCTACGGCGGGGATTCCCTCCGGTACGCGATTGTCATTGTCGGCATGACGGGGCTCTGGGCGGCCGTGCACTACCTGCTCGGCGCCCGTCACCTCCGCGACGAGCTGGCGCAGGCGGAGGCGGCGGCCAAAGGCCTGTGAGCCGGCTACCGTCGATCCAGATTGTCCGAAAGCCGCTGTTGGAACACCGAGAGGTCGATCGCGTGCACGGCGCCGCTGCCGGCGAGGTCCAGGGCATGGGCGGCAGCAGCACCCATGGCAATGCAGGGTCCCATCACGCGAATTGCCGACAGCGCGTGAACGTCGGCGTCCACGCAGCGTCCCGCCGCGACGATGTTGTCGGCGTCGCGGGGGACCATGCAGCTCAGCGGAACGTAGTAAACGTGATCCGGCGGGAACGCCTCCCAGTGGACCAGCGCCGGCGCATCGTGCAGCTCCACCCACCACGCGCATCGCGCAGCCGCGTCCGGTGGTCGTGTGGCCGTGCGGATGTCGTCCAGCGTCAACTGGCGCCGGCCGACGATCCAGCGCGTCTGCCTGAGTCCCGGATTGCCGTAGGCACGGACACGCGCATTGCTGAAGATTCGCGGGAACTCGGCGCGCAGGAACTGAATGATGGCATCGGCCTGCCGGCGACCCTCGAACACCATGTGCGCCGCTGCCGTCGGATCGAGCGGTGTTTCGAAGTGGGTGACGTTGGCCAGCATGATGTTCCTGCCTGGGAAGTGCATCAGGAAGCCGTCGTGGCGCACGAGACCGTAGTCGCGGCCGCGCTGTGCGAGCCGTTCGTGGACATCCGCGATTGTCAGATCCTTCACAGCCTCGGCGTCGTACCCCTCGATGAGAAAGTTCAGCGAGCCGAAGACGGGCGCCTCCGGCTCACGCAGTTCGAGCCCTGCCTCGTAGCACAGACTGGCATCGCCCGAGGCGTCCACGTACCCGCGTGCGGCGATGCGTACGGAGCCAAACCGCGTTGCGAGCTGCACGGAGCTGACGCGCCGATCTTCGAACGCGACCTCGGTCAACACGGCGCCGACGACGGCGTGAATCCCGGCCCGCTGCACCTGCCGTTCAATCCAGCGGGCCAGCCGGATCTCGTCGTACTGAAAGGTGATCGTGCCGGTCGCCGATCGCCGTCGGTGCAGCGATCCCTCCGCGGAGAGGTCTGCGATGAGGTCGTCCGCGATCCCGTACGTGATCTGATAGGGACGCTCGCCGTGCGTGAAGAGCCCGATGAGTGTCCCGATGATCGAGCCGATGGCCTGCCCTCCAAGCGTGGGGGCGGCGTCCACGATGACGACGGATCGTCCGCGACGGGCGGCTTCGAGGGCCGCGGACACCCCTGCCATGCCAGCGCCAAGGACGCAGACGTCGGTCGTCAAGGTCTTCGGTTCGCCGTGGGCGGGACGTCTGACGATGCGGGTGTCCATGAGATCCCTGATTGTAGTGGTTGGACTATACTGCCTGTTTCCGACTCATCCCAGTACCACTGACGCAGAAGACAGCAGATGCAGCTTGCCGAACGTATGTCCCGCATCGGGACCGAAACCGCCTTCGAAGTTCTCGTCAAAGCCCGCGCGCTCGAAGCGCGCGGCACGCACGTCGTTCACCTGGAGATCGGACAGCCCGACTTCCCCACGCCACGTCACATCGTCGAGGCCGCGAAGCAGGCGCTCGACGACGGATGGACCGGGTACGGCCCCACGGCCGGATTTCCCGAGTTCCGGGCGCTGATTGCGGAGTACGTCTCGAGAACGCGCGGGATCACCGTGGAGGCCGACCACGTCTGCGTCGTGCCCGGCGGCAAGCCGATCATGTTCTTCACGATGATGGCGGTACTCGAGCCGGGCGACGAGGTGATCTATCCGAATCCCGGCTTTCCCATTTATGAATCCGTCATTCAGTTTCTCGGGGCGACCGCCGTGCCCATGCCGCTCGAGGAGAGCCGTGGCTTTTCGTTCGACTTGGATCTGCTCGCATCCAGACTGTCGAGCCGAACGAAGATGGTCGTGCTCAATTCCCCGGCCAACCCGACCGGAGGGGTCGTGGTCAGGGATGACCTGGCACGGATGGCGGCGATGCTGCGCGACCGCGACATCCTCGTGCTGAGCGACGAGATCTATTCGCGCATCTGCTACGACGGGGAGCCCGCGTCGATTACCCAGTTCGAGGGAATGCTCGAGAAGACGATCATTCTGGACGGATTCTCCAAGACGTACTCGATGACCGGCTGGCGGCTCGGCTACGGCGTCATGCCGCGTTGGCTCGCCGACGCTGTGAACCTGCTGATGGTCAATTCCAACTCGTGCACGGCCAGTTTCACGCAGCGTGCTGGGATGGCGGCGCTCAGTGGTCCACAGGACGCCGTGGACACGATGGTTGCGGAGTTCCGTCGCCGCCGCGACCAGATGGTCCGCGGTCTCAACGAGATACCCGGCTTCCGGTGCTCCGTGCCCGCTGGAGCCTTCTACGCGTTTCCCAACATCACCGGATCCGGAATTCCAGCCCCGCAGCTCGCCGACCTGCTGCTCAACGAAGCCGGAGTGGCCTGCCTGAGCGGCACCGCATTCGGCAGCTTGGGGGAAGGGTATTTACGGTTCAGTTACGCGAACTCCGTCGAGAACATCCAGGAAGCGCTGGCGCGGATCAACAGGCTCTCGGATCGGTGGGCCGCGGCCGCCGTCTGAGACGCTGCGCACCGCAGACGCGACCGGCGTGCGACCGTCACGTGTCCGCGCGCCGTCGTTCCGAAAGGTCCACGCTCGTTTTCGGTGAACGGTTCACCTGACATCGGGGCACTCGCGTGGAGCCGGTTGGACGGCGTGATCACCCGGGCGTCAGTCCGTTCGCACTGATGATCCGACGAGTGGCAGGAGCTCATGGACTTCCTTCGGGAGTCCGATGCTCAGGATCTCCGCGCCGCTCTCGGTGACGAGAATCGTGTCCTCGATCCGGATGTGCAGCTGCTGTTCGGGGATGTCGATGATCGGCTCGATGGCCAACACCATGCCCGCCTCGAACGGCGCATTCCAGTCGCCCACGTCGTGCACGGACATGCCCACGTAATGGCCAACGTACGCGTAGCGGGGGTCGAAGCCGCGGCGGCGGTAGACATCTTCGGCCAGCGTACGCACCGTCTCGCGCGCCACACCGGGCCTGATCGCGGCGATGATGGCCTTCTGCGCCTCGAGCGCCGCCTCGTACGCCGCCAATTGTGACGGCGTGAACTGGCCCGACACCGGCCAGGTCCGCGTGATGTCCATCGTCATGTAGTCCAGCGATCCCGCGTAATCCATCACGACCAGGTCTCCGGCCAGCATCTGGCGGCCGTTGTCTTCGTAGTGCCAGCGGTTGCCCATGGGTCCGGAGGCGACGATGGCCGGATACGCGGCCGCCTGCATGCCGTGCGTGAAGAGCCAGTAGGTAGCCTCGGCCTCGAGCTCGTACTCGTGTCGCCCCGGAGCCGTGGCTCGAATGGCGCGCTTGATGGCTTCCGCGCTGACCCGGCCGTTGAACCGCAGGATCGCGATTTCGCGCGGCGTCTTGATCAGGCGCAGGCGGTCGAGATGAGGCGAGACGTCCTCCATCCGGTAGTAGGGAAAGAGCTGGCGGAGCGCGGCCACGCGTGCCGCGTCCTCGGTTGGCTGCTGGGCGAATGGATTGGCGAGGCGCCGAGCGGTGTGAATGGCCGTGTCGAGGCGGCTGTGGTTGACGTGGTCACGCTCCGAGAGGCGCACCCAGAGCACGTCGGCGCCAGCCGTGCCGCGCCGACGCGCGAGGAACTCGTGCAGGTCGGTGAGTGGCCTGACCGATGCGAACCGATAGGTGCCAGCCGCATCCGGCTCTTCCAGCCAGTTCGGCCCTTCGTAGCGAATCTCCGTGGCACTGAGCTTGGGAAGAAAGAGGTGAGCCGCAGCCGTCGGAACGTCCAGCACGAGAGCGGCATTCATGGATTCGTTGCCGGTGAGATAGTAGAAATCGTGATCCTGCCTGAACCGCAGACCCGGAGTCGGGGCCGTCGCGCCGAAGACCAGGAGCGTGCCCCGTTCCAGGGCGTGTGCGAGTCGCTGCCGGCGCGCCTCGAACTCGCCGGGTGCGTATCCCATGCGCTCGGCGTTCGGGAAGGAGACCCACAGCGTGGCCAGCAGCAGCACGATGGCGGTGCGTTTCATCGGTATCTCCGGGCGGGTGTGGCACGCCCCGCACGATGGTGGATGCGGCTGTCACCGAACGACGCAATACCTGCGTTCATCTTCGACGGTCGAGTCCGGCAGTGGCCGGTTCAGCTCCATCGCAGTGTGACACAAAGCCAGCCAGCCTCCTCAATCCGCCGTTCGATCGGCATGATCGAGTAGGCGTCGATCACCTCGATGTCCTCGTGTGTGAGGAACCCGCTCAGGATCAGCCTCCCGCCGGCCGCCGTCAACTGATGGAGCCGGGCCGACGCCGACACGAGCAGGCCGCCGGTGAGATTGGCCAGGACGATGTCGGCTGGAGCGAGATCCCGCGATCGGAAGTCGGCAGTGACCAGGGCCACGCTGGCGCCTGGATTCAACGCGAGGTTGGCACGTGCGGCATGAACCGCGTCGGCATCATCGTCGATTCCGACGACAGCCTCGCCACCGAGGAGACTCGCGGCGATGGCCAGCACGCCCGATCCCGTACCCACGTCGATCACGCGTCGCCCCTGGACCTCGACCGCCTGTAATGCAGCCAGGCACAGACGCGTCGTTGCATGGTGTCCTGTACCGAAGCCCATGGATGGCACGATCACGATAGACCGGCTGCGTGCCGTCGGGTGGACGCCCGGATCAGAGACATCCCAAGGCGGCGAGACGATCAGGTCTCCAACTCGCACCGCACGCAGATCGGCCTGCGATCGGGCCGCCCAGTCCTCGTCGGGAACATCGACCGGTCCGAAGGAGAGACGCGGAAAGGCCACACGCAGCTCCGCCAGCGCACGGTCGCGTTCGGCCGCTGTGTTGAAGAACACTCGCCAGCCGTCGGGCGAGCGTTCATCGATGGCGGCGATCTCGTAATCGGTGAGATTCGCCTCGAACAGGTCGGGCCAGAGATCATCCGCTGTCCGGCCGGAGACACGTGTCACATCGACGGCCGGCCAACTGCGCATGGACTCTACCCGAAGATGTCCTTGACGCGCTCGAAGAGCCCTTTGTCCTCGTGCTCCGCAGCCGGCGTGGGCTCGAACTGCTCCTTGGGCAGGGATGTGGACAGCTGCTCGAGCAGTTTTCGTTGTTCGCGGCTGATCTTCCTGGGCGTGATGACCCTGACGGTCACCATCAAATCCCCCCGCCCCCGTCCGTTCACGTCTGGCATGCCGCGCCCGCGAAGCCTGAACGTCGTGGCGGTCTGAGTACCTTCTGGCACGGTAAACGGCTCGTCGCCCTCGAGGGTGGGGATTCGAATCTCGCCGCCCAACGCGAGGGTGGGGAAGTTCAGCGGGATCTCGCAGTACAGATCGTTGCCGTCGCGCTGGAAGAACGCGTGGTCCTGGACGTGAATGACGACGTACAGATCGCCCGGCGGGCCACCGCCCGGGCCGACCTCGCCCTCGCCGCTCAGTCGCAGGCGTTGACCGGTGGCGATTCCGGCCGGGATGCGAACGGTGAGCTTGCGATCCTTCTGAACGCGTCCAGAGCCATGACAGGAGGTGCACGGCTTGGTGATGACGGATCCCGTGCCGCGGCACTGCCCGCACGTACGCGCGACCGTGAAGAACCCCTGCTGGTAGCGAAGCTGTCCGCGCCCCTGGCACTGTGGGCACGTGCTCGGCCGCGTGCCCGGCGCCGCGCCGGTGCCCCCGCACGGGTCGCAGGCCTCCTGGCGCGGGATCTGAATCGACGTTTCGGAGCCGCGTGCGGATTCCTCGAAGGAGACTTCGAGATCGTACCGGAGGTCCGCGCCCCGCTGGGGGCCGCGCCGGCGCGAACCGCCGAAGATGTCGCCAAATCCGAAGACGTCGCCCAATCCGCCCAGGATGTCCTCGAAACCGGTGAAGACGGTGGGATCGAAGCCACCCGTGGCGGCCCCCCCGAGGCCGGCGTGGCCGAACCGATCGTACATGTGCCGCTTGTCGGTGTCGGCGAGCACGGCATACGCCTCAGCCGCTTCCTTGAACCGTTCCTCGGCCTTCTTGTCGCCCGCGTTCCTGTCGGGGTGGTATTGCAGCGCGAGCTTCCGGTACGCGCTCTTGACCTCCTGGTCGCTCGCCGTACGCGAGACCCCCAGCACCTCGTAGTAGTCGCGCTTGCTCACGAGTGTTTCGCGACCTTCACCATGGCAGGGCGGAGAAGGCGGTCACCCAGGCGATAGCCTCGCTGCAGCTCCTCCATGACCTCGCCGTCACGATGCGCGTCGCTGGTCTCCTGAAAAACGGCCTGATGGACGTTGGGGTCGAAGTCGGCCCCGAGCGCGTCGATGGGTGTGACGCCGCGTTTGCGCAGCAGATCGAGCATCTGCTTGTGGATCATCTCGAGCCCGGCGCGGAGCGCGTCGCTATCGGCACCCCTCGGAGCGCGCAGCGCCCGTTCGAAGTTGTCGACGATGGGCAGCAGCTCGGCCAGGACGTCGGCAACCACGTACTCGTTCAGCTCGCGACGTTCCCGCTCGATGCGCTTGCGATAGTTATCGAACTCCGCAGCGGTACGCAACAGGCGGTCCTGGAGCGCATCCCGCTCCCGGCTCAGTTGCTCGACCGAGGGCGGTGTCGCGTCCGACGTGGGGTCCCGCTCGGTCGGAGCCTCGTGTTCGGCATCGGCGGGCGTATTCGGGGAATTCTGTTCGTTGAGCGTTTGATCTGACATGTTTGCGGAGCGCGGTCCGTTCCAACAGCCCTGAAGGCCTCCACCCGGTTGACGCCGGTTCAGTTCACGTCGCGAAGCATGCGAGACACCGCACGCGCCGTGCCGTCGACCAGTGAGATGGCACGCGAATAGTGCATGCGGGTGGGCCCGATGATCCCCACGGTCCGAATGGTGCCATCGTCGACGGCGGTGGAGGCAATCAGGCTGAACGAGCGGAGGTCGGGTGCTGCATGTTCTGCCCCAATCACGACGGTGAGTCCCGGACCGTCGATGTACTGGTTCAGCAGATGCACCATCCGTTCCTTGCCCTCCATCATCTCGAGGAGTGCCCGCAGCGTCAGCAGCGAGACGCCGTCCTGGGTGCCGTCCTCCAGGAGAGAGGCAGCACCTTCAACGTGAAATGTCTGTTGACTGGGCAGCGGCTCGAGCGTCTGATGTGCGAGACTCAGCGCGCGGCGTATCAGCTGATCGTACAGGGTCCGCTCCTGGTGCAGACGTGCCAGGACGACTTCCCGCACGTCGACGAGCGGCAGCCCCGCGAACTCGGTGTTCAGGTAGTTGGCGGCCTGCACGAGATCGTCGGGCCGGACCTCCTCTCCGGCGTCCACCATCTTCTGCGTCACCTGGCCGCCCTGTGACACGACGACCACCAGGACGCGCGAACTGCCCAATAAAACGAACTCGATCCGCTGGAACACCGCCGTATGATTGGCGGCCAGCGCGAAACCGACGTGTCGGGCCGCGCGCGATACCAGATGGGAGACGCTCGCGACCAGGTCCTCCATGGAGGCCGACCGGCCCGCCTGCTCGCGTAACTGCTGTTCAACCTCGGCAGGTGCTCGACCCGGCTTGCGCGCTTCGAGCAGCAGGTCCACGAACAGCCGGTATCCGCGGTCGGTCGGGACGCGCCCCGCCGACGTGTGGGGCTGATGGAGGTATCCGGCTTCTTCGAGCTGAGCCACGACATGGCGGACGGTGGCCGACGACACCCCCAGACCGCTTTCCCGCGCGAGGACCTGTGACGGCACCGGTTCACCGGTTTCGATGTACCGGCGAACCAGGGTCGCGAGCAACCGCTGGGCGCGCGTCGAAAGCATGGAAGAAGCCATTGGCAGTCAGACAGTTAGAGTGCCAGTGCTTTTGATTATAGCGCAGCCGGCGTTGAGGGGAGGGAGGGGTCGCGCGCGCGGCGCCGGCAATCAGCGCCGATCCGGGACTTCGGGGACGTACGGCTGGTCCTGGTCCCGCTTGTGGGCGGCAGGGGGGCCCTTCGCGAGATCGCCCCGATGATCGCGCAGCTCATCGTATCGCGTCGTCTCCGACATTCGGACACCGAGCAGGTGCGACACCCGACCCAGGAGGTGCCCGGCAATTGGGGCCGTGACCAGCAGGAAGAGTACCGTCGTGAGGGCCCGGACGGTGACGTGGAGGTCGGCAAAATGAACGGCTGCGCCGAGCAGCATCGAACTGACACCGAGGGTGACGGCCTTGGTGGCAGCCTGCAGCCGCGTATACGTGTCGGGCAGGCGGAGGATTCCCACGGCCGCCAGCAGCATGAAGGCGCCCCCTGTCGCCATCAGCACCGCAGTAAAGGCGTCGTTCACTCTCCCTTCCTTTCGAGGTGACGAGCGAAGGCCACGGTGCCGACGAAGGCGATCAGGGCGACGACGAGCGCCGGTTGCAGCAGTGCCGGCTCGTCGAACGCCACCGCCAACGCGGCGATGGCTCCAACTGCGAGGCTGGCCACCACGTCGAGCGCTACGACGCGGTCGGGAAGGGTCGGTCCGACAATCACCCGGAGGAGTGCGATTGGCAGCGCCAGCGCGATGATGCCGAGCACGACCACCATCGTCACATCGAGAAGGCCGGTCCCGGTCACCGCATCACCTCCAGCAGCCGCCGCTCGAAACCGTCCTTGATTCCGCGGATGAACAGCTCGCGATCCGCCACGTACATGCCATGCACGTACAGCGTCCGGCGGTCGCTCGAGAGGTCGAGGCTCAGCGTGCCAGGCGTCAGGGTGATCATCGTCGCCAGGAGCCAGATCTCCACGTCGGTTTCCGCGTCGAGCGGGACGCCGATAATTCCGGGCTTCATCATCTGGAACGCTCGCGGCGCCATCACGTCGTAGGCGACCCGCAGGTTGGCGAGCACCAGTTCCCAGAGGAAGTAGAAGAAGAGCGCCACTCCTCGCCAGACCCGGAGCGACACGTCCCTCCCACGACCGCGCAGGTAGATCAGCGTGACCAGCGCGAGGAGAGTCCCGGCGAAGAGATTGGGGAGGCTGGTTTCCCCCGTGACCCCGACCCACAGCAACGCCAGCGCCGCGACGAGGGCGACCTGAGGGATCATGGCTGCACCCGCAGGACGGCGTCGATGTACTCCTGGCGATTCAGGAGCTGTTCGGCCGCCCGGAACGACACGGAGAACACCGACTCCGCGCCGATCCCGATCGCCACCGTCACGAGTGCCAGGGCCACGGCAGGCACGAAGAGCCAGCGGCGCTCCGCCGCGCGAACCGGGGGCGTGGGCTCCTGCGGCTGCAGGGGCATCTTCCAGAACGCTTCCGTCCAGATCTTCATCATCGAGAACAGGGTGAGCAGTCCGACGACCAGGGCCACGAGCACGATTGCGTACTGCTCGACGGCGAGTCCCGCCTGGATGAGGGCGAGCTTTGCAAAGAAGCCCGACAGTGGGGGCATTCCGGCCAGGGACATGGCCGGCACCAGGAAGAGCACCGCCAGCGCGGGATGCGAGCGGTAGAGCCCGCCCAGCCGTTTGAGCTCGTAGCTCCCGGAGAGGCGGCTGACGATGCCGGCGATCAGGAAGAGGTTCGTCTTCACGACGATGTGATGAATGATGTAGAAAATCGAGCCCGCGAGCCCGAGCGGCGTGAACAGCGCGAGGCCCATGACCATGTACCCGATCTGGCTGATGATGTGGAACGACAGGATGCGCCGTGCCTCCGACTGGGCGACTGCGCCCAGCACGCCCGTGATCATCGTCAGTCCGGCCACGGCGAGCAGCAGGGTGTGTGTGTACCACGTGGCATCGACGAACAGGAGCGTGAACACACGGATGAGCGCGTAGACGCCGACCTTCGTCAGGAGTCCGGCGAACAGGGCCGCGACAGGGATGGGTGGGGCGTGATACGACGCCGGCAGCCAGAAGAACAGGGGGAAGACGGCCGACTTGATGCCGAAGGCCACCATGAAGAGCATCGCGACGGCCTGCACGATGCCGGCCGGCGGTGCGGCCTCGCCGCTGAGACGGCCGGCCAGATCCGCCAGGTTCAACGTGCCGGTGGCGCCATAGACGATGCCGACGGCGGTCAGGAAGAAGGTCGACGAGAGCAGGTTCAGCGTGACGTACTTCAGCCCGCCCTCGATTTGTGCCGGCTCTCCCCCGAGTGCCATCAGCACGAACGACGCCATCAGCAGCACTTCGAACCAGACGAACAGGTTGAAGATGTCGCCGGTCAGGAAGGCGCCGGAGACGCCGGCCAGCAGCATCATCAGCAGCGCGTGATAGCCGAATCGTTCGCGTGGCACATCGATCGACGCCAGCGAGTAGAGCGCGACGGCGGCGCCCATCATCGATCCGAGCACGAGCATGATGGCGCCGAGCAGATCGGCGACGAGGGTGATGCCGAAGGGCGCCGGCCACGCACCCATCTGTACGGCGTGGACGCCGTCGCGGCTGACCCGCGCCAGCAGCACGCCGGAGGCGATGAGGTGCGCCACGGTGCCCGACACGGCAATGGCGCGCTGCACGCGGATCCACCGCCATGCCACGAGCGCGAGTACGGCGGCCGTGAGCGGGATGACGAGGGGAAGCACCAGAATGAGCGTCATGTCTCGTTCGCCCTGAGGACGTCCACGTCGTCGGTGGCGTTGATCAGGCACGCCCGTCGAGCCAGCACCAGCGCAAACCCCAGCACGGCGAAGCTGATGACGATGGCGGTCAGGATGAGCGCCTGAGGCAGCGGGTCGGCCACCATGTCGGGCGGTGGCGCGCCCGCGTCACCGATGAGCGGCGCCCGACCTCGCGTCACCCCTGCCGCGGTGAAGATGAGCAGATTGGCGCCGTGGCTGAGCACGGCGAGCCCGATCACGAGCCGCACGACGCTGCGCCGCAACATGAGGTAGAGGCCGATGGCATACAGGGCGCCGGTGACGATGGCCAGGTAGAGTTCCATCGGTTACTCCTCGGCCAGCGTCAGGACCATGAGCACTCCGACGCCCGCCACCAGCACATACACGCCGGCATCGAACAGCAACGGAGTGCCCACCGCGACGTCGCCGAATCCGGGAATCCACACGTCGGTCCAGAGACCCGTGAACAGCGGCTCTCCGATGGCGAGCGGCACGAGCGCGGCCGCCACGCCCAGCAGGAGACCCACGCCAACGAGCGTGCGCGGGTCCACCCGCAGCAGCGCTCTGGCCTGCGCGGCGTCGTACGCCAGGGCGTGCAGGCTGAACGCCGCTGCCGCCACCAGTCCACCGACGAATCCTCCTCCAGGTGCGTTGTGCCCCGCGAGCATCAGGAAGAGCGAAAAGATCAACAGCAGCGGTTCGAGCGCCACGAGGGCGGTTCGCAGAATCACGGATGTCATCGCTTCGCACGCTCCGCTTTCGGGAGCAGCTTCAGCAACGCGAACACGCCAATGCCGGCAAGGCCCAGGACGCTGATCTCGCCGAGCGTATCGAGGGCGCGGAAGTCCACCAGGATCACGTTCACGACATTGCGCCCGTGCGCGTCGGGCTCGCTGCGCTCGATGAAGTAACTCGAGATCGGTTCGCGCGTCACGCTCGTGGCCGCGAGGACGAGTACGGTCACCAGCGCACCCGCTCCGCCGGCCACGAGCGCGTCCCGGACCCACGCGCCGCCCTTCCTCCGGTCGAACTGCGCGGCAGGGAGGTCGTAGAAGGCGAAGAGGAACAGAATGACCGTCAGCGTCTCCACCACGAACTGGGTCATCGCGAGATCGGGAGCCCCATAGGTCACGAACACGAGCGCCACTCCATACCCCGTGATGCCGAGGGCTGCGACCGAGGCCAGGCGCGAGCTGGACGCCGCCGCGGCCACGGCGCTCACGAGGATCAGCACGAGCAGTCCGGCCTCGTAGAGCGGAATGCCAATGAGCGGCAGCGTTCCCGTCCCGCCCTCGAAGCGGAGCAGCGTGATCCCCACGGCGCCGATGG
>CAZDLW010000006.1:0-53529 GCA_964505975.1 uncultured Bifidobacteriaceae bacterium | reverse complement strand
TGCCGGAGTAGCTCAGCCGGTTAGAGCACGCGTCTCATAAGCGCGGGGTCGGCGGTTCGAGTCCGCCCTCCGGCACCACGTCAGCATCGGGCTCCCAAGCCGAAGGGCTTTCAATGGAATGCCCCGACTCCTGTTGGTTCCGACGACAAACCCCTGTGACCGGCGGGGTTGACTCGCCAGGGCCGATGGTTGGACCGTTATGCGGCCCGAAACGCGAATTGTGTACTCGTTGTCCCGCCCGCATAGCGGTCCTAGCCGCGCGAAGCGCGGCAGAAGGAACAGGCAACCAGCCAAGGGCCTGTGCGGGGATATCGAGGGGCGACAGCCCCTTGGCTGGCTGCAGTAGTGACCTCCCTGCACGAGAAGGTTCGTCGCACGATCTTCCGATACGACATGTGTCCGGCGGGCAGTCGGGTTCTCGTCGCGCTTTCGGGGGGCTCGGACTCGGTGGCGCTGACCTTGCTGCTCTGCGACCTGGCAGACCATGTCGGGTTCTCTGTCGTGTCGCTCGCCCATTTGAATCACCAGATCCGACCGGCCGCTGCGGCAGACGAGCAGTACTGCCGCGACATGGCGGCGCGGGTCGCGCTCCCGATTGTGACGGAGTCGGTGGACGTTCGGGGGTACGCCCGGCAGCGACGACTCTCGCTCGAGGATGGCGCCAGGCGGCTGCGGTACGATTTTCTGTCCCGCGCCTCGACGTGGGCGGGCGCGGACAGAGTGGCCGTTGGACATACGATCGATGACCAGGCGGAGACATTCCTATTGAAACTCATCCGTGGCGCGGGATTGACCGGGTTGAGCAGCATCCACCCACGCCGAGGTGTCGTGGTTCGCCCCTTGCTCGAGGTCGGTCGTCTCGAGCTCCAGGACTTCCTGAGAGCGCGAGACCAGACCTGGGTCGAGGACGACACCAATGCCGATCTGGAGAATCCGAGAAATCGGATTCGCCATCGGGTACTTCCGGAGCTCGATCGAGCCTACCGCGGGCCAACCAGGGCAACGATCGCGCGGGCGGCCGCGCTCCTGCGCGAGGATGGGCAGTGGTTGGACGAATTGGGCACGCGGCGGTTCGACGACCTGGCGATCAGCGTGCGGGACGGGCTGGAGTTCGACGCCAATGCCCTCACGGTAGAACCGCTCCCCATCCGTCGGCGGGTCATTCTCCGGGCGCTGAGGACGGTTGCCGGTGACCGGGAGGTCGCCTCCAGCCACGTCGAGGCCGCGATGGCCGTGCTGAGCGGGTCCTGTGGCGCGGCCCAGACGCCAGGAGCTCGCCTGGAACTCCGCGCCGGACGGCTGGTCTTACTGAGGCAGGGGGCGCGTCGAGATGATACTCTTACGTTGGACACCCGGACCCGCACACCCGGACGGACCGCAGCGGGGCCCACGGCTGCGGTCAGCCACGAGGAGGACTGCTAACTGCTGACGTTACGGGGTGTCACCAGCACGTAAGGGAGGCGCCGGTTCGTCACCGAGGGAACGAGGCAGGTTGGGAGGCACGTTTTGAGCTCAACGACGAAGAGTCTGGTCTTCTGGATGGTCCTCGTGATCCTCGGGGTCCTGGTGTGGAACTTTTCGACCAAGTTCCAGGCCACGCCTCAGTCGCTGGATTTCAGCGCGTTCATCGCTCGTGTGAACTCCGGTCAGGTGGCCCGGGTGACCATCACCGGGAACGAGATCACGGGTCAGACCAAATCGAACGAGAGCTTTCGTACCTACGCCCCGCCTCAGTACGAGGGGCTCGTGAACCGGTTGATCGACAGCGGCGTCATCGTGGATGCCAAAGAGCCGCCCACGAGCCCCTGGACCGCGTTCTTTTCGTGGGCGCCCCTTCTGCTCATCCTGGGCATCTGGATTTTCTTCATGCGGCAGATGCAGAGCGGGGGCAACAAAGCGCTCTCGTTCGGCAAGAGCAAAGCGAAGCTGTCCTCGAGCGCCCAGAAGAAGGTGACGTTCAAGGACGTCGCCGGTGTCGACGAAGCGAAGGACGAGTTGCAGGAAATCATCGAGTTCCTGCGTGAGCCGCAGAAGTTTCAGAAGCTGGGTGGCCGCATTCCGAAGGGAGTGCTCCTGATGGGGCCTCCGGGAACGGGGAAGACGCTCCTGGCCCGAGCGGTGGCGGGCGAGGCGAATGTCCCCTTCTTTTCCATCAGCGGCTCCGATTTCGTCGAAATGTTCGTCGGCGTCGGGGCGTCGCGCGTTCGCGATCTCTTCGAACAGGGGAAGAAGAATGCTCCGTGCATCGTGTTCATCGACGAGATCGATGCAGTAGGTCGTCACCGCGGTGCGGGACTCGGGGGGGGGCACGACGAACGGGAGCAGACGCTGAACCAACTCCTCGTGGAAATGGACGGTTTCGAATCGAACGAGGGGGTCATCCTCGTGGCGGCGACGAACCGGCCGGATGTGCTGGATCCGGCCTTGTTGCGTCCTGGCCGGTTCGATCGGCGGATCGTGGTGAATCGGCCGGACGTCAAGGGACGCGAGGGCATTCTGTCCGTCCATACGAAGAAGATCCCGCTCTCCGACGATGTCGATGTGGCAGTGCTGGCGAGGGGGACGTCTGGGTTCTCGGGAGCCGATCTGGCGAACCTGGTCAACGAAGCCGCGCTCAACGCGGCGCGCTATAACCAGAAAGTCGTTCGCATGCTCGACTTCGAGTATGCCAAGGACAAGGTGCTCATGGGCGCCGAGCGCCGTTCGATGATCATCAGCGAGAGCGAGAAGCGGGTGACCGCCATTCACGAAGCAGGACATGCCCTCCTGACCGTAACCCTCCCATACGCGGACCCCATCCACAAAGTCACGATCATTCCCCGTGGGATGGCTCTTGGTCTGACACAACAGCTGCCGATCGACGAGAAACACAACTACTCGCGCGAATATCTCGAAGATCAAATCGCGATCCTGTTGGGGGGGCGCATTGCGGAGGAGATTACGATCGGCAGCATCACCACCGGCGCCGGCAACGACCTCGAGCGCGCCACCGACCTCGCCCGCCGAATGGTCTGCGAGTGGGGCATGAGCGACGCGCTCGGACCGCTCACGTTCGGCAAGAAGGAAGAGCAGATCTTCCTGGGCCGCGAAATCGCGCAGCATCAGGACTACAGCGAGGACACGGCGTTGCGGATCGACCAGGAGGTGAAGCGCTTCGTGACCGGCAACTATGTCAGGGCGCAGACCATCCTCAGCGAGCACAAGGAGCGCCTCATGGACATGGCAGAGGCGCTCTTGACCCATGAAACTCTCGACGCGGAGCAGGTGAAACGGCTTGCGGCCGGTCTTCCGGTCGAGGCACCCGCGCCAGCCCCAGGTCACCCTCCAGCACCGCCGCCCTCACGCGAGCCAACCCGCGCGAAAGAGCGCCCGGCGCCAGCGATTGTGCCGCCACTGCCGCCACGGCCCGTCACGCAGGAATAGCCAAGACGAGGGGAAGCGAAGGGGGTAGGGGGAAGGGGGGAGGGGAGCACAGAGATTCCCTCTATGTTTCCGTCCCGGCGACGTTTCACCGTGCCGATGGCCGGCGGTCGAACGTTGACACTTGGCGACCGTACGGTCGTCATGGGTGTCATCAACGTGACGCCGGACTCGTTCTCCGATGGAGGGCGGCTGCTCGACCCCGCGCGGGCCGTCGAGGCTGGCGTGCGCATGGTGGACGAGGGTGCCGATTTGCTCGATGTGGGCGGCGAGTCCACCCGACCAGGCGCGATGCCCCTCGACGATGCCGAGGAATGCCGGCGCGTCCTTCCCGTCATCCAGGGGTTGGCTGCGCGCGTCCAGGTCCCGATCTCCGTGGACACCTACAAGGCCGTCGTGGCCGAACGCGCGCTCGATGCCGGGGCGGCACTGGTCAACGATGTCAGCGGTTTCAAGTACGATCCTCGATTGGCCGCGGTGGTCGCGTCCCGGCAGACGGCGGTCGTGCTGATGCACACGCGGGGGCGCTCCAAAGACATGTACGCGGAGGCGAGCTATCACGACGTGGTCCACGAGGTGTTGGACGAGCTACGCGAGAGCATCGCTTTTGCCGCCGGTGCCGGAATTGCCGCCGACCGTCTGCTCATCGATCCCGGGCTCGGGTTCGCGAAGGATGCACGGCACAGTTACGAGGTGTTGGGTCGTCTCGATGCCTTTCATGAGCTCGGGCGGCCGCTGGTGATCGGTCCGTCGCGGAAGTCCTTTCTGGCCCGTGTCACGGGGCAGGGCAGGGAGCTTCCGGCCGCTGCCCGCGATTGGCCCACCGCGGCGGCGGTGACGGCGGCCGTTCTGTTGGGCGCCCATATCGTGCGGGTGCATGCCGTCCGTGAACTGGTCCAGGTCGCGCGCGTGGCCGACGAGATTCGGAAGTATCATCGCGGGGGCTGACCTGTGCCGTGCCAGGCCAGGGTGCAGGTCACTGGGTCCCCGTACAATCGGAGTCCCCGCCAGAGGTCCGTTGTCCGGTCGCTCGATTGCGGGATTGATGCCGCTGACGTACTAACTGCACGCCGAAGCGGTGCCGGCGCGTGAGAGCAGCGACGGGGCCCGGAGGCTAAAGCCAGGCTGGTTCAGCATCGAGTTGGAGCATGGACTGGATCACCGACCTGCTTCGCCGCCCCGCCGTCTCCTGGTGGGACCTGCTCGACATTGCCCTCGTGTCGGTCCTCATCTATCACCTCTTATTGTTCATCCGCGGCACGCGGGCGGTGCAGATGGCCCTCAGCGGCGGGCTGCTGATTGGCGTGTTCTTCGTGTCGCAGTGGTTTCGGCTCGAGACGGTGAACTGGCTGATTCGGAACCTGGCCGGGTACGTGGTATTCGCGATCATCGTGCTGTTCCAGGCAGACATTCGCCGTGCGTTGGCGCACCTCGGCCGAGGCTCACTTTTCCGCTATTTCGAACGGGCGTCGAGCGACCCCGAGACGATTGAAGAAGTGGCGGTCGCGACCAATACGCTGGCCGCCAGGCGCATTGGGGCCATCATCGTATTCGAGCGTCAGATCGGGCTCCGGAACTACATCGAAGGCGGGATTCCACTGGACGCGATGGTGACATACGACTTGCTGGCGAGCATCTTCCAGCCGAGTTCGCCGCTGCACGACGGTGCCGTGATCATCCAGGCCGATCGCATAGCCGCCGCCGCCTGTTTCCTGCCGCTTTCCGTCAACCCGCGTGTGAGCCGCGATCTGGGCACGCGCCATCGCGCGGCACTCGGACTCACGGAAGAGAACGATGCCGTCGCGGTCGTCGTATCGGAAGAAACCGGTGCGGTCTCGCTGGTGCTCGGAGGCGACATCGAACGGGGACTGTCGGACGATGCGTTGCGCAACCGGTTGCGAACGCTGCTTGCCGCGCCTCGTGGCGAGCGGCCGCGGCCGGTCGAGCGTCGGAGATCCCTCGCCTGATGGCTGGCAGCAAGGCGCGCCATTTTGGTCTGAAGGCGGTGTCGGTCGTATTGGCCGCGCTGTTGTGGCTCGTTGTGGCTGGTGAACAGATCGTCGAACGCGCACTGCGCATTCCGATCGAGTTCACCAATGTTCCGCCCGACCTGGAACTGGTCGGCGACGCCCCGACGGTAGCGGACGTGCGCGTACGGGGATCTTCGGGTGCGTTGAGCCGCATGGCGCCGGGTGAGCTGGTGGCGGTGCTCGATTTGCGGGCCGCGCGGCCGGGAGTGCGTCTCTTTCACCTGAGCAGCCCCGATGTGCGGGCGCCATTTGGCGTCCAGGTTGTCCAGGTATCGCCGTCGAACATCTCGATCAGACTCGAACGATCGGTTGCAAAGGTCGTCCCGGTCGTACCTGAGATCGATGGTCAGCCCGCGGAGGGATTCGTCGTCGGGACGGTGGTGGTGGATCCCGCGACGGTGGAAGTCGTCGGGCCGACAAGTGCCCTGGCCCGCCTGACGGCGGCAATCACCGAACCCGTCTCGGTGGAAGGCGCCAAGTCCACGATAACGGAATCCGTCAATGTGGGCGCGCCGATTGCTGCCATCCGGCTGCGTGAGGTGCAAAGTGTCCGCGTGACCGTGCACGTCGTGCCTGGGCCATTGGAGTGGGCTGTCGCATCGGTCCCCATAGTCGCACGCAATGCCGGACGCGTCGCCCAGATGGCTCCCAACACTGTGACGGTGCACGTGCGTGCACCGCGCGAAACGCCGCGGCCGATAGAGTCCGACTTCGAAGCCACCGTCGATGTCGCGGGGTTCCGAGCGGGACGGTACGAATTGCCGGTTCGCATCGTGCCCCCGCCCGGCGTGGAGTTCGTGCGTGTCGAGCCGGCAACCGTTGAAGTGCTGGTTCGATAGTGAACTCCCGCCTGAGACAGGACTGCCACAGTCTGTCTACCTTTGCTCCGCAGTCCGGCTGTGTTCCGACTCGAGCTGAGGGTCGGCAGGCCGTTGGACGCTGTACCGCATCGAGCACATTTGGGGGCGGCACGCACGGGTGTGCGCGGCCGCGTGGGGAATGTACGGGTGATTTTCTGGAGGAGACGGCAGCAGATGACGGCTCGTTTGTTCGGTACTGACGGCGTGCGTGGCACGGCCGGGCAGTTCCCGCTGGATGTCGCGACCGTTCGTCGCCTCGGCGCCGCAC
This sequence comes from uncultured Bifidobacteriaceae bacterium, assembly GCA_964505975.1. Taxonomy (GTDB): domain Bacteria; phylum Acidobacteriota; class Vicinamibacteria; order Vicinamibacterales; family UBA2999; genus Gp6-AA40. Next base: position 46,951 of record CAZDLW010000006.1, on the reverse strand, counting down.
TCGTTCGCGCCCTCGGTCGAGGGGCCTCGCGTGCGGCGGCGTCGGGTACGCCCATGCGTCTGCTCGCCGGACGCGATACACGTGAGTCCGGGTCCTGGATCGAACGCGAGTTGGCCTTCGGCATGGCCAGCCAGGGCGGGATGCTGACGAGCGCCGGCATCATCCCGACTCCAGCGGTTGCGTACCTGACGCCACGCATGGGCTACACAGCGGGAGTGGTCATCTCCGCCTCTCACAACCCGTTCGAGGACAACGGCATCAAGGTGTTCTCCGGCGCAGGGGAAAAATTCACTGAAGCGCTTGAACGGATGGTCGAGTCGATCGCCGCCGACCCCACGTGGTCGGTCCCGAATGGCGTCGCCGGCACTCTCGAACAAGTGGATTATCTCGCCGAGTACGTCGCGCACCTGTCCCGAATCCTCCCTCCCGCCTCGCGCCGGAACGGCGTGCGCATTGCCGTGGACTGTGCGAACGGAGCGACCACGACGGTTGCCCCGAAAGTCTTCCAGGATCTCGGATTCGATGCGCATTACATCGGCATCGAACCGAATGGCCGGAACATCAACCTGCACTGCGGTTCGACCTCGCCGGGGCTGCTCGCACGAACCGTGGTGGACAAAGGTTGCCAGGTCGGGATTGCCTTCGATGGTGATGGAGATCGGGCCATTTTCGTCGATGCCGACGGCCGGACCGTCGATGGTGACGCCGTCATGCTCATGTGTGCCAAGCACATGAAGGGCGAAGGCCGCCTCGAGGGAAACGCGATCGTCGCAACGGTCATGAGCAACATCGGGCTCGAGCTCGGGCTGCGCGCGGCAGGCATCGACCTGGTTCGCTGCCCGGTGGGTGACAAGTACGTCATGGAAGAGATGATCAGGCGCGATCTGTCGCTGGGCGGCGAACAGTCGGGACACCTGATTTTTTCAGAGTACCTGTTCACCGGCGACGGTCTGGCAACGTCCCTGAACGTGCTGCGCGTGATGTTGCAGACCGGCCGGGAATTATCGGACCTGGCATCGGAGCTGACGACGTATCCCCAGGTACTCTTGAATCTCCGCGTCCAGCAACGCTTCGATTTGCAGGCTGTTCCGGAGGTGGCCGCGGTGCTCTCGTCGGTCGAGGCAAGGCTCGCCGGTAACGGGCGTCTGCTGGTCCGCTATTCCGGAACCGAGCCGTTGTTGCGCGTCATGTTGGAGGGAAAGGACGAAGGGGAGATTCGCCGATGGGGTCAGGAGATTATCGACGCAGTGAAGCGTCATGCGCATTCACCGTTGGATCGTCTCCCGGTTGCCGACGCGTGAAGTCGACCGGGGCGCTCGCCTCTAGCGAGCCGCCGACATGCTCGCGAGGCCGAGGCGGAGCCTCGCAGGATTCGGGGATGGCCGGGCGAGCACGTGTCGCGGAGCACCGAGAGTGATTGCGCTCTCCATCAATGTGAACAAGGTCGCCACCATCCGCAATTCGCGCGGTGGGTCGACGCCGTCGGTGCTCGAAGCGGTGAGGGTGTGCGTGCATGCCGGTGCGCCCGGGATCACGGTGCATCCGCGCGCGGATGCACGCCACATCACGACGGCGGACGTGCGGGAGATCTCAGCGTACCTCGCGACATTGGACCGGGGCGTGGAGTTCAACGTAGAAGGGGATCCGCGTCCGGAGTTCCTGGCGTTGGTGGACGAGGTACGTCCCGCCCAGTGCACGCTGGTGCCCGTACGGCCAGGGGAGATCACCAGTCAGACCGGATGGCGCGCGGAGACACCTCGACCGATGCTGGAACGGGCCATCCGCGACCTGCGCGCCGCTGGCATTCGAGTGAGCACGTTCGTCGACGCGGAGGGGGCCGCGATCCGTTGGGCCGCGGACGTGGGTGCTGAACGCGTCGAGTTGTATACCGAGCCGTTTGCGCGCGCGTTCGAACGGGGACCTGAGGCCGCGCGGGCCTCGTTCACGACATATGTCCGGGCGGCGGAGCTGGCGGCCAGACTCGGCCTTGGCGTCAACGCCGGACACGATCTGGACCTCGAGAACCTCGTCGCATTCCGCCGGCTTCCGCATCTCATCGAGGTGTCCATCGGGCACGCGCTCATCAGCCGGGCGGTGTTCGTCGGTCTGCGGACGGTCGTGCAGGAGTATCTGGACGTGCTGGCGGGATAGTAGACTGGACGTGCAGAGGGCACATGAAGCCAGAATCCATTGCGTTCACGGTTGCCGGCATGTGCTTTGGGCTCATCCTGGGCTGGGTCCTCGCGGCGCAGCAGATGACGCCGCTTCGTCCAGGCTCGACGGCGGCAGTCCAGCCCGGCACCACGCCAAGTGCCGGCGTTGCGCAGGGCCAACCGGGTGCCGTAGACGAGGCGCGCGTGCGCGAGTTGGTCAGCAAGGTCAACAGCGCTCCCGGCGACGCCGAGGCTGCCGTGCAGCTCGCCAATCTCTATTTCGATGCCGAGCGGTGGAACGATGCCATTCAGTGGTACGAACGGGCGCTGTCGATCGACCCGGACGATGCCGATGCGAGCACCGACCTTGCCGTCAGCTACTACTATACGAACCGCGTGGATCGTGCGCTGACGCAGTTCGAGCGTTCGCTCGAGATCGATCCCGCGCACACGAAGACGATGTTGAACAAGGGGATTGTGCTCGCGTTCGGCAAGCAGGATTTGCGCGGCGCGGCGGCAGCGTGGCAGCGGGTTGTCGAGCTCGCTCCGGACAGCCCCGAGGGACAGACCGCCCGCCGCGCGCTGGAGGGCGTCGCTGCGGCTCACGCGGGGGATGCAGGCCTCTCGACGAGTGATCCGTGACCAGATTGATCCTGGTCGGGATCCTCTTGTTCGTCATCGCCTGGATCTTCTGGCGGGTCGTCGACGGCATTATCGAGGGGCTGGGTGGCACATCCCGCCGCCGCGGCAGGATGCCTGCCATGAAGCTGGTGAGGGATCCGGTGTGCGGTACATGGGTCGCGCCCCGGGACTCGTTGTCGCTGACAACGGGCCGCAAGACGCATTATTTCTGCTCCGAGGCGTGTCGAGGGCAGTTCAAGGGACGGCGGGCAGAAGGAAGGGACAGCAGGCCCTGAGCACCCGGATCGACGAACAGATTCGCGCGGAGATCGTGGAGGCAGGCCGTCGGCTGTACGCGCGCGGCTACGTGGCGTCGAACGACGGCAATATCACCGCACGGCTGGACGAGCGGCGACTCATCACGACGCCCAAGAGTGTGTCCAAGGGCTTCATGACGCCGGACATGATGGTCATCGTCGACTATGACGGGAAGAAGCTGGCCGGTGATCGCGATCCGTCGTCCGAACTGCCGATGCACCTCGAAATCTATCGCCATCGGCCCGACGTGGGCGCGGTCGTACACGCGCACCCTCCTCTCGCCACGGGGTTTGCCGTGGCGGGTATCCCGTTGACGCGAGCCGTGCTCGCCGAGGTCATCACGACGCTGGGCAGCGTTCCCATCGCCGCGTACGGCACACCGTCGACCTCCGAGTTGCCCGCCGCCATCCGCAAGTACATCAAGGCGCACGACGGCATGCTGCTCGCCAACCACGGAGCGGTGACCTGTGGTCCAGAGGTCATGGCTGCCTACTACAAGATGGAGACGATCGAGCACTTCGCGAAGATCAGTCTGGTGGCGCGGCTACTCGGGCGGGAGCACCTGATCTCTCGGGGAGAAGTCGAACGGCTGCAGGAGCTTCGTGGCACGTACGGGATAGCGTCCCCGGCACCGCTCTGCACGGATGCGGCAGACACGGCCGGCGACCAGGTCCTGTGCCAGATTCTGGAGGCGCCTGAAGCGACCGAACGGCTCGTGCCCGAGATCGAGGGGCCGCGGCGGGTGAGCACGGATGGAGAAATTCGGCTAACATACGGCGAGCTGACGGCACTTATCGCCGATGCTGTCAGGAACCTGAGAGAGTAAACACACGCGTCGAAGCCGAAACCAGCAACCTGAGTCCGACAGGCGGGCGAGAGGCCTGTACAGTGAGGGGACACGCATGGGCGAGGCGTTGGGAATGGTCGAGACCAAGGGGTTGGTCGCGATGATCGAGGCGGCCGATGCCATGGTCAAAGCCGCCAAAGTCACACTGGTCGGCTGGGAGAAGATCGGCGCCGGCTATGTGACGGCCATCGTTCGAGGCGATGTGGCAGCCGTGAAGGCTGCCACCGACGCCGGCGCCGCGGCGGCTCGCCGCGTTGGGGAGCTCGTGTCGGTGCACGTGATTCCGCGACCGCACGCCAACCTCGAGGAGACGCTGCCCATCGGCAAGACCGGGGCCGGCGCCAAGGCGTAACGGCTCGGCATGCTGATCGCCCGCGTTGTCGGAACCGTCGTGGCGACGCGAAAGGATGCCCGATTGGTGAGCGCCAAGCTCCTCGTGGCGCGGCCGATGGACCCTCAGGGCAAGGCGGAAGGCAGCTACCTCGTCGCTGTAGACACCGTGGACTCCGGGGTCGGCGAAACGGTCCTGATCGTCAGCGGCAGCTCCGCCAGGATGGCGGCGGGCCTGAAAGACTGCCCGGTCGACGCTGCGATCGTCGGGATCGTGGACGCCGTGGACGTGCCTCCAGGGGAATGACCGCGTCGTTCCGCCTCGCATCCCCGAATGACGATCTGCCAGGGAGTCCATGCAGCTAGCCAGAGTCGTCGGCGATGTTGTGGCGACCCGCAAGGACGGACGCTTGTCCGGCGTGCCGTTGTTGATCCTCCAGCCGATTTCGGCTGACGGTGCCGTCGCCGGACGAGCGATCGTGGCGGCCGACAGTGTCGGGGCCGGGCCAGGCGAGGTGGTGTTCTTCGTGCGTGGCAAGGAGGCGAGCGTGCCCTTTCATCCGGCGGAAGTCCCCGCGGATGCGGCGATCGTCGCGATTGTCGATCGCTGGGACGTGGAGGAGCCTCACGAGAGCGTCGGGAACGACGCGGGCCAATCGTAGACGCAGGCCGTCCTGGCGGAAGGAAGATGCAGATCGCGCGCGTCATCGGCACAGTCGTCGCCACGCACAAACACCACAGTTACGCGGGAGCCAAGCTGTTGCTCGTGCAACCGACGACGCTGGACGATCGGCCCCGTGGCACGGCTTTGCTCGCAGTCGATTCCGTGGGCGCCGGCGTGCACGAGCGTGTGCTCATCGTGCTCGAAGGACGTGCCGCCGGCGAGGCGCTCGGCAGACTGGGTGCTCCCGTAGACGCGGCGATCGTCGGCATCATCGACCGCGTGGACACCCTCGACTGACGGAGTTGGATGTGCGAGCTCGCGTGCACGAGGCCATCGCGACATTCGTCGGCTCCGCCTCGCCTGCACCAGCCGACCCTCTCGTGGCGCACGGCTCGCTGATCGGCGCACACCCGAGTCAGGCAACCTCTGCCGTCCGGTCGGGTGCGGACGCCGACGGCAGGTGCGTTGTCGAGCCCGCTGTGTCGTGTGCGCATTGCGGGTACTACAAGGTGTACGGGCACTGATCCTGCGGACGTGTCGAAGCCTCTCGTTCTCCTGACCAGGCGCATTCCAGCGGTGGCTCTGTTCCGCCTCGAGTCGGTGTGTGATGTCGACCTGCACGATGGCGAACGCCCCCTCTCCCGCGACGAACTCGAGGTGCGCCTCGGCGGCAAGCAGGGGCTCGTCTGCATGCTGACCGATGTTGTCGATCGGAACGTGCTGGACGCGGCGCGCGACCTGAAGGTCATCGCGAATGTGGCCGTCGGGTACAACAACATCGACGTGCCGGCGGCCCGGGAGCGCGGCATCGTCGTCACCAACACGCCAGACGTGCTGACGGAGGCGACCGCCGATCTCGCTCTCGCGCTCATCCTCGACGTCACACGACGGGTCTCTGAGGGGGATCGTCTGATCCGGAGAGGCGGCTGGAAGGGGTGGTCGCTCGATTTCATGCTGGGCTCCGAACTTCGAGGCAAGCAGCTCGGCATCATAGGATTCGGTCGAATCGGCCGGGCCGTGGCCGCCCGGGCGACTGTGCTGGGGCTCAGGGTCGTGTACTGGGAGCCACAGCAGGTGGTCGACACCGAACCGATGCCGCTGGATCGCCTGCTGGCGACGTCCGACGTGATATCGCTGCATTGCCCTCTCACGCCGGAGACGAGGCACCTGATCAACCACACCACTCTCGCCCGGATGAAACGCACGGCCTACCTCGTGAACACAGCGCGCGGGCCCGTCGTCGACGAAGCCGCGCTCGTGTGGGCGTTGAAGAACCGGATGATCGCCGGCGCGGCGCTGGATGTGTACGAGCAGGAGCCGGACGTGCATCCGGATCTGCTCGGGCTCGAGAATGTAGTGCTGGCTCCGCACCTGGGCAGTGCGACGACGGAAACGCGCACCGCGATGGCGGATCTGGCGGCCCGCAATGCGATTGCAGTCCTGACCGGTGACCCGCCGTTGACGCCGGTGGTGTAGATGCCTGTGCGAGCCGGTCGTCGCGTGCCACACGTGACGAAGCCCGATCCGAGGACCGTTGAAACAGTGATGCGTGCGCTGGCGCGTGCGATCGACGGCCTGGAGATGCCGGCGGTCGAGAAGATCTCCAACGAGCAAGCCGAGGATCCGTTTCAGATCCTGATCGCCACGCTGCTCTCGGCTCGTACCCAGGATGCGACCACACACGCCGCTTCGACGCGGCTCTTCCGGCGGGCACGGACACCCGCTGCGATGGCGCGACTCTCGGTCCGAGAGATCGAACGACTGATTTATCCAGTGAGCTTCTACAGGACGAAGGCCCGGCACGTGAAGGCGTGCTGCGCCATGCTGGTCTCGCGTGTCGGGTGTCGTGTGCCTTCCACCATGGAGGGCCTGCTGGAGCTGCCGGGTGTGGGTCGAAAAACGGCGAACCTGGTCCTCATCCTCGGATTCAAGAGCCTGGACAACATCTGCGTGGACACGCACGTCCACAGGATCTCGAACCGGCTGGGCTGGGTGCAAACGCGATTGCCGGAGGATACCGAACGGGCGCTGTACGCCGCCGTCGCTCGACGATGGTGGACCTCCATCAACCTGTACCTGGTCACGTGGGGGCAGAACGTGTGCCGGCCCATCCGGCCGCGCTGCGGGGATTGCGTGATCGCCCGGAGTTGTCGAAGAATTGGAGTCTGACAGGGAGGGCACATGACGCGCATGGTCGCAGGATGCGGGGCCGCGATATTGCTGCTGGTGGCTGCTGGCCCGTCGGGTGCCGGTCAGGCCGGCGCTCAGGGGCGAGGTGGCGTGGCACCGCAGCCGTCTGGATCCAACCCGGTGATTGTGTTCGAGACCGTCAAGGGCACCTTCGAGATGGAGACCTTTCCGACCGAGGCACCGCGATCAGTGGAACACATCCTGACGCTCGTGCGCCGCAACTTCTACAACGGCCTGCGCGTGCATCGGGCCGAGACGGGCTTCGTGGTGCAGTTCGGCGATCCCGTCACGCGTGACATGACGAAGCGCGATCGCTGGGGCACGGGCGGGAGTGGCCGGGCAGTCGGCGTGGCGGAGATCAAGCGCACGCACCGGCTCGGCGCGGTGGCGCTCGCGCATGGCGGCGATCCACGCCAGGCGGACAGCCAGATGTACATCGCCCTGGCGCCCGCTGCGCGGTACGCACACCTCGAGGGTAACTACACGATCATCGGCCAGATTACCTCCGGAATGGACGTCGTGCAGAAACTGGAGCTGAACGACATCATCAGGAGGGTGACGGTGAAAGGCGAAACGCCGGCGAGGAGATAGTCACGAGGCCGCCGAGCTCGGGATAGCGTTCGACCAGAGCAGGTGGGTACACGCCTGCGATCGGTTGTCCGAGGTGGGCCTTCAGCATGACCGCGTTGACGACGGATTTGGCGGCGAAATGATTGTTCGTGTAGAGATACGACTTCTTCACGAGCGCCTTCGCCGCGCCGGCCACCACCGAGAGCTCGCGCAGTTCCTCGGCTGAATACAGGTAGTTGTAGCGGTCCTCGGCCTTGTCGTGCCGCCACCAGTGTGCCACGTTCCGGCCGTGCAGCCGCATGTAGGAGAAGCCCGTGATGTTCGGCAGGAAGTTCTGCCGGACCGAAAAGCGGAACTTGGGCTCGTCGATCTGAACCCACGCCGCGCCGAACCCGTTGAGCAACGACAGCGTGTCCCCGATCGCGTCACTCCAGCTCCGGTGCCGCAGCTCGACGGCCATCGGGTAGTCGCCGAACGCGCGCAGGAGCTGTTCCAGATAGTCGCGCGATCGTGGAGTATCCGTGAAGCTCGGGGGAAACTGTGCGAGCAGCGCGCCGAGCCGTCCGGTTGCTGCGAGCGGCTCGATCCCCGACCGGAACTCGTCGATGTCCGCTTGCGTCACCTGGGCGAGGAGGTCGAGCAGCGGCCCGTCAGACCCAGGTGCACGCGCGAGAGCTGCCGATCGGAACATCTTGGGATGCGTGAACTTCTGATAGAGCTTCAGTGAGAATTCGAACCCGTCCGGCGTGCGTGCGGTCCACCCGCGGCTGACCTCAGGTCTGGGCTGACCATAGAACGTCGTATTCACTTCGACGGTGTCGAAGTGCTCGGAATAGAACCGCAGTTCATCGAACGTTGCCGTGCCGGTGCGCTTCTGGCGCATCGGCGGGTAGAAGAGGCCGTTCCAGGTCCCGCTGCCCGAAGGATAGCTCCAGCCGGATGTGCCGATGCGAAGCGTTGCCATCATGGCCCGACTCGATTGTACGGCCTGCGTGAGGCCGGGCAAACCCGTACAGACTCGCGCTGCGCGTACAATCGGGTGTGATCCCACATGCTTACCGTCAACGAGATCTTCTACTCGGTGCAGGGCGAGTCCACCTACGCGGGCAGACCGTGTGTGTTCGTGCGCCTGACCGCGTGCGACCTCCGCTGTTCCTGGTGTGACACGTCGTATGCGTTCCACGAAGGCCGCAGACGTGCTGTCGAGGAGGTCGTGTCGGAGGTCGTACGGTTCGAGTGCCCGCTGGTCGAGGTGACCGGGGGCGAGCCGCTGCTGCAGGAGGGTGTGTACGACTTGATGGCCCGTCTGCTGGCGTGGGGTAAGACGGTGCTGCTCGAAACAGGTGGACATCGCAGCACCGAGCGTGTTCCGGCCGAGGTGGTGACCGTCCTCGACATCAAGTGTCCGGGAAGCGGTGAAGCGGCGCGCATGGAGTGGGAGAATCTCGATCGGCTACGTGCGCACGACGAAGTGAAGTTCGTCGTCAAGGGTCGGACCGATTACGAGTACGCGCGTGACATGATTGTGCGATACGACCTGTCGCGCCGGGTTGCTGCCGTGCACCTGTCGCCTGTTCACGGCGCGCTCGAGGCTCGTCGGTTGTCCGAATGGATACTGGCCGACAGGCTGCCCGTTCGTGTGCAGCTGCAGCTGCACAAGTACATCTGGGACGCTCACACACGCGGCGTGTGATCGGACGAGCTCGAACATGCCCGACGCCGTTGTTCTCCTCAGTGGCGGTCTGGATTCGTTTACCGCTGCCGCAGTTGCCCGACAGAGCGGATTTCGCATGTCCGCGCTGACCGTTCGATACGGCCAGCGCCACCACCACGAGGTGGAGGCCGCCGCTCGTAGTGCGCGATGGCTCGAGGTGGTCCGGCACGTGGTGCTGGATGTCGATCTCTCGGTGTTCGGTGGTTCGTCGTTGACGACAGATGCGGCCGTTCCCAAAGACCGCCGTCTAGATGCCGCCGACATCCCGCCGACCTATGTCCCGGCGAGAAACACGGTGTTCCTGTCGCTTGCCCTCGCCTGGGCCGAGGTGCTCGGCGCGCACGACATCTTCATCGGTGTCAATGCACTGGACTACTCCGGCTATCCGGACTGCCGCCCCGAGTTCATCTCGGCTTTCGAGCAGCTGGCGTCGTTGGCGACGGCGAAGGGCGTACAGGGCGAGTCGTTCAGGATCCACGCCCCCCTCCAGACGCTCACCAAGGCGGAGATCATCCGCCGGGGTCTGGATCTCGGCCTGGACTACGGACTGACGCACAGCTGTTACGATCCGGACGATCATGGCCGACCGTGCGGCCGGTGCGACAGCTGTGCCTTGCGTGCCGCCGGCTTTGCGGAGGTCGGTATCGCGGACCCGATTTTTCGCCGATAACTGGAACGAGGCTCCCTCGACCTCGACGCCACGATGCCAAGGTTCTCGGCCCTCCCGCTGCGTCGCCAGCTTCTCATCGCCATTCTGCTGCTGCTGTTCCCGGTGATGGTTGGAACGTTCTGGTCGGCGGTCGGGACATACCGGGACAGCGTGGCCGAGCTTCGAGAGGAGAGCCGTGTGATGGCCCTGGTGGCAGCCGCCTGGCTCGACCGTGACCTCACGGTCATCGAGCGGCAGGCAGCGGCGTTGACCATGGTGCTGGCCGTGCAGCGCCTGGATCCTGTCGTCGCCCCCAGGGTATTGCGCAACGCCCTTCCCACCGGCTCCAACGTCGTGGACATCCTCCTCGCACGATCCGACGGAACGCTCATCGCCCGGGTGGTCGATGGCCCCGATGCGGTCGAGCCGGATAGCGCATGGGCCCGGCAGGTCGTGCAGCACGATCGGCGTGCGCTCGTCCCGGTGGGCAGTGTCCGCGGAGCGCCTACGCACCTCCTGCTGGCGTATCCGGTGCACGCTGCCTCCGGCAGGGCTGTCGGCGCACTGGGACTCCTGGTGAGCCTCGAGACCATTCAGACCGCCTTCGCCGCCCTTCCGTTATCGCCGGGCTCGGTCGTGGCGGTTCTCGATGAGGACGGCCGCATCCTGGCACGATCGCACGACCCGGAACGCTACGTCGGGGAAATCGTGTCCGTCAGCCTGCCGCTCGCGGCACGTCCGCCGGGGGAATGGGAAGGTCCCGATGGCGTGCGCCGCATGTATGGCGAGGCCGTGGTGGAGCAAGTGCCTTGGCTGATTCGCACAGGCATCCCCATGTCGGTGGCCACCGCGAACGCGATGTCGTTGTGGATCCGCGGCTTCGCCCTTCTGGGTCTCGGCATTGCCGGATGGCTCATCGTGGCGCTGGTGCTGTCGCGGCGCCTGAGCGGTTCCGTCAACCATCTCGACGCGACGGCGCAGCGCATTGCCAATGGTGACTTCGGTCCAATGACACACCAACCGATGGTGTCACGGGAGTTCGCCGAGCTTCAGGCTGCCTTCGATCGCATGCTCCAGCAGTTCAACGCAACGCGCGACACCCTCGACGCGCAGATGTCGCAGGAACGTCGCATCCGACAGGAACTCGAGTCCCTGCAGGGGCAGGTCATCAGGCAGGAGCGTCTGGCCGCTGTGGGCCAGCTGGTGTCAGGAGTGGCGCACGAAATCAACAATCCCCTGCAGGCCATCCTTGGCTTCGCCGAGCTGCTGCAGATGCAGGCCGACGTTCCGGAAGTCGTCAAGTCCGATCTGCGTCTCATCCAGAAGGAAAGCGCGCGGGCGTGCGGCATCATCCGAAACCTCGCATTGTTCGCGCGGCAGCAGGCGGTCGAAGCGGCGCCGATTCAGCTCATCGAAGTTGTCACGGCGATTGCTGAGCTGCGCCAGCGCCGGCTCGAATCGGAGGACATCCGGCTGACAATCGACGATCAATCCACGCAGTACGTCATGGCCGTGACCACCGAGCTCCAGCAGGTGGTCCTGAACTTCGTCATCAACGCCGAACAGGCCATTCTCGCAACCGGACGTGGTACCGGACGGATCACGATCCGCACCTACGACCAGGATGGGGAGGTCGTGTTGGAAACGGAAGACACGGGACCTGGTGTACCGCCGGAGCACGAGGCCAAGCTGTTTCAGCCGTTCTTCACGACCAAGTCGGTCGGTCAGGGCACCGGACTCGGACTGTCGGTGAGCTATGGGATCATCGACTCGTTGCGCGGGCAGATCGGGTACAGGCGGTCGCCGTCCGGCGGTTCGATCTTCTACTTCACGTTGCCCGCCGTGTCGGAGACCGTCGAGGAGATCGTCGCCCAGGCATGATCGCGCGCGCCAGGTTTTCGACGACTGACCGCTGTTGCTCGAGCGTCAGTTCCGGATAGATCGGAAGGGCTAGGCTCTCCTGCGCCGCCGCCTCGGCGCGCGGGAACTCTCCTGCGCGATGGCCAAGGGGCGCGAAACACTCCTGCAGGTGGAATGGAACGGGATAGTAGACGGCCGAGGCGATTCCATGGGCGGCCAGCGCCGCGCGGACTTCGTCGCGCCGCGCCACGCGAATTACGAACTGGTTGTACGTATGCGTGCGGTCGGGACATTCGCGCGGGAGTTGTACCCGTTCGTCCACGCCGAGCTCTTCGAACAACCGTCGGTACCTCGCGGCGTTCCGCTGACGGGCGGCGATCCATCCGGACAGATACTTCAGCTTCACGCGCAGAACCGCGGCCTGTAGGGCGTCGATCCGGAAGTTGCCACCGACCATGCGATGGTAATACTGCTGTTGGGCACCATGGTCCCGCAGCAGGCGCACACGCGCCGCCAGGTCGTCGTCGCTGGTCGTGACGAGACCGGCATCGCCGAAGGCGCCGAGGTTCTTGCTGGGGAAGAACGAGAAGGCGGCGAGCGTCCCAAGCGTGCCGGCGGACCGCCCTCGATACTCCGCGCCGACAGCCTGTGCGGCGTCTTCGATGACGGACACACCTGCCTCCCGTGCGATTGCGAGCAGTGGATCCATGTCGGCCATCATCCCGAACAGGTGCACGGGGACGATGGCTCGCGTTCGTGAGGTGATCGCACGGGCGACGGCCTGGGGATCCATACCGTACGTGTCCGGTTCGATGTCTACGAGTACGGGTGTGGCGCCAAGGCGGACGATGACACCGATCGTTGCAAAGAAGGAGTACGTCGGCGTCACCACCTCGTCTCCCCGGCCGATGCCCAGCGCCATGAGTGAGATCAAAAGGGCATCCGTGCCGGATGAAACGCCGATGACCTGCTTTGCCCCCACTCTGAGGGCCACGTCATGTTCGAACGCGTGCACTTCCGGCCCGAGGATGAACTGCTGGCTGTCGCAGACGCGCGTCACCGCCTCGATCAGCTCACGGCGAATCGGGGCATACTGGGCTTGGAGGTCCAGCATCGGCACTGACGTCCTGTCAGGACGAGACCGACGCACGCGCTTCGTGGTCATGCTGTGATGTTCGCGGCGCTATCGAGCGCGCGTGAACGTCGCGAGGCGAACGGCAAGTGCATCGATGGCGTCGTTTGCGGCCGCCCCGTTGCCTTCGAAGTTGTTGAGCATGATGACGAAGGCCAGACGCTCGCGGTCACGTGTCGTCACGTAGCCGGCAAGCGATCGCACGTTCGTCATGGTCCCGGTCTTGGCCCTGATATTTCCCGCACCGGGCGTTCCTCTCATCCGTCCGGCGAGCGACCCGTCCATGGCGGCGATCGGCAGTGCTGCCATGAACGGGGACGTATCGGTCTGATCGTGCATGCGGCGGAGCACGGTCAGCAGCGCTTCCGCTGCGATCGTATTGCGGCGAGACAGTCCAGACCCATCGATCAACTGCTGGTGGTCGGCTGGGATGCCCCAGTCGGCGAGTCGCTTCCGGAGTCCCTCGAGTGCCGCATCGTTGGTGGGAAACGTACCCGGGGTGGCGTTCAGGCGCATGACGGCCTCGCCGTACAAATTGAGGCTGTCTTTCAGCAGGGGCCGCACGAGGTCACGTAGCGGAGGAGACGTGTAGGTGAACAGGAGATCGGACGAGGCCGTATCCGGTCGCGGAACCACGTCATCGATGTCGTACGCGCCGCCCGTAACGTCGACTCCCCCACTGACCAGAACCTCCCTGAGCACGTTGGCGAACCAGAGCGTTGGATTGCCGGCGGATACGGTCAGTGTGATCGAGCGGGATCCGGCAGGCACGGATCCGGCAATCGTCAGGAACGGCTCACCCGGGCGCTGCTCCGGCCACGCGAAAGGTTGCGAGCCCCGCGGTCCGGTGACGGTCCTGTTTGCCAGGGCTCGGTGGGCACCGAACGGATCGGTTCGGAGCGTCGTGGGGCCACCCTCGGTGAGGCCTGAGATGACGGTGACCGTCATCCGGTTCTCGAGGACGTTCAAGGCGCCATAGATGGCGCCCGTCGCGTATCCGATGTCGTCCCAGGCCCAGGCGAGGGCAGGCCGCGGTTCCTCGATCGCATCGTCGTCGCCGATCACCCGCCCCTGTATCCTGTGAACGCCAACTGCCCTGAGCGCACCTACCCAGTTCGCGAGGTCGTCACCGCCTCGGCCGCCGATGGAGGGGTCTCCGGATCCTACGACGATCAGGTCCCCGAGCAGGGTGCCATCCTCGATGGATCCCGCGGCACGCACTTCCGTGTGGAATCGGTAGTCCCAGCCGACGGCCTCAGCCGCCGACGCGACGCTGACGAGCTTCGCGGCCGATGCCGGCACCAGCAACGTGCCCGGATTCAGTTCGAAGAGCCGCTCGTCCCTGTCGAGTGAGTGAACAACGATGCCCCAGACGCCGCGGCGAACTCCCGGACGTACGATCGTGGCGTGGATGTCATGATGCAGTCGCTGGAGGACAGCGGCCTGGAGGTCCTGCAGGCTGGATGGCGACGCCGGCAAGTCGTGGCCGGCGATCGGGACAAGGTACAGCAGGCACAGCCCGATCGCCAGACGCCATCCCGGCGGGGAATTCCTCACGAGATCACTGTTGAACGTCGGGAGCCTTCAGCGCATCCACGGCCTCGAGGATCTCGTCGTACGCCGACCTCTCGAGACGTGCCATGCCGGGCTCATCGACTCTTCGTGCGAGCACTTCGTCTCCGGCGCGCGCGAATGCGACCGTTTCGCTCTTGTCGTCTCCGAAGCGCAGCTCCATTTCGAGTTCCGGTGTCTTCAGCGACGGGTGGATGTTCGAATCGAACGATTGCGCCCGGAGGAACGAGAGCGAAGACAGCAGACTCTCCACCTTCTCGCCCGCGACCTCGGCGCCATTCGCATCGTGCCAGACGCTCGTGTCTTCGTCGGCCGTGGCCTTCTCCAGCATGGTCTGCTCCCCGGAATGCCTCAGGGCCACGTGCGTCGTCGTGAACGAGCGCGCGTCGAACAGGTCCTTCCGCCGATAATCGGAGACGCTCTTGATGACGTCCGTCTGCAAGGTCGGTGCGACGGTGAAGATCATCGGGCGCGATTCGTCCCTGGCGAACACGAGCGCGTTGTCAGTACTGCCGAGCGCGATTGTCGCCCGTGTGCCCTCGACGAGCACCGTCATGGTCGCGACCGGCCTGTCCAACCCGTACTTCCGAAGGTCGTCAGCCTCGGAGGCCACGATGCTGTGCATCTGAGCCGACGCGAGCCGTTGGAGCGCGGCCTCGACGGTGCTGTAATCGGCACGGGCGGCGAAGGGCTTGAGCAACCGCCATTCCGAGCCATCCTTGCCGAACAGCAGCGTCGTGGTCCCCGCCGTCAGCTCCAGTCCGTCCGCCTTGTCGCGGGCGACCCTCAGGATGCGCTTGTCGCGCAGCGCGAAAGCGTCCTTGTCGAAGGTGGAATCGAGGTAGGAGGCAACGAGGAACACCCGGTTCTCATCCGGCAGCCGTGCGTACACATCGCCACCGGCCGGTGAGCGTTCCCCGATCAGGATTCGACGGAAGTCCTCCGCGCCCCTGGTGCGGAAGCCGATGTCGATGCGCCCCGGCTCGAGGCCGTACTGGCTCAGATCCGTCGCGTCCTCGTCGACGACCCGTCTGATGTCCAATGACGCGAGCGAGCTGGTAATGGAGGACAGCTCGCTGCTGTCAGCGTCCACCTGCTCTGGTTCGACGAGCGTCCACGCGTCGCCGCTCCGACGGGCGCGGACGAGCTCCCCGTCGGATGCGCGGATTTCGACTTCCTCGATGTCGTCGGCGGACACAGCAGGAAAGATCTGCTCGCTCGGCTCGGTCGCCGGCCGGTGCCGATCGACGAAATAGATGTACGCGCCGAGCCCGGTGAGCACGGCTGCGAGAAGAAGTGTGGATGTCAGGCCGCGCATACGTTATCGCCTCCTCCACCAGGCATAGACGCCGGCGCTCAGCACGGCGGCGGGGAGCACCACGATCGACAACCAGAAGATGCTGGTGGTCTGGGTCGCTGTGAGCGTGATGCGGCGATCCGAGGCGTCGCGCGGGCGAATCGAGATCAGGCCCTCCTGCTGGGCCAGCCAGCTCACCATGTTCATGAAGAGGTCGCGGTTGCCTTCGATCCCCAGGTATGCGTTCGTGGCAAAGTCGGAATCGCCCACCGCGACCATCCGCGCCTCCGGTGTCGGCTGTGGTTCCGTATCCGGGTCCTGCTCGCCCTCCGGACGGTCCTCGGCCGGGTCCCGCGGGGCCACCGGCGCGCTCACGGCTACCGCCACTGAAACGGGGCCGGGAATGTCTCCCAGTTCCGGTTCGGGCGCCAGTGACTCCGGATCCTCGAGCGTCGTCAACGTTGTTTCCGCCCAGCTGCGAGGAGCCGTTTCGACGACCGGACGGGCCGTGCGGTCCGGTGGGGCATTCTCCGCCGGTACGATGGCCCGGACGACCGGAAACATGGTGATCAGTCCGAACCGGTCGGTGATTGGATGCGTGGGATATGGAGGTGCCGCCACCGGGACCGTGGCAACCGTCGTGCGGCCACTCAAATCGACCACCACGGATTCGGTCGCGTCAATCCCCCATTCACCGAGTAACCCCGTGAGGTTCGGAAACCGCGTCGGTTGGTTCAGATTGTCCGGAGGATCGAGTAGCACCAGCAGCTTGCCCCCCTCGTCGAGATATTCGCGAAGCAGCTCGACTTCCTGTTCCAGCAGGTCCGTGCGGGGGCCTGCGACGACGACGACCGAGGCGTCCTCCGGGATCTCGTTCGTCTGTGCGAGGACGAGGGTCTCGAACAGGTAGTTGTCGCGGCGCAGTGATTCTGCGATTCCGCTGTACCCGGTGCGATCCGTGTTGCCAGGATCCCGCTCCCCGTGCCCGGCCAGGAAGTACACGATCCGCTCGTGTGGATCGAGCACCTTGATCAGGGCGTTCGTCAGATCCTGCTCCTCTTCGGACGTGACGCGCTCCCGCCGACCCATGTACTCGACGATGACCGTGCCGTACGTGTCGACGTCGTACTCCCGCGCCTGGACGGGACGCTGATCGGCATCGATGTACTCGACGCTGACCAGATTCGAGTGGTATTCGTACTCCGTGAGCCGTGTACGGTACCGGTCGAAGTTTCCCGCCCGCTCGAAGACGAGAAACCGCACCGGCGAGTCCACGTCACGCAGCAGCCTCACCGTTTGATCGGAGAGGCTGTACTGCCTGTTCTCCGTGAGGTCCCACCGCTTGTTGTGCCGCGTGGACAGATAGTTCACGGCGATCAGGATGCCGAGCACCACCAGCACACTGGCTCCGGCGATTGCCCCGTACCGGGCGTTGCGCCGCCTGAAGTAGTCGACGATCTCACGCCACTGGCCGAGCGTGTAGAGAATGATCAGGCCAAGACCGGTCCAGGCCGCATAGATGGCGTACTGATCCCACTCCGGCCTCAGGATGCGGATGGCCAGCGCTCCGAAGACGAGTGCCATCCCGACGTAGCTCAGAACTCCAAGAATTCGATTCACCATCGCACCATTCGCCGTTCGCCAGGCGCGGCCGCTGCCGCGCACGGTTCACCCTTTCCAGCGCTCCGTGTCCACCGAGCGCGCCGTGAGAAACAGTCCGAATGCGATGAAGCTCACGTAATACACGATGTGCTTCGTGTCTAGGATTCCGCGCGTGAAGTCGTCGAGGTGGTCCGTGATTGAAAGGTAGTTCAAGACCTGCTGAGTGGTCGGTCCTGTGAACGACGCCATCCAGTTGATGATCCAGAGCATCAGGAACACCACGAACGTGATCATGCCGGCGACGATCTGGTTCCGGGTGAGACTCGAGATGAGCAGTCCGACTGCGACGAAACAGCCCCCCATCAGCAGCAAGCCCAGATACGTGGTCAGAATCGGGACGAGTTCCGGATTTCCGAACGCGAACAGCAGCCCGACGTGCACCACGGTGACCGCGAGCATCGCCGCGTACAGACCCATCGCACCGAGAAACTTCCCCATGATGATCTGAAAATCCGTGAGCGGCGCCGTCAGCAGCAGCTCGATCGTGCCCGAGCGCTTCTCTTCGGCATACGTGCGCATCGTGACCATCGGAAGCACGAACAAGAAGACCACCATGGCGTTCAGGAACACGGGTCGGATGAGCTGCTCGTTGATGTTCATGGCCGGTGCGCCGCCGAAACCCATCATCTGCATGCTCTGGCGCTCGAAAAACGCGAGCAACGTGTAGAAGAAGAATCCAAAGACGAGCGTGAACAAGCCGATCACGATATAGGCGACCGGCGACGCGAAGTAGGATTTGAGCTCCTTGTGCGCGATCGCGACGATGTTGTTCATCGTGGGACCTCCATCGGATCGGCGAGCGTGTCGGGCGCAACAACCGGCTGTGCCGGCGTCTCCTCGGTCGTGAGGTGCAGGAAGATTTCCTCCAGACTCATCCGGAGGGGGCGAAGCTCCAGCAGTCCCCAGCCACGTGCCACCACGGCGGCCGCCAGCTCCCGGCGCACGTCGCGACCGCTCTCGCTCTGAATCTCGTAACCGCTTACTCCGTCCCGCCTGTCCGAGAGCGCCACGCGCGTCACTCCAGACAGGGTCTCCAAGGTTGGCTGCGCGTCTGCGCCCAGTGCGTCTACCTGCAGGTACAGCGCTTCCGAGCCCCGCAGACGGGCCGTGAGGTTCTCCGGCGAATCCACGGCTACGACACGGCCCTTGTTGATGATCACCACGCGCTGGCAGGTCTGACTGACCTCCGGCAGGATGTGTGTGCTCAAGATCACCGTGTGGTCACCGGCCAGCCCCTTGATGAGCTGTCGAGTCTCGATAATCTGCTTCGGATCCAGACCCGCTGTGGGTTCGTCGAGAATCAGCACGTCAGGGTTGTGGAGCAGGGCCTGGGCAAGGCCCACCCGCTGCCGGTACCCCTTCGACAGCTTGCTGCAGTGACGTTCCGCAACATCCGCGACGCGCGTCCGGTCCATGATGTCCGCCACGCGGGAACGGCGCTCGGCGGTCGGCACGCCCTTGATGCGGGCGCAGAACGTCAGGTACTCGCGGACGGTCATTTCGGGGTAGAGCGGAGGAGTCTCGGGCAGATAGCCTGTGCGGCGCTTGGCTTCGATTGGATGCTCGAGGACGTCGTACTCCGCAACCCTCACCCTGCCCTCGGTCGGAGGCATGTAACCGGTGAGGACACGCATCGTGGTGGTCTTTCCTGCGCCATTCGGGCCCAGGAACCCCAGAATCTCACCACGTTCGACCTTGAAGCTCACGTCGTCCACGGCCGTAAAGGGTCCGTAGCGTTTCGTGAGGTGCTGTACCTCGATCACACGTAACCTCCTCTCGGCCAGAGCCGCTACCAACCAGCCAAGGGCTCCCGACCTTGATATCCCAGCAGACCCCTTGGCTGGTTGCCAGTATCTCTTTGCCGCGCTCCGCGCGGCGAGGACCGCTCTGCGGACCGACAAACGAGTACGAAATTCGCGTTCCGGGCCGCATAGCGGTCCAGCCAAGGGGCTCAGCCCCTCGCACGAACGCAGAATGCTCCTGCGAACCGAACTGCGGTCCGCTGAATGCCGCCCCGGAAGCCGTTCTCAGCGACGAGCGTGTCGGGGCCGGCCGGGCACGGCTCCTGACCGGAGGCCGCCGGAGCCGTTGACGCCGGTGCCGCGAATTCGGCCTGTGCCCCAGTTGCGCCGGACACCTGTCCTCGCGGTGAGGCGTCGTGCTGGGACGGTAGCTCGTAAGCTGTAGAGTGCGCGCAAGTTAGTCGCACTCGAGACGAAAGTATCGTAGCCGATGCCCTGCAGCCCGGCAAGGGGTGATGCTAACATATGAGCACTTGTTCAAATGTCACTACTCGATCCACACACCGTTGAGGGCCTCGCGGAGATCTTTCGGGTGCTCGGAGATCCAACCCGAGTGCGCATTCTCGATGCCCTGTCACGATCGGAACGGTGCGTCGGTGACCTGGCGGCGGCGCTCGGCCTGACCGAGTCGGCGGTCTCGCACCAGCTTCGCGTCCTCCGGAATACGCGCATTGTCCGCACGCGGCGAGAGGGCCGAATGATCTTCTACGCGCTCGATGACCGGCACGTACTGGCCCTCTTTCGCCAGGGGCTGCACCACGTCCAGGAGGGCGGCCGTCAGGCCGATCGATGATGGCTCGACAGGAAGTCGTCTGCGCCGCCTGCGAGCTCCACGCGGAGGCCGTCTTCCGGGTCGAGGGCATGGATTGCACGGAAGAGGTGGTCATCCTCGAACGGCGCCTGAAGCCGCTCGCAGGCGTCGAAGCCGTGTCGGCGGATGTGATCGGTCAGCGCCTTCACGTCAAGTACGACGCCGCCAAGCTGACCACGTCGACCATGGTGGACGCCGTCGGTCAGACCGGCATGCGGATATGGCTCGAGCACGAGCAGCCACGGAGCTCGGCGTCCGATGTGCGTGCCCGTTTGTGGTTGACGGTTGCCGCCGGCACCGGTATTGGCGCAAGCCTGCTGTTCTCGGCCGCTGGTCTCGACCTGGTGGCCAGAGGGCTCCTGGCGGCGGCCACCGTCGCCGGGGGGATCTATCCGGCTCGGCGGGCGCTCACGGCGATTCGCACGCGGTCGGTCGACATCAACGTGCTGATGGTCATCGCCGTCTGTGGTGCGCTCGTGCTGGGCGAATGGCTCGAGGGCGCCAGCGTCGTCTTTCTGTTCTCGGTGGCGCAGTGGCTCGAGGTCCGAACGCTGGAGCGCGCACGCCAGGCCATTCGCGCGTTGATCGACCTGTCGCCGCGTGAGGCGCTCGTCAAGCGTCACGGCGTTGAACGCTGGGTCCCCGTCGACGAGGTCGTCCCGGGCGAGATGCTGGTCGTGCGCCCGGGCGACAAGGTCCCGATAGACGGCTGCGTGCAGGCCGGGCGCAGTGACGTGAACGAGGCGCCGATCACCGGCGAGTCACTGCCGGTGGACAAAGAGCCCGGCGACGAGGTACTCGCGGGGACCATCAACGGTCACGGTGCGCTCGAGGTCCTCGTGACCCGCGTGGGGCGGGACACTCGGCTGGGACGCATCATCCATCTCGTCGAAGATGCGCAGTCGCGACGCGCTCCGATCCAGTCGTTCGTGGATCGGTTTGCGCGTATATACACGCCCATCGTCGTCGTGCTGGCAACCATGGTGGCGCTGCTCCCGCCACTTGTGATCGACGCCGACCCCTCGACGTGGGTGTACCGCGCGCTCGTGCTGCTCGTCGTCGCATGCCCGTGCGCCCTGGTGATCTCCACACCCGTGTCAATCGTGGCGGCGCTCTCCGCCGCCGCCCGCAACGGCGTGCTGGTCAAGGGCGGGGCGCACCTGGAACGGCTCGCAGACGTGTCGGTCGTCGCCTTCGACAAGACGGGAACGCTGACTCACGGCACGCTCGCGGTCACCGACATCATGCCGACCACGTCAGCGAGCGTGAACGACGTGCTGAGTGTGGCCGCTGCGGTCGAGTCGCGTTCGGAGCATCCCATCGGACGGGCGGTAGCCGAACACGCCCGCCGGCTGCAGCTCGAACCTTCCGCTGTCGTGGCCTTCCGCGCGTTACCCGGTCTCGGCGCGGAAGGCCGGATTCTGGTAACGGAAAGCGCCAGACGGGAGGTGGAGGGGGGCCGAGCGGCATCGGGGCGTCATGCGGCCGCTGGACTCCTCAACGCTGCCGAGTCCCGTGAAGTGATCGTGGGCAACGAACGCCTGTTCGTCATGCGCGGCCTCGCACAGCCGCACGAGCTGGACAGGTTCACCCACTTCCGGCGGGAGGGCAAGTCGCTGACGTACGTCGCGCTCGATGGCGTGCTCATTGGTGCGATCGCCGTGGCCGATCGCGCCAGGGATACCGCACGTGACACTGTCGAACTGCTGCGCTCCCACGGCGTCCGCCGCGTTGTGATGCTGACCGGCGATCACCCGGACACCGCCAGGGCCGTTGCGGCTACGCTCGGTCTGGACGAGCATCATGCGGGACTGCTGCCGGAGCAGAAGCACGGTCTGATTCAGTCGATGCGCGGGACCGATGGTGCCGTACTCATGGTCGGCGACGGGGTGAACGACGCACCGGCGCTTGCGGTTGCCGATGTCGGCATCGCCATGGGTGCCGCTGGCTCGGATGCTGCGCTGGAGACGGCGGATGTGGCGCTCATGTCCGATGAGTTGCTGAAGATCCCGTACGCACTGCGCCTCGCGCGTGCAACGTTGCGGAATATCAAGACCAACGTCGCCGTGTCACTGATCTTGAAGGCGGCCTTTCTCGTGCTGGCCGTGACCGGTGTGGCCACGCTGTGGATGGCCGTCCTCGCGGACACGGGGGCGTCGGTCGTCGTCGTGGCGAACGCGTTGCGGCTTCTTCGCACGCGGTAGCCGCGCATCACTCTTGCACGCCCCTGCAGCGCCGTCGAGGACCGATTGTTTCCGGCGCGAGTTCCGTGGACCCGCCATGCGGGGACATGAGAGTCTGGTACGCAGTGCATTCGACCGCATGAAGGCCGCTCGGGGTTGTCCTCGAGTTACAGTCGAAGGACAAGAGGCGGAGTCCCGTGACTGGTCAGGCTTTTCGATTCGAAAAGAAGTGCGTCTGGACGAACTCGCCCACCGCCGATCGATCGGCCGGCGTGATCGACGTGAATCGGAGACCCATTCCTCCGCGACGATCGACCGAGGCGACGCGTGCGGCAGCCTCGATCTCGCGTCCCGAAGGCAGCCGAAATCGCACAGTCACGGTCGTGCCGAGCTCGAGGGGATTCGTGGTTCGAACGGAGACGCCGCCCTGGCTGATGTTCAGCGACAACGCGGCCGCTACGGTGTTTCCAAACCGGTACGCCACCGGAATACCGAGCAGAACGCGTGGCCCGGATCTCCGAGTATGGTGTTCGGGGAACAGATGGGGCGCTAGCGACGGCATGATATGGTGGGCCGTTGTGTACTCGTTGATGTAGCCTGCCACACCGAGCGCCGCCAGTTCGCGAACTTCGGCTGCGTTCGCGATAGTGCCGCTGAACACGAGCAGCGGTGGCCGCGGCGCGATTTTCTGGACAGCACGAAGCAGGCGTACCCCGTGCCCGGAGGGCAGCCGCAGGTCCAGGACAATCAGGTCTACCCCCGGATACTCGGACAGGCGGGCCAGGAGTTCGTTCCCGGTGGCTGCGGTGATGGTCCGGTGACCGGCCTCTTCGAGGGCCTTCCGGAACCGGTCGCAAACGAAGGCCGTGGCGTCGGCAACGAGCACGGTCTTGATTGCCACCGGCGGGGTGGTCATTATCGATGTATCGGGATGGCTGTGGAGCCACGTTAGAGTCGTTCGTTGCTCAAAGCGTTTCGATCTCGATATAATCCCAACCTTCGTCGGAATGGCCCGATCCTGTTGAAGGCGTGGTCTTTCCGGCGTTTCTTCGAGCGCGGCCGATCCGCTGCATGGAGCCCGTATGGCCACCTGCCCAGAGTGTGATTACGACGAGATTGACACCGAGGACTTCGAGGAAGGCGATAGTCTGAGCTGTCCGGAGTGTGGCAAGAACCTCGTCCTGGTAGGTGCCGACGAAGTCGATGTCGCCGACGAAGACGAAGACGATCTCGATGACCTCGACGAAGATGAGGACGAGGACGAGGGCGACGAAGACGACGAAGACGAGGAGGACGAGGAGGACGAGGAGGAGTACGACGAGTGAGGCCGCGCGCGTCGGTGTGCGCGCCGGACGTCACCGGCCTTACCCTGGCCGCCCGGGACGATCGGTTGGCACTCCCGGTGGAAGGCAAAGAGCGCCGTCTGTTCGAGTGGCTGTCGGGCGTCGATTCGCTCGTCGTTGCTTTCAGTGGCGGGGTGGACAGTGCGTACTTGGCGTGGGCCGCCACCCATGTCCTTGGGAACGCGGCCCTGTGTATCACCGCTGACAGTCCCAGCTTTCCCGACCGTCATCGTCAGCTCGCCAGAGCCGTTGCCGTCGAGTTCGGATTCCGCCACGAGATTCTCTCCACGCACGAACTGGATCGGACCGAATACCGCGAGAACCCGGTCAACCGCTGCTACTACTGCAAACAGGAGCTGTACGGCGCACTGACCCGGCTCGCACGGACGCGCGGGTTTGGCGTCGTGGTCGACGGCAACAACGCCGACGATCGGGGTGACTATCGCCCGGGACGGCAGGCCGCCCGCGAGCTCGGCATCCGAAGCCCGCTCGACGAAGTGGACCTGGTGAAATCGGAGATCCGCGAATTGTCGCGACGCGTACAGCTACCCACCTGGGATGAACCGGCATCTGCCTGCCTGTCATCGCGAATCCCTTACCACTCGGCTGTGACCTCCGAGAAGCTGCGGATGATCGAACGGGCCGAGCGTGTTCTGCGCGATGCAGGCTTTCGAGTGTGCCGCGTCCGGCACTACGACCTGGCTCCCGGCGGCGACGCCCCCCAATCCCTGGCCCGGGTGGAAATCGGCCGCGAGGAGCTGCCACTCGCGTTGCTCGGGGAGATCCGTGCGCGTATCGACCGCGCGCTCCGCGACGTCGGATACGACCACGTCATCATCGATCCGCGCGGCTACCGGATGGGTAGCCTCAACAGGGGCCTCCGCCTTCACGTCGTCTGACAGCCCCCGTACCCGCTGTGCTGCACACGGGAAACGACCGATAAGACCTCTGGTAAGCCTTGCCGTTCACGAAAAGCGTCGTCAGATGTCCTGTCTTCGTTGACAGTCACCGATCCGGACGCTAAGCTCGACGGCGCTTCCCTAGCTGGAGCGGTTCAACAACCGTAAGCCAACAACGCAGGAGACATAGCCGATGAATTTGCGCCGCTGCGTGTGGTTGATCGCGCTGTTCCTACTGGTCGTGATGACAGTAACGAGCTGCGCGAGGCGTGTGCCCCCCCCACCACCACAACCGCCAGAGCCTCCACAGGCTGCTGCTGCGCCGCCACCGCCACCGCCACCGCCATCGCCACCTCCCGCTCCTCCTCCGCCGCCCCCGCCGGCACCGCTGACGGAGGACGAGATCTTCGCTCGCAAGACGCTCGCAGAGCTCAATGCGGAGAGGCCGCTTGCACAGGTCTTCTTCGACTTCGATCAGTTCGTCATCCGCGAGGATCAGCGTTCGACCTTGCAGAAGAATGCAGATTGGCTGCGGCGATGGACGTCGACTCGGATCACCATCGAAGGACACGCGGATTCGCGTGGAACCAACGAGTACAATCTGGGTCTTGGCGAGCGCCGGGCCAACGCGGTCAGGGACTACCTGATCGGGCTTGGCATCGGTGTGGGCCGCATGGATGTGGTGAGCAAGGGCGAGGAGGAGCCCGTGTGCACCGAAGAGAACGAAGCCTGTTGGTCACGCAACAGGCGCGGCAACTTCATCATCACAGCCAAGTGACGTGAATGTCGAGTCGGTCTGGAGCGCTCCCGGCTTCCCCCGTGCGATGATGCGGGGCGGCCGGGCGGCGTCCGGACCGACCGAGGCGCCTACAACGCGGTCCGTAACTCGTCGACGATGGCCTCGGCTGCGGCGCGCGGGCTCCGTGCGTCGATGATCGGGCGTCCGACGACGATGTAGCTGGCGCCCGCGCGCACGGCAGCTGCCGGCCCCATCGTGCGTACCTGATCGTCTCGAGCGACTCCGGCCGAGGCTCCTCGAATTCCTGGCGTCACAATCGTGAAATCGGGCCCGCACGCGCCGCGGATGGCCGCGGTCTCCCGCGACGACGCCACGACCCCCTCCAATCCCGCCTCGCGGGCGAGCCGCGCGAGCGTCAGCACCTGTTCCAGCAGCGGCTGGCGCACGCCGATCTCGAGCAACGCGCCGTCATCCATGCTCGTGAGCACGGTGACTCCGAGCAGGATGGGCGCAGGTCGGTTCGTGCGGACGGCGGCCCCGGCGGCGGCCCGCGCGGCCGCCTTCATCATCGCAAGGCCCCCGGAGGCATGTACGTTGATCATCCAGGCCCCGGTCAGCACGGCCGCCTCGACGGCCTGTGCCACCGTGTTCGGGATGTCGTGGAACTTGAGATCCAGAAAGACGCGTGCGCCGCCGTCCACGAGCGCCCGGACGAGCTGTGGGCCTTCGAGCGTGAACAGCCGGCTGCCAATCTTGAAGCCGCCGGCCGTCCCGCGCAGGTCCTCCGCGATCTGCAGTGCCCGCGCGCTCGTGTCCACGTCGAGCGCCACTACGAGCTTATCCACTCTCTCTCCCGCGAGGTCGTGTCAATGGACCCCACCAGATCGGCGATCCGATCGATCCGATGGCTGCGCAGGTACTCGCGCACGCCGTCCAGCAGCTTGGACCAGATGAAGGGATCGACGAAGTTGGCGGTGCCAACCTGGACGGCAGTAGCCCCGGCAATGATGAACTCGAGGACGTCACGGGCGCTGGCAATGCCTCCCATCCCGATGACGGGAATGCGCACGGCGCGCTGGCACTCGTAGACCATCCGCACGGCAATCGGCCTGATGGCCGGACCACTCAGCCCGCCCACGATGTTCGAGAGTTTCGGGCGCCTCGTGTCGATGTCGATCGCCATCGCGAGGAAGGTATTCACCAGCGACACGGCATCGGCGCCGGCCTCCTCCGCCGCTCTGGCAATCGCCGCCACGTCGGTGACATTGGGTGTGAGCTTTGGAATGACGGGCAGATGCGTGACCTTCTTGACCGCGCTGACCACGTCGAACGTGCCGTGGAAGCTGCAGCCGAACGTGATGCCGCCCTCCTTGATATTGGGGCACGAGATGTTCAACTCGAGCGCGTGTACGCCCTCTGCGTCGGAGAGCACGCGTGCGATCTCCACGTACTCGCCGAGCGTGCTGCCGCAGATGTTCACGATGTTCGTCGCGCGCCGCCGCCGAAGCTCCGGGAGCTTCTCCAGGACGTACCGGCGCACGCCGATACCCTGGAGGCCGATTGCGTTCAGCATCCCGGAGGGGGTCTCGACGATGCGCTCGGGCGGGTGGCCTTCGCGGGGCTCGAGGAACAGCCCCTTGGAGATCACGCCACCGAGCATGGCCAGGTCCACCGCGTCGGCGTACTCCACGCCGTACCCGAAGCACCCGCTGGCCGCGAGCAGCGGATTCGACAGCTGCAGCGTTCCGATTCGGACGGACAAATCCATCGTCACTCCGCGGTATTCGGGCAGCCGTCAGGCCTCCCACACGAGGTCCGACCCATCGAACACGGGGCCACTGAGGCACGAGCGCACGTAGTGTCGTTCAGCGCCCGTACGGTCGCGGACCGGAATCACGCAACTGTAGCAGCCGCCCATGCCGCAACCCATCACACGCTCGACCGACACCTGCGACGACCTGCCGAAGCGTCTGGTCAGCTGGGACACGGCCTCCAGCATGGGCTCCGGACCGCAGGCGTAGACCATCATCTCGATTGCGGCGGCGCGCGACAGCGCCTGTTCGAGCGCCGCGGTCACGCGGCCGCGGAGGCCGGTGCTGCCGTCCTCGGTCGTCAGCACCAGCCGTACGCCGCGCGACCGGAACGAGTCGAGATAGAACAGCTCATCGGCCGTGCGCGCGCCGTAGAACAGCGTAGTAGGCGTGCCCAGCTCCAGCAATGCGCCGCTCAGCATGGCGAAGGGCGCGAGCCCCACGCCGCCCGCGACAATCCACGCTTCCCGGGGAGGCTCGACCGACGAGAAAGGGTGGCCAAGCGGGCCCAGGCACGACACGAGGTCGCCTTCCCTCGCATCGAACAGCATCCGGGTCGTCACGCCTATCCGCTTGCTCAGGAGCGTCAACCCTTCCACGCGCCCGTGCGGCCGCAGCACCTCGAACACCGAGAACGGACGGCGCAAGAGCGGATCGGTGGTTCGTCCGGGCTTGATCATCACGAATTGGCCAGGGGCGGCAGCAGCGGCAATCTCTGGAGCGGCAAGGGCGATGACGTGGTAGTCGCTGGAGAGGCGCGTGTTCCGAATGACCCGTGCCTCGATGTCGACGGGCATTGGTGTGAGTATACAGTGATATACTCCAGTGACTCTTTAACTGCGGTCCGGCGAGGCCGCGAAGAGGTGCTCATGCCTGTCGTCATGGATGCGGACCGTATCGGCCGCACCCTCACCCGCATCGCGCACGAAATCGTCGAACGCAACAAAGGTGTTGAGGATCTGGCGCTCGTCGGCGTCCGCACGCGGGGCGTTCCGATTGCGAGGCGGCTTGCGCGGACGCTGCGCGAGATCACCGGGGACGAAGTACCGACCGGTGCCCTCGACATCACGCTCTACCGTGACGACCTGATGCGGAACCCCGTGGGGCCGCAGCCCCTGGTCCGTCGCACCGAGATTCCCTTCTCAATCGACGATCGCAAGATTCTGCTCGTGGACGATGTGCTGTATACGGGCCGGACGACCCGGGCGGCGCTCGACGCCCTGATCGACTTCGGGCGGCCCAGGGCCATTCAGCTCGTCGTGCTCGTCGATCGCGGTCATCGGGAGCTGCCGATCAAGGCCGACTACGTCGGCAAGAGTCTGCCGACGTCCCTGGACGAGAGTGTGCAGGTGCGCGTGCAGGAGATCGACGAAGTGGACGAGGTGGTGCTGGAGCCTGCGCGGGGAGGTGCCGCATGAGGGCCGTGAGCCGAGTCGACGAGACGACGGCGGTCACCGCGCTCCGGCGCAAGGACCTGCTGGGCATTGCGGATCTGTCGGCGCAGGAGATCGCGCTCGTGCTCCAGACCGCCGAGGCGATGAAGGAGGTCGGGGCGCGCGCGATCAAGAAGGTACCCGCGCTGCGCGGCCGGACCGTGGTCAATCTCTTCTTCGAGCCCAGCACGCGGACGCGCACGTCGTTCGAGATTGCGGAAAAGCGTCTCAGTGCGGACACGCTGAACATCGCCGTCGGGAGCTCCAGCGTGGTCAAGGGCGAGACGCTGGTGGACACGGCCAGGAACCTCGAGGCGATGTCGCCCGACATGATCGTGCTGCGACACGCGTCTTCCGGTGCGTGCCACCTGCTCTCGCGCATCTGCCGGTCGGCCATCATCAATGCCGGCGACGGCATGCACGAGCATCCTACTCAGGCGCTGCTGGACGCCTTCACGATTCGGGAGCGCAAGAAGCGGTTGGGGGATCTGAAGGTGGCCATCGTCGGTGATCTGCTGCACAGCCGCGTGCTCCGGTCGAACATCCACCTGCTGACGAAGATGGGCGCCGACGTGTGGGTGTGCGGACCACCGACGCTGATGCCCGCCGAGGTGTGCCGATTCGGCGTGCGCGCGACGAGCGATCTCGACGAGGCCATTCGGGATGCCGATGTGATCATGCTGCTGCGCATTCAACTCGAGCGCATGGAAGGCGCCTATTTCCCGTCGCTGCGGGAGTACTTCAACGTCTTCGGTATGACGGAGGGGCGCCTGCGTCTGGCGAAGCCGGACGTGATGATCATGCACCCGGGACCGATGAACCGGGGCGTTGAGATTGCGTCCGAGGTCGCGGATGGGCCGTACTCCGTCATCCTGGACCAGGTGGCCAATGGGGTCGCCGTGCGCATGGCGGTTCTGTATCTGTTGGCGGGTGGAGCGGAGCATGAAGCGGCTGCTTAAGGGTGCACGCGTCGTGGACCCGGTGAACGGGATCGACGGCATGTACGACGTACTCGTCGATGATGGCCGGATCGCCGGCGTCGGCCGCGATGTGCCGGTCGACGGTGCCGCCGTCGTCGAGCTCCGGCCCGACCTGGTCGTCTGCCCGGGATTCATCGACATGCACGTGCATCTGCGAGAGCCCGGACAGGAGCACAAGGAGACGGTGGCGACGGGTACGGCTGCCGCCGTGGCTGGCGGATTCACGGCCGTGGCGTGCATGCCGAACACGAGCCCCGTGAACGACAACGCGAACGTCACCGCACTCATCCTCGCCAGGGCGCGGGAGGCCGGGCTCGCGCGAGTCTATCCCGTCGGGGCCGTGTCACGGGGATCCAGGGGAGAGCTGCTCGCCGACATTGCGGAGCTGAGGCAGGCCGGCTGCGTGGCAATCAGCGATGACGGGCACCCGGTGAAGACGGCGCTGCTGCTGCGGCGTGCGCTCGAGTACGCAGGCATGTTCGGCATGCCGCTCATCGAGCACTGCGAGGATCCGACGCTGAAGGCCGATGGGGTGGCCCACGAAGGCTTTCATGCCACCGCGCTCGGTCTGCGTGGCATTCCCGGAGCGGCAGAAGCGCTCGGCGTCGAGCGCGGTGTGCTGCTCTCGGAGCTCACCGGCTCCGCCTTCCACGTGGCGCACATGAGCGCGCGGGCCTCTCTTCGCGCCGTGCGGAAGGGAAAAGAAGCCGGCGCGCGCGTCACCTGCGAGGTGGCACCGCATCACTTCGTGCTGACGGATGAATGGCTGCAGTCCCCTGTGCCGTACGACACCAATGTGAAGATGAACCCGCCGCTGCGTGAGACTGCCGATCGGGACGCGATGCTGGACGGGATTGCCGATGGAAGCGTTGACGTGATTGCCACCGATCACGCACCGCACCACTACGACGAGAAGGAGGTGGAGTTCGACGTGGCCCCGTTCGGGATCGTCGGTCTGGAAACAGCGGTGTCGCTGTCGCTCGATCGGTTGGTGCATACCGGGCGGATTGGCCTGTCGCGTCTGGTAGAGCTGCTGTCGGTGAACCCGGCGCGGATTCTGCGAATACCGGGTGGATCGCTCGCGCCTGGTGCACCGGCGGACATCACGGTGATCGGGCCAGAGCTGGAGACGCGCGTGGACGCGCGGGCGTTCCGGTCGCGGTCGAAGAACACGCCCTTCGACGGTTGGCGGCTGCGCGGCGGTGTGGCGGCAACACTGGTGGGTGGGAACGTGCTGTTCGTCAACGACCAGACGCCGATGGCCGGCCTTGCAGGAGTCTCGGATCGCGTGCCGGCTGCTGGGCGCCCGTCGTGACCTCGCGTCCCATGCCCACCCTCCTCTGACATCCACTTGCACACGACACACATGAGCCGCCGAGACGAGATCCGCGACAAGGCGCTGAGAAACCTTCAGGAGTTCAAGGTGCTCATGCTGGACGGGCACTTCGACTTCGGCAACGGCTATCACGGCCGGGTCTATTTGAATCCGCACCAGCTCTTTCGGTTTCCCTCCACGATCTGGCGGTTCGCGCAGGACCTGCTCGACGTGCTGCCCGCATCGATTGTCGATGTCACCGAGGTGGTGGCGGGCCCCGCGACGGGTGGTGCGCTGCTCGCGCACACGGTCGCTGGATTGCTCGACAGCCGTCGCGACATCGCGCATCCGCCCATGGTGTTCGCTCCCTTCAGCATCGACGGACGCGGCCAACCGTCGCTCAGCCGTTTCTATCAGCGGCAGTTGAAGGACAAACGCGTGCTGCTCGTCGACGACGTGCGGAACACCGGTCAGACGCTGGCGCGCTGTGCGGATCTCGTGCGCGCGAGCGGGGGCGAAGTCATCGCGACCGCGCAGATCTACGATCGGATGGAAGCCATCGCCGACATCGGCGTACCGAATGTTCCCCTTGCCGAGTACAGAGCGCCCGAGAACTATCCCGCCGACGCGTGCCCGTTATGTCGCGCAGGCGTTCCAGTGGCGGACTTCTGATGTCTCGGCGCGCCCCTCTGCTGTCCCGGACACAGGTCGCACCAGCCAAGGGGCTCTGCCCCTTGATATCCCCGCAGCGCCCCGCGGCTGGTTGCCAGTATCTCTTTGCCGCGCTCCGCGCGGCTAGGACCGCTATGGGGACCGACAAACGAGTACGAAAATCGCGTTCCGGGCCGCATAGCGGTCCTATGAGCAGCGGGGAGATGGGCGCGACAGCGCGCAGCCGGATCCGCCCTGCGGGACCTTGCATCCTTGGCAGCAGGCTCGAAGCGCTCTATCACACGTTCGACCGTCTCGATTCGGCGTCCGATCCCGTGCACATCGTCCGGCGCTACACGTCCGACGCCGATCGGGAGGTGGTCGGATTCTGCGCTGCGGCGCTTGCGTTCGGGCGCGTCAGAAGCGTGCTGCAGTCGATCGAGGCGCTGCTCCTCGTCATCGGACCGGCCCCCGCGGACTTCGTCCGAGGCTTCGAGCCGGCTCAACATCGCGAGCGGTTCGACCGGCTGGTGCATCGCTGGATTCGCGGCCGCGATCTGATCGCACTGCTGCTGGTCGTGAAACGCATGCTGCGCGAGGCGGGCTCCGTCGAAGCGTTCTTCATGGCGGGTGACGATTCGTCCACCGCGGACGTTGGCGGTGGGCTCGAGTCGTTCTCCACCCGCGCCCTTCAGACGGATCTCAGGGATGCCTACGGACGTCGGCTCCCGGATCGGCCGGGGGTCGGCTACTTCTTTCCGCGTCCCTCGGCGGGAAGCGCCTGCAAACGGTTGAATCTGTTCCTCCGTTGGATGGTCCGCAGGGATGCCATCGACCTCGGGGTCTGGAGCGGCGTCTCCACGTCACGCCTGGTCGTGCCGCTCGACACACACGTGATCCGCGTCGGCCGGTGTCTGCGTCTCACGCGCTACACCACGCCGGGCTGGAAGATGGCCGCCGACATCACGGCGTCGCTCCGCGCCATCGACCCCCGGGATCCCGTTCGGTACGACTTCTCGCTGTGCCATGTCGGCATGATGAGTGCCTGTGGATACGACCGCCCGCAGCGTGACAACCGCTGTCCGCTCCGTGGTGCGTGCCGCCCGCGGCGCGGGACGGAGTAAGGCGGGGTGGGGTTCAGGTCTGAGCGACAGTCGAAGGACAACGGGTGGAAGCCCTGTTGGCTGGATATCACGGGCGACAGACCCTGGCTGGTTGGTCGTCTGCTCATGGTCGTGAAGGAGCGGGGCGCGCGTCGGCGGCCCGGATCAGTTCTGCGTAAATCGCGATCGTCTGTTCGACCATCCGTTCGGCCGTGAACCGCTCGCGCGCGCGTGCGAGCGCCGCCGCGCCCATCCGCGCACGGAGTTGCTCGTTCCTCAAGAGCAGCACCACCTTCTGCGCCATCGCCCGTGGATCGCGCGGCGGCACCAGAAAGCCGGTCTCGCCGTCGGCCACCACCTCCGGGACACCGCCCACAGCACTCGCCACGGCCGGTCTGGCGGCGGCCATCGCATCGACGAGCGACGTGCACATGCCTTCGTGAATCGAGCTCAAGGCAAAGACATCGAACCCCTTCACGAGTTCCAGCACGTTCGGTCGAAACCCGCCGAGCAGCACGTGGCGCTCGAGATGCCCTCGCCTGATGTGCTGTTCGAGTGACTCGCGCAGCTCGCCGTCTCCGAGAACGACGAACCGCGTATCGGGTACCTCGCGCACGACGAGCGCGGCTGCATCAATCAAGTGATGTTGTCCCTTCTGGGGCACGAGCGCACCGACGTTGCCGACCACCGGTGCCTGCGTGGGCAGGTAGAACTCGGCATGGACGTTGGCGGCGGGGAGCCGCTGGATGCGGTCGACGTCGACTCCTTCGTGTACGACCTGGATCTTGACCGGTGGAATCCCATCGGCGGCAAGGCGATCGCGAACGGCGGCGCTGATGGCGATGATGCAATCGGCCTGCGCGTACTTCCATCTGGAAAAAGAGTTCCTGGCGACCCGAAACTCGATTCTCCGCGAGACGACGAGGAGCGGCTTTGGCGATGGGGTGCTGATGGCCAGCGCCATTGCGGCCATCGACACGCCATGCGGATCGTGCGCGTGCACGATCCGCGGACGCAGTTCGCGGATGATCCGCGAGAGTCGCCATGCGGCCGTCAGATCCACTTCGTACCTGGGTGCGAGAGGAATGAGATCGAGCCCTTCCGACATGCGCGCGAACAAGGCGGCGTCAGGATGTGCCGCGAGCGCAGCGCGATGCCCGAGTGCGCGCAACCCGAGCACGGTGTGCACCACCTGACTCTGTCCGCCGCGCCAGGTTCGGGCGGTGTCGATGTGAAGGGAGAACAGAACGCCTCCGAGTGTCGCCGCACGCAGCTGTCAGCCCGACGGGAGCGTCGTCACTCCGGAGGTGCGCCGCGATCGTGACGAGGGTCCTGGATGTGCTGCAGTTCCCACAGCTTCGCCAGCTTGAGGAACACCGCGTAGGTGTTCACGATGGACAGGATGAGGCCGGTTGTACCGTCCATGAACCCGCGTCGGAGGACGTAGTTCCGCAGAAACGCCGCAGGCGGGTGCAGCACCAGGTCGAGCGCTCCGGCGCGGCGGCCATCCTCGTACATCTGGCGTGCGGCAAGGCTCGTGTACCGGTTGATCCGATCGAGATGATCGCACAGGTCGCGATACGAGTAGTGACGCAACTCTGCCGTGAGACGGCCCACAGGACCGTTCAGGGCGACGGACTCGTGCACGTATCCACCCTGCCAGCGGGCCACGCGGCGATCATACAGGCGTGTCTGGTAATCGGGATAGAAATCCGTGGTTCGGATCCAGCGGCCCAGATGATAGGTCACTCGTGGAACGCGGTACGCGCGCAGCGGCGGATCGACCGCGAGCACTGTCTGGATCTCCGTCGCCAGCTCGCGCGAGATGCGTTCGTCGGCGTCGATCGACAGAATCCAGTCGTTCCTCGCAAGGCTCGCGGCGTGGTTCTTCTGGTCGATCCAGCCGGTCCAGGCCCGCGTGACGACTTTCGCGCCCCTGCCGCGTGCCAGCGCCACCGTGTCGTCGGTGCTGCCGGCGTCCACGACGATGACTTCATCCGCCCAGGCGGCACTGTCGATGGCGGCCGCAATGCGGCTTGTTTCGTTCAGCGTGATGATGGTGACCGTGAGCGGGAGCACGGAGGCATCTTACGCAATGATCGCCCCGTGAGACATGCAGGATCCTGCATCCGACGCCCGGATGCGGGTGCGCCGCCCCGCTCGAGGAGCGCTGCGGCGGCCCGAGGCGCGCTGCCGATCGGGCCACGGTATACCGAACGGATTACCGAACGGTCGTCACTGCGGTGCCCGTGGCGCCCACCGGCACCTGCTGCACGGTTTCGAAGTCGACGACCGAGCGGTTGTAGTCCAGAATTGCGCGCAGCTCGTTGTTCCGCGCCTGCGCCAGATCGCGCTGGGCCTGGAAGACCAGGAAGCTCGTCGAGGTTCCGGCTGCGAACTTGCGCTCTTCGGCCTCGAGGCGCCGCTCGGCCAGCTGTCGCGATGCGCGCGTCGTCTCGACCCGCCGCTGATTCGTCTGCACTTGCCGGCCCACTTCACGAACCTGGGTCGTGACCTGCAGCTCCTGGTTCCTGAGTTGCGTCTGTGTCTGGCCTTGTTGCAGGCGCGCCCTGGCCAGGCCGGCCTGTGCCTGGCTGGTGCCCACGGGATAGCTGATGGCGATGGAGGCCGTCCAGTTCGGGAACTCGTTCCGGAACAAATCGCCCAGGACCGACCCGTAGCTGACATTCGTCCGTCCGACCTCCGGTCCCGTGCCGGGTCCGAACGGACCGAAATCCCGCTGGATGAGCGTGCCGCCCAGGCCTTGAAGTCCGTACTCCAGATTGAGCGTCACGTCCGGCAGCGTCTGGTTACGCAAGTACCGGATGCTCACATCGTTGGTCTCCAGCGTGTACCGCGACTGCTGGAGATCCGTCCGCTGCCCGAGCGCGTTGTTCACCGCATTCTCGACGTTGACGGTCACGGGCTGGAATGGCGGCAGTTCCGTCGGCTCTATGCGAATCGTCCAGAAATCCGGCATGGTGGGCTCGTACACCAGTGCACGCAACGTATCTTCTGCGGTGGCAATCTGCGCTTCGGCCACGATCACCGCCTCCTCGCGTGTCGCCACCTCGGCTTCCGCCTCGACAATGTCTATTGGAGGTGTCGTGCCAATCTCGACTCGTGCACGGGTGTTCCGGAGCGATTCGAGTGCAAGGTCGAGCGACTGCCGCTGGACCTCCAGGAACGAAATGGCGTAGGCCAGGTCCCAGTACGCATTGCGGACGTTGCGGGACGTGGACGCGATCTGCTGGCGCAGTTGGACGTCCGCGATCTCGCGATTCGTAGTACTGATCTGAACCTGTTGCCGTATGTTGTCGATCCGGAAATCCCGTAGTAGCGGCTGCGAGTACCGAAGGGCCAGCGAGGAGCTGATTTGCGGCGTGAACGTCGCGAACAGGCTGTTGCTCTTCAGCCGGGAGTTGTCCCATCCCACGGTGTACCTGCCACCCCAGCGGAGCGTCTGTTGAAGACCGAAGCTGCCGACGAAGCGATCGGTGCTGGTTCTCAGCCCCTGGGCGCCAGCCAGAATGTTCTGATTCGGCTGATCGCTGCTGGTGGTCTGGAGGGTGGAATTGAACGTGGGCGTCCAGCCGGTCCGCGCCTGCAGCACGTTGAAGTCTTCGATCTGCGGGCTGAACCTGGCGGTCTGTATGCCCAGATTGTTCTCGATCGCCAGACGGACGGCATCGTCCACCGTGAGGCGCCGTACCTGCGGCGCCGTGGCGGACGGTGGCTGGGCCACGGTACCCGATTGTGCGAAAACGGACACGTCAGTCCCCAATCCGGTCACCAGGGTTGCCAACAGACAGGCGCGAAGCAGCGTACGCATCTTCCCCACTCCAGGTTCAATCGGTTGACGGGTTCTCCAGTGAGACGAGGCCGCGGGGGACTATGTTCACCCCGGTGGCAGTGTGGGCGTCGTCCGACGATCCTAAAGCGCCCTGCTCGCCGATGAAAGGCGCCGGATGCCCATGCCGCGGAGCCCGCGCGTGCAAAAGGTATACTCGCCAGCGTCATGACGCCGGTCACCTCCGATGCGATCCTCGACCTGTTTCGCCGGGCCGGTGCCCTGCTCGAGGGGCACTTCCGTCTCTCCTCTGGTCTGCATAGCTCCGGATACCTGCAGTCTGCACTCGTCCTCCAGTACCCGTGGCACACCGAGACCTGCGGCGCCGCCATTGCGGACCGTGTGCGGGGCCTCGAACCCCACGCCGTGCTCTCCCCAGCGCTCGGCGGCATCGTCATCGGCCAGGAAGTCGCGCGGGCTCTTGGAGTCCGCGCCATCTTTGCCGAGCGGCAGGACAACGCCCTGACGCTCAGACGTGGTTTCTCCCTCTCTCCAGGCGAGAAGGTTTTGGTGGTGGAGGACGTCGTCACAACCGGCGGTTCGACCCGGGAGACCATCCAGGTGGCGCACGGTGCGGGTGCGACCGTGGTTGGGGCTGCAGCCATCATCGATCGGAGCGGGGGCCGGTCGGTCGTCGACGTGCTCTTCCATGCCCTTGCAACGCTGTCGTTGCCGACGCATGCGCCTGACGACTGTCCGCTGTGCGCAGCGGGCCTGCCGGTCGAGAAACCGGGATCCCGAATGGCGTGATGACCGGCGATGCGTACGTTCAAGATGACCCTCGCGTACGACGGCACGCGGTTCGTGGGGTGGCAGCGGCAGATCGACGGCGACTCCGTGCAGGGTCTGCTGGAAGCGGCGCTGGCGAAGCTCGAGGGGGGGCCGGTAACCGTATTTGGCGCTGGGCGAACGGACGCCGGCGTCCACGCGCTCGGCCAGGTGGCCAGTGTCCGGCTTGCCTGTGCGCACGACAACGGAACGATCGTCCGCGCCGTGAACGCGCAGCTGCCGGCCGACATCCGTGTGCTCTCCCTCGACGATGCGGCACCGGACTTCCATGCGCGCTTCGACGCGCGCTGGAAGATGTACCGATTCATGATCCGCAGGGCACGCGTGGTCAGCCCGTTCGAGCGCGCCTACGTGTGGCATGTTCCCGAGCGTCTGGACATCGATCGGATGCAGCGGGCGGCCGGTGCGCTGGTGGGCACGCACGACTTTCGCGCGTTCCAGAGTGCCGGCAGCGAGACGGCGAGCACGGTTCGGACGGTTCTTCGCTCAGAGTTCCTCGACTACGCGGCGACCCCGATTCACGCTGCGGCGCCGGTGGCGCCGGGATCGCTGTTGGCGTACGAAATTATTGGCAGTGGGTTTCTCCGTCACATGGTGCGTGCCGTCGTCGGCACGCTGATCGACGTCGGCCGTGGGCGCTGGCCGCCGGAGCGAATTGGGGCCTTGCTGCGCGGGGGCAGGCGCCACCAGGCGGGCGCAACGGCCCCGCCGCACGGTCTGTTCCTCGTGCGGGTGGACTATCATTAGCGGAATGGCAGTGAAGCTACGCCTCAAATCGCGGAGACTCGTACGGCCGGAGTGGCTCCGCTTCACTGCCGCCAGTATTGGCTTTGGCCCCGCTTTGCGGGGCTAGACGGCTTGAACGGCCGGATCCCTGCACATGAGTCAAGTTCTCGAACGTGCCGTTCAAGCCGCCTAGAGTGGCGTCGTTTGGGCGCCCGGAGCCCCCTGTGTTGCCGTCGCACGGCGTCGAGCGGGCCGGCACGCGCCACGAGAGACCAGTCGGCCTGCCCGAGACGACGACGCGGTCTCGAAAACTGATGGACGGGGGCGTGCAGACGCGGTACCGAACGATCGGGGAGCGCAACGCAAGGACGCGGCGGCCCCGCATCGACTGAAGGATGCGACGTGTCGCTTGAAGATCTCCTCGCGTGGATTCCGGCTGGCCACCCCGACGTGGCGCTTGCGCGCGAGATCGGCTTCGATCGGCTGCCGGCGCACGTTGCCATCATCATGGACGGAAATGGCCGCTGGGCTGCTCAGCGGCACCTGCCACGCGTCGAAGGCCATCGAGCGGGGATCGACGCCGTTCGCGAGACCGTGGAAACGGCCGCGCGCCTCGGCATCGAAGTGCTGACCCTGTACGCGTTTTCCATCGAGAATTGGAAGCGGCCGGCGAGCGAGGTGAGCACGCTCATGCTCCTGCTGAAGCGCTATCTACGCGCCGAACTGAACACGCTGCTTCGCAATAACATCCAGTTCCGCGTCATCGGACGCATGGAGGAGCTTGCCCCCGACGTTCGAGACGAGTTGCGCCTGGCCATCGAGAAGACGGCCGGCAAGAACGGCATGATCTTCAACATCGCGCTGAATTACGGGGGGCGAGCCGAGATCGTCGACGCCGCCCGGCGCGCGATTGCGGCGGGTATCCGGCCCCAGGATCTTGACGAGCGACGTTTCGCGAGTTTCCTCTACACTGCGGGTCAACCCGATCCGGATCTGCTGATCCGGACGAGCGGTGAGATGCGTGTAAGCAACTACCTGCTCTGGCAGATCGCATACGCGGAAATCTACGTCACGGAGACGCTGTGGCCGGATTTTCGGCGCTGTCATCTGCTCGAAGCCGTGCTCGCCTACCAGAAACGCGAGCGTCGTTATGGCGGCATCAGTTCGTCGCCGGCGGCCATCGGAGCCAAATGAGACCTGCCTTCCGCGGGCTGCTCCCTGTATAGAGCGGCCATGCTCCGTCTTGTCAGCGGGGGCGTTCTCGCCGTTGCAGCGCTCGCAGCCATCCTGTTCCTCCCGGTGCTGGCGCTGCGAGTGCTGGCGTGCGTCGTCGCGGCACTGGGGGCTCGTGAGTACCTGCGAATCACGCGCAGCAGTTTTGCCGCGGTTGGAGCGGTGGTGCTGTCGTGCTGGATTGCGTCAGCCGGGTCGGCGGCCTATCTCTCCGTGTTGGTGTGGGTCGTGCTCGTGCTCGTGATCGTGCAGGTGCTTGCCGCCGGTGAACCGCTGGCCCAGGCCGCGGCGGGAGCCTTTGCCGTCTTCTACATCGGCGTGCCGCTCGGTCTGCTGGTCGCCGTGCACGTACGTCTCGGCTGGCCAGGACCGGTGCTGCTCATGGGGACGGTGATTCTGAGCGATTCGGCGCAGTACTACACCGGACGGCTGCTGGGCCGCCGCCTGCTCGCGCCGGCGATCAGTCCGAAGAAGACGGTCGAAGGTGCGCTGGGCGGAATCGTGTTCGGCTCACTATTCGTGCTGCTGGCGGGGCCGTGGGTGTTTCCAGGCGCATCACCCCTGTCGATGGTCGCCCTGGGAGTCTCCATGGTATTGGTGGGTATCTGTGGTGACCTCTTCGAGTCCCGCTTGAAACGGACGGCCCACGTGAAGGACAGTTCCGCGCTCATCCCGGGCCATGGCGGAATCCTGGATCGGATCGACGCGCTGCTCTTCGCGACGCCGGTCTTCTTCCTGTACGTCGTTGGAAGCTGATGAGCGGGTTCGTGCGGAAAGCCACCGGCCACTCCGGAGAGTTGAGGTTGTGAAGCACCTGGCGATTCTCGGATCCACCGGTTCGATCGGGCGCAACGCACTCGCAGTCGTGGACGCCCACCCCACGCGCCTTCGCGTGGTGGCCCTCGCGGCGGGCGACAACGCGATGCTGCTGGCCGAACAGGTGCGGCGATACCGGCCGGCGGCCGTCGCCATGGCGACAGGTCAGGCGATG
This sequence comes from uncultured Bifidobacteriaceae bacterium, assembly GCA_964505975.1. Taxonomy (GTDB): domain Bacteria; phylum Acidobacteriota; class Vicinamibacteria; order Vicinamibacterales; family UBA2999; genus Gp6-AA40. The sequence continues at coordinate 6,713 of CAZDLW010000006.1, read as the reverse complement.
GACCGGCTCCGACGCGCCTGTGGCGGCGCACTCTCGACCGCGACGGGTGACGGCAACGAAGGCCTGATCGCCGTGGCCACACACGCCGACGTCGATATCGTCATTTGTGCATCGTCCGGCACATCTGCTCTCGAGGCAGTGCTCGCGGCCATCGAGGCCGGCAAGACCATCGCGCTCGCCAACAAGGAAGTGCTCGTGATGGCAGGCCAGCTGGTCATGGATGCAGCACGCCGCCGCAGTGTATCCGTGCTGCCGGTGGACAGCGAGCACAACGCCATCCATCAGTGCCTGCACGGGCGGACGCACGCCGAGATCCGGCGGTTGATCCTCACGGCGTCGGGCGGACCCTTCCGGGATCTCCCACGAGATGCCCTCGAACATGTCGGGCCGGACGCGGCCTTGCGGCATCCGACCTGGCAGATGGGCCGCAAGATCACCATCGACTCGGCCACCCTGATGAACAAGGGACTCGAGGTGATCGAGGCGCACTGGCTGTTCGGCGTCGGTCCGGACCACATCGACGTCCTGGTCCATCCGCAGTCCATCGTGCACTCGATGGTCGAGCTCACAGACGGGTCCGTCGTCGCGCAACTGGGCATCACGGACATGCGCCTTCCGATTCAGTATGCGTGCTCCTATCCCGAGCGGTGGGATTCCCCGCTGCCGTCGCTCGATCTCCTGCGGGCGGGACGACTCGAGTTTTCTGCTCCCGCACACGACCGGTTTCCCTGCCTGGCGCTGGCTTATCGCGCGCTGCGTGAGGGGGGCACTCAGCCTGTCGTGCTCAACGCGGCCAACGAGGTGGCCGTGGAAGCGTTCCTCGATCGCCGCGTTGGATTCGGTGCAATTCCGCGCGTGATTGAGCACGCCATGAGCGTGCATCGAGTACAGCGTATTTCGACACTCGAGGACGTCCGACAAGCTGATGCGTGGGCGCGCCTGTGCGCTCAGGAGACCATCGGCAGGGTAGAATTGAAGGTCGGCCGCCCATGCTGATGCAGGCGTGGTGTTGCGTATCTGCACACGAGTCACCTTCGCGGGAACCGGGCCCCTGGCGATCGGTGGTCATAGCCAACGAATGACGACCCTGCTTTCGTTTCTGTTCGTGATCGGAGTGCTCGTGTTCGTCCACGAGCTCGGCCATTTCATGGCGGCCCGGCGACTGGGCGTCCGCGTGCTGACGTTTTCACTCGGGTTCGGGCCCAAGCTGCTGAAATTCAAGCGCGGTGACACCGAATACTGCGTCAGCGCCATTCCACTTGGCGGCTACGTCAAGATGGCCGGTGAGAATCCGGACGATCCGCGTTCCGGCCGGGACGACGAATTCCTGTCACGTTCGAAATGGCAGCGGTTCCAGATCCTGATTGCCGGGCCGGCCATGAACATCGTCCTCGCCATCGCACTCATGGCCGTCGTGCTCGCGCAAGGCGCGGAGGTCCCCGCGTTTCAGGATGAACCGCCCGTCGTCGGCGCCGTTATCCCTGACTCCCCTGCCGCCGAAGCCGGTGTGCGACCAGGAGACCGTATCCTCCAGGTCGGCGGACGAGCGGTCGAGACCTGGGACAATCTGCTCCTCGCCATTGGCACGCGGCGTCCGGAACGCGAGGTGGCCCTGCTGTTGCTCCGGGACGGCGAGACGATTTCGATGACAGTCCGTCCGACCACCGAGGGACGGTACGATGTCGGCACCATCGGGGTGCTGCCCGATACCAGTCCTATCGGTGTGCAGTCGGTGATGCCGGGGGAACCGGCCGAGCGTGCCGGCCTGCAGGCCGGCGACGTGATTCTCGAGGTCAATGGCGAGCGCGCGGTGCACCGCGACCAGGTCTCGGAACTGATTGGGCGGAGCCTGGGTCGGGAGGTCACCTTGACTGTTCGCCGCGGCGAAGAGGTCTTGCAGTTGGCGGCCACGCCGGAGATGCGCGATGGCCGGGCGATGCTGGGCTTCTATTTCGATTTGCGCATGCCCACGCGCGTCTTTCACCCTGGTCCGCTCGAGGCGGTGTGGTTGAGCATCAATCGCAACGTCGAGATGAGTGGTTGGATCTTCAGAATTCTCGGAGGATTGTTCACGGGTGAGACATCCGTTCGGCAGTTCCAGGGGCCCGTGGCCATTGCGCAACTGTCCGGCGAATCTGCGCAAGCGGGATGGATCGCGCTCCTGTCGCTGATGGCGATCATCAGCCTCAATCTCGGCATCATCAATCTCATGCCTGTTCCCATCCTGGACGGGGGCCATATCGTCATCATGGCGCTCGAAGGTATCGCCCGCCGGGACTTCAGCATGCAGGTCAAGGAGAAGATGCTCCTGGCCGGTTTCGTCATGCTGATGATGTTGATGGTGACGGTCATCTACAACGACCTGACGCGCATTACCTGGATCGAGCGCCTGATGCCGTGGCGGAACTGACGAGCGGTCCACAGCCTGATCCGTCGAGCGCGCGAGATACACGAGAGGGCCGGCCAACAGGCGGACGACCGGTTTACCGCCGCAAACGGCGCGCCTGCCTCGCGACGTCGCGCATCGCTCCCTTCGCCGCCTCGATAGTCTTGGTGACGTGGCGATTGGAGTGTGCGGACGAGAGGAACCACGCCTCGAACTGTGACGGGGGGAGATAGACGCCGCGTGCGAGCATGCCACGGAAGAATGTCGCGTAGGCGGTCGTATCCGAGGTGAGTGCCGACGCGTAGTCCCGCACCGGTGCTGTCGTGAAGAACGGCGTCAGGAGCGATCCGAACGCATTCACCTGGACGGCAACGCCGGCGGCGCGTGCGGAGTCGGCGAGTCCGGCCGCCAGCCGCGATCCAAGGCTCGACAGCGTGTCGTACAGCTGTGGCCCCAGCCGCTTCAACATCCACAGACCGGCCGTCATCGCGATGGGGTTCCCCGAAAGCGTACCCGCCTGGTAGACGGGGCCAGCAGGTGCCACCAATTCCATGATGTCCGCACGTCCGCCGTACGCCCCCACCGGGAGCCCGCCACCGATGATCTTGCCGAGGCAGGTGAGATCGGGAGCGACGCCGATGGCGGCCTGTGCGCCTCCGGCCGACACGCGAAACCCGGAGATGACCTCGTCGAAGACGAGCACGATACCGCTGGCCGTGCACCGATCGCGCAGCCCGGCGAGGAAGCCGTCGTTCGGCGGGACCACGCCCATGTTGCCGGCGATCGGCTCGACGATGATGGCGGCGATTGACGGTCCGTGTGCGCGAATGATGGCATCGACCGAGGCCAGGTCGTTATATCGGGCGAGGAGCGTATCCGCCGCCACGCTCGACGGGACACCGGGACTGGTCGGAACGCCGAGCGTCGTGGCACCGGATCCGGCCTTCACGAGGAACGGGTCGGCATGTCCGTGATAACAGCCCTCGAACTTGACGATCCGGTCGCGCTGCGTGAACGCGCGGGCGACTCGGAGCGCACTCATGGCCGCCTCCGTGCCGGAACTGACGAAGCGAACACGCTGCATCGACGGCATCAGTTCCCGGACGCGCTCGGCCAGTTCGTGTTCGAGCACCGTTGGCGCTCCGAAGCTCGTGCCTCGCCGCGCCGCGGATGCGAGCGCCTCGAGGAGCCCGGGCGGCGCGTGCCCGTGCAGGAGCGGCCCCCAGGACATCACGTAGTCGACGAAGCGGTTTCCGTCGACGTCCTCGATGGTCGCGCCGGTGCCTCGACGTACGAAGAGAGGCGTACCACCCACGGCGCGAAATGCGCGGACGGGGCTGTCAACGCCGCCGGGGAGAATGCGGGCCGCCCGTGCGTAGAGGCGCTGTGACGTGAGAGGGCGTTTCATCCGGGTTCAGAGGCCGGCAGCGAGTAGGCGGCGCCAGCGGTCACAGAAGTCGTGCGGCGTGCCGCGCGTAGTACGTAATGATGATGTCCGCGCCAGCGCGACGGATCGAGGTCAGCGTCTCCATCATCACGCGCTCTTCCTCGATCCAACCGCGAGCTGCCGCAGCCTTGAGCATCGCGTACTCGCCGCTCACGTGATAGGCAGCCGTAGGATGGCCGAACCGTTCCTTGACCTTCGCGAGCACGTCGAGATACGGAAGGGCCGGCTTGACCATGACGATGTCGGCCCCTTCCAGTAAATCGATCTCCACTTCACGCAGGGCTTCATCGACATTTGCCGGATCCATCTGGTGGCTGCGCCGGTCGCCAGATTGCGGCGACGAGTCGGCAGCTTCGCGAAACGGACCGTAGAACCCCGAGCAGTACTTGGCGGCGTACGAAACGATGCCGACGTGGTCGAATCCGCGCTCGTCGAGGGCGTGCCGGATGGCCCCCACGCGGCCGTCCATCATGTCCGAGGGCGCCACGAAGTCCGCGCCGGCTACGGCGTGTGAGAGTGCGGCCTGGACGAGATGGGAAACCGTTGCGTCGTTCACGATTTCATCCCCTTCGAGCACTCCGCAGTGCCCGTGCGACGTGTATTCGCACAGGCAGACGTCGGTGATGACCAGCAGTCCCGGTACATCGCGTTTGAGTGCGCGCACCGCCGATTGCACCGGCGCGTCGGGATCCGCCGCGAGTGAACCGCTGTCGTCCTTGTGTGCGGGAAGGCCGAACAGCAACACGGCGGGAACGCCGTCGGCCTTCGCCGCCGCTGCCTCGTCCACGGCGTTGTCCACCGAGAGCTGGAACACCCCTGGCATCGAGGGGATCTCGTACCGCACGCCGCGGCCCTCGCGGACGAACAGCGGATAGACGAAGCAATCGGGCGTCAGTCGCGTTTCCCGCACGAGCGACCGGATCGCCTCGGTTCGGCGCAAGCGCCTGGGCCTGCGCGGCAGCGAAAGGCGAGTGGCGGTTCGTATGGCCATCGGCGTATGTCTGTCGGGACGCGTGCACGACGGTCGTGCCCGAGGATCGAGACGGTCGTTGCAGAGAGGACCGTCAGGACCTCACCGAATCATTCTACAGCTCGACGGGGCTACGTTCGCTGCGTCGTAGCCGGGGCTATTTCACGTTGGTGGCATTCTGACTCGCGAAATGTGCCACGATCGCGTCGACCAGGGCCGGGACCGTGTACGTGGTCGGCTGCACGGTCACCGCGATGCCCAGTTCGACGGCGGCGTCGGCCGTCACAGGGCCGATGGCTGCGACGACGGTGTGCGACAGCAGGTCGGCCGCCTGATCGGCGCCGTAGACCTTCACGAAATTCCGGACCGCAGACGCACTGGTGAAGGTCACCATGTCTATCCGCTTGTCGAGCAGCATCCCGTAGACATCCGGCCCCTCCGGGGCCGGCGTCTCGTCGAGAACCGTGCGGTACGCGATGACCTCGGTGACGATCGCGCCCGCACTGCGCAATTGCTCCGCGATCACGTCGCGTCCGATGTGCGAGCGCGGCAGGAGTACGCGACGGCCTTCGAGCGGGCTGTGCCGGGCGAGAACCGCCGCGACGGCTTCGGCGCGAAACTCGTCAGGAACGACGTCGGCGTTGACGGCATGCCGCTGGAGGCGGCGCGCCGTGCCCGTCCCGACGGCACAGATCAGGGGGCCGTGGAGGGCGCGAAGATCGCGGCTTCCATCGAGGAACCGGGTCATGAACGCGTCCACGGCGTTGGTGCTCGAGAACACGATGACGTCGAATGCCTGCGGGCGTTCTGCCGCCCGCTGCAGCGGGCCTGGGTCGTCAGGAGGGTCGATTCGAATCATTGGCACCTCGATGGACTCCGCCCCGAGCGCTGTCAATCGATCGACGAGTTCCGCCGCCTGCTCACGAGGGCGCGTGACGAGAATCCGCCGTCCGAACAGCGGCCTGGCGTCGTACCAACAGAGCTGCGTCCGCAGCCCGACCACGTCGCCCACGACGAGAATGGCCGGGTCACGACGGGGGCGCTCCTGCGAGACGGTGATCAGGCTGGAAATGGTGCCGGTCACGCAGATCTGACTCGTCATGGTCCCGTTGTAGACGATCGCCGCGTCCCCGTCCGGAGGCCAGCCATTGGACCGAAGGGCCTCGAGGATGCGCGGCAACTGCTGGGCCCCCGCATAGCACACGACGGTCCCGCCGAGTCGCACCACGCTGCTCCACTCGATGTCGGGGACCGTCCGTCGCTCGTCTTCGTACCCCCGCACGAGCGTGAGGGAATTCCCGCGCCCCGGGTAGGTGACGGGAATGCCGGCGTACGCGGGTACGCCAATCCCGGCAGCGATACCGGGCACCACTTCGAATGGAACGCCCCGTTCGTGAAGAAACCGGGCCTCCTCTCCACCTCCATCGAAGACGAAGGGGTCGCCCCATTTCAGGCGCGCCACGGTTTTGCCCTCATGCGCTTTCTCGACGAGCAGGTAATTGATGGCTTCCTGTGCCATGGGCAGCGGCGCCACTCCGCCCACGTCAATCACCTCGACGCCGTCTCGTGCGTGCCCGATGAGCCGCAGCGGAACCAGATGATCGTGGACGACGACATCCGCCCCGCGAAGGTACTCCAGACCACGCACGGTTATCAGGCCCGGGTCCCCAGGGCCCGCGCCGATGATGTAGACGGTGGCGGCCCTCACGGTTGACGCCCCTCGACCGGCGCCAACGTTCGCCTGACGTCTGCGAGGATCTGTCCGGCCCCGCGAGCCAGCAGTACCTCCGCCGCGGCGGAACCGGCACTCTGTGGGTCGTCGGGCACGCCCCGCACCTGGGCGCGCGCCTCCCGCGTCCCGTCGGGTGACACCACCAGCGCGGTCACGGTGATGGCGTCACCAGCCACCT
>CAZDLW010000005.1:0-61032 GCA_964505975.1 uncultured Bifidobacteriaceae bacterium | reverse complement strand
GCGCCGGCGGCCGCGCCGCGCGCCGCGGCACCAATCGATCTGACCGGCAACTGGGTATCGGTGGTGACCGAAGACTGGCGCTGGCGCATGCTGGTTCCACGGAAAGGTGATTACTCGAGCGTCCCGCTCAACGCCGAGGGGCGCACGGTCGCGGACAGATGGGACCCGTCGCAGCTCGCGAGCGATGGGTGTCGGGCCTATGGGGCAGCCGCGGTTCTGCGTGTTCCCGGTCGATTGCGGATCGACTGGGAGGACGACCGGACCCTTCGTATCGAGACCGACGCAGGCGCGCAGACGCGCCTGCTGCGCTTCGAGGAATTGCGGAGCGCCCCTGGAGCGAGGACCTGGCAAGGACACTCGGCTGCCGAATGGCAGCTGATCAGGCAGCCCGGCGGCCTTGGCGTCAGCCTGCAGCAGGCGCCGCCTCGGATGGGGGCGTTGAAGGTCGTCACGACCAATCTTCGAGCGGGATACCTGCGCGTCAACGGAGTCCCGTACAGTGAGAACGCGATCGTCACCGAGTACTTCGACCGGTTGACGGACGATGGTGTCGACTGGATGGTCGTCCTGACCACTGTCGAGGATCCCCAGTACCTGAACCAGCCGTTCATCACCAGCACGCACTTCAAGCGCGAACCGGACGGTTCGAAGTGGGCGCCGGCGCCGTGTGAGCCGGGTAGCTCGCGATAACTCCGGGGATTGAAGCCTCGCGAGGCGGATCGGCCACCGACATGTTCGGCGGCCTCAGGCGAAGCCTCGCCAGATCCTCGAATATGATGGAGCGGTTCGTTCAGCCGGGGTTGTCGAGAGGGCGCTCTCGATGTGCCATTGCCCTTGGCTGGTGGCGAACAGATGTTCTTGGCGCGCTGCGCGCGCGCCGGAATGGCTGCACGGCCTTCCGCTCGCGGCCCGGCAGGCCTGCAATCGGCCTGGCACCGCGCGTGCACGCGTGCTGCGGGAGCTGGAGAGTGGCAGCACCCCACGATCGTCGATTTGGAGCAGACATGACACGACGCACACATGCTCTCGTAAGCCTGGTGTTCGCCTGGGCCTTCCTGACGGCCAGCACGGCCTTGGCGCAATCCGCCGGTGTCAGGGCCGGCGTATCCATTGACCCCGACCAGTTCTACTTCGGCGGCCATTACGAGACCGGGCCGCTCGTCGAACAGCTGCACTTCCGTCCGAACGTCGAGATCGGCCTTGGCGACAATGTGACGGTCGTTGCCTTGAACCTCGAGTTCGCCTACAAGTTTCCCGCTCGACGCGACTGGACGTTCTACGCGGGCGGCGGTCCGGCGTTGAATATCATCGACACCGATTTCGCCACCAACACGGAGGGCGGCTTCAATCTCCTCTTCGGCGCGGGGCACGAGCGTGGACTCTTCGCCGAGCTCAAGATCGGTCTCCTGGACAGTCCGGATGTGAAGCTTGGCATCGGGTATCAGTTCCGCTGGCGGTGATGGCTGTGGATCGCGGGCGGTCAACGTCCCGAAGTGGCCAAACGCGCATCATGAGCAGAGGTCCCTGGCCGCTGACGTTCAACACTCCAGGGTGCTCGGGCTTCCTCGCCAGGGGCGGGTGGCCCGACTCTCGCACGGCTGTGTGACATGAGCAACGGTCGAGATCGCGGTGCCATTCTTCAAGCGAGCATCCGTCTCGGCCGTGTGGCCGGCATTCCAGTTGGCCTCCATTTCAGCTGGTTCATCATTGCCGCGCTGATTACCCTGTCGCTCGCGGCCCACTTCAGCGCCACGAATCCAGAGTGGGCGGTGCCGCTCGTCTGGAGCACGGCGGTATTGACCGCCGTGCTCTTCTTCGTGACGCTGCTCGCGCACGAGCTGTCCCACGCGCTCGTCGCTCGCAGTCGCGGCCTTCCCGTCCGATCCATCACGCTCTTTGCGCTCGGTGGCATCGCGCAGATCGACAAGGAAGCGAACACGGCCAGGACGGAGTTCTACATCGCCATCGTTGGCCCCATCACGAGCGCCGCGATCGGCGTCGCGTGCATCCTCACTGCACAGGCCATGGGCTGGACCGTCGAGGGCGGCGCCGGCATCGTTCCTGCCGTCCTCGGATGGCTTGGCTCGATCAATATTCTGCTGGCGGTGTTCAACCTGCTTCCCGGGTTTCCGCTCGATGGCGGGCGTGTGCTGCGGGCCATCCTGTGGGGCCTCTATAAGGACGCCGACCGCGCGACGCGGTCGGCTGCGCGCACAGGACAGTTCGTGGCCGGCCTGTTCATTCTGTTCGGTCTCTTTGCGTTCTTCACGGGCGCAGGCCTCGGCGGGCTGTGGCTGGCCTTCATCGGCTGGTTCCTGCTGAGTGCCGCGCAGGCGACCTACGCACAGGCGACGATGACCGAGGCCCTGCGCGATGTTTCGATTGCCGACGTGATGGCGGACGACTGTGTGATGGTCGACGCTCGCACGGACCTGCAATCGCTCGTGGACGACCTGATCCTCCGGCGGGGCCGCCGCTGCATCATGGTGGGGCGCAACGGACAGATCCTGGGCCTGGTCACGCCCAACGAAGTGCGGCGCGTGGACCGCGACAGGTGGCCGGAGACTGCCGCGAGTGACGTGATGCGGCCCCTCGAGACATTGAAGACGGTCTCGCCGGATACTCCGGTCACCGAGGCATTTGCGACGATGGTTCGCGAGGATGTGAATCAGCTGCCCGTGATGAGGAACGGGCGGCTCGAAGGGTTCGTCAGCCGCGGGCAGATCCTGCGTCTGATTGACTCGCGTTCTGAACTGCGGGTCTGATCGGCAGTACCACCGCCCTTACGGCACGATGGCGCTGCCCATGTCCACCGATTCGTAGTGCCCCAGCATGAGCTCGTCAGCGTAGTTGGCCTGCTGGCAGATGTACTCGAACAGCTCCGTATTGGGTTCCCACCGCAGGTTGAACACACCCGTCCAGGGGCGCGTGTAGACGTTCGGATCGTCGATCGTCACCTCGTAGCGGATGGTGCCGAAGCTGGTTCGCGTGAAACGCTCCAGGGTTCGAAGCCGTTCGGAGTGCGGCACGCCGCGTCGATCGAGCCAGAAGCTTTCGTTGAAACCGGTGCTCTCGATGACCAATGTGTCGCCGTCCCACCAGCCGATGGAGTAGCCGTAGTAGCTGGGCTGGAGATTGTTCGGACGAGTCCGTCCGTCCATGTACACCGTTCGATACGTGTGCGGTCCTCCCACGTCGAAGATGTACAGGCGCTGAGACTCGGGGAGCTCCACGAATTCCACGCCGTACGGCGTCTGGAACTGGCGCGAGACGCCCGATGCCTTGCAGCGTGCGTGCGGCTCGAGCTCGTGCGTTTGCCTGTAGTCGAAGAGCGCTCTGGCCCAGGGTTGGAAGGGGATCTCGTCCGGCGGCGCCAGAGGCGTCGTGATGCCAATCGTGGGCAGCCAGAGCCCCTTCTCCTTCGGATCCGCGCTCGCTAACAGCACTCGCCCTCCAGGAGAGCGCGGTGCAGGCAACTGCGGCTCCTGCGCACCGCGGCCGCCCTGACGCCCTCCACCACCCTGGCGACCCTGGCCGCCCGCCGGCTGGATGCCTACGCCACCAAGGACGCCCTGGCCACCCTGTTCGGCCTGACTTCCCGGCTGCTGCGCGATCGGCGACACTGCCAGCAGGGGTGACACGAACAGCGCCGTGGCCGCCAGCAGACTGAACACACGTGGCATCTGGCTCTTCTCCGGTTGAGTGCGATTAGAGTGTCGGAAGCGGCACAGCCTCGCTTGTTCTCCTCGTCCGTGCCTGCCTCCAACGACATCAAGGAGCCGCGACGCGCTGGAGATCTCTCCACACCGCCGGACGTCAAATCGGACCGCTACGGGGACGAAGGCCACGAGTACCGACACTCGCGTGTCGGACCCGTAGCGGCCCAAGGGGGGCGGTTGGCGCGGATCTACGGAGTCACGCCCTCGCTCGACGCGGCATCCAGCGTTTCGCCTGGCCGGGCGCCCGTCGCGGTGACTGTGACCGTTCGAGCGTTGAGCCGCTTGCTGCCGTTCTTGGCCAACGACCCGCTGACCGTCACTTCTTCACCAATCTTCAAGGTGTCACGCCGCCAGCCCCGGCGCTGCAATCCATGCGGCGGCCCCATCTCGGCGCCCCAGTTCGTGACGTCGCCACTCTCGCCGTCCTTGACGTTGATATAGAACCAGACGTGCGGGTTCGTCCATTCCACCTTTGTGACGATACCGGTGAGCGTGATGGGCTTGTTGGCATCGAACTCAGCCGCGAATGAATGATGGGCAGTGACTGATCCCGATGTCAGCACGATACCGGAGACGATCAATCCGCCGAGGATGTACGCTTTCATCTCTTCCTCCGTTCAAGTGCAGCGCTCAACCCGTCACGTGGCTCCCGATTGCTGGTGGAGTCGTAACCGGTTCCAGTATCTGTCGACGCCACCCTGCGTCCGAACCCTCTACGGTCATGGTGCGCCGTCCAGTCGGCGCCGTCCTTCCGGCACTGGAACACGTTGTCAGGGACGATTGTCCTGACACATGTGCTTCGGTACATCTTCCCCGGCCACCCACCTGAGTGTCCAGCTCGCGGACCAGGGCCTCGTGTAGGCGCCCGGATCGTCGATGGTGACCTCGTATCCAAGTGTATCGAAATCCGGGCGGGTGAAACGTTCGGTCAGTCGGAGCTGCTCCGTGTGAGGCAGGCCGCCGTTCGTGAACCAGAAGTCCTCGTTGAAGCCTCGGGTATCGAGGACGAGCGTGTCTCCCTGCCAGCCGCCCACGGAACGCCCGTAGTACAGCGGATTGTCGTCGTCTCCGCCGACCTGGCCGACATGGTCGCGGCCGTCGAGATAGATGAGGCGAAAGTTGGCATTTCCGCTGCCCACTAGGACGAAAATCCGTTCCCGCTCGCGATCCTCGATGAACTGCACGCCTTCGGGGAGCTGGAACTGACGGGGACCGCCCGTCGGTTTGCAGTTCAGGAACGTGGGATCGTCCTGGAGAAAACGGCTCTGACGATGGCGATAGAGCGCCAGCGCCCAGGGCTGCATCGGGGCCACCCGGGGGGCGTCCTCGATATTGCGCAGGAGTCCGTATACGTTCATGGGCACGTTGACGCCGTCTTCCACGAGCGCTGTGGAACTGGGATACGCCCAGTGCCCTTGGATCGGTCCGGGCAGGCCGCCCAGACGCGGCTGTCCGTCGGGCCAGCGCGGGGTGGGGCGCGCCTGCAGCGGCGTGAAGGGCTCCGATGGCGTGACGTTGAAGACACGCGTGCCGGTGTCTGCCCTCACGATGGAATGCCCCCACACCTGGCGGCTGCCGTTTCGCGCAGCAATGCCCTCCACGGTGATAGCGTCACCGGGCTGCAGATCGTCGCGCGACCAGCCGCTCCGGTGCAGTTCGATCGGGCTCTCGATCTCGATGGCCCAGTTCTCGACGCCGTTTCCACGCGGCACGTTCACGAACACGTGCACATGGGGATTTCGCCAGTCGACCAGCGTGACGATGCCGCTGAGCGTCATTGGCCTGGTCTCGTCGAACTTGGCCTGCAGCGCATGGTGCCCCGTGACGGGACCGGCCGCGAGCAGCCACACCGCCAGACACGACCCCAGCACGCCCGTGGCGCGGTACTTCATCCCTCGTTCTCCACACGATCCAGCGTGGTCACGCATCGTCACTGCCGAGTGATCTTGAACGCCCCCTTCTCGCGCTCGTGCCGCCAGGTGCCTGTGACAGAGCGGTTGGGAAAGGCGAGGCCTTCGATTTTGCCCTCGATGACGTAGTTCAACGGATTGCCCGATTGGTCCTTGCCCTCGAGTTCGAAACGCACCGTCCAGGTGTCGGGATCGAGCGTGGCGTTTCTCACGGGCATGTTGTCGGTGCCTGGATTGACCATGCCGGTGATGGCCTTGCCGTTCCAGTCCAGCACGACGAGCACATCATTCGAATGCGTCTGGCTGGGTCCCCACGTCCCAATCCACGATCCCCTGAGCGGATGCCCTTCCTGCGCCGCGGCGGGCACGGCATTCGTCAGACAGGCAACAGCCAGTGCCACGATCCATGCAAGTACTCGCATTAGTGCTCCTGCTTGATTTCCTCGCGGGTTCAAACCTGGCCGCCATCGTAAGGCATTCGCCGAACGAGGTTCAAGGCCGGACGGGCTGGCGCCAGACACAGCCTCATCCTACCGGAGAAGGCGCGGAAGGCCTCCGGAAATTCGCAGCCGGCTCGACAGTACGGGGGCGCCGCATTGTGGCGGCCGGGCGTGCGCGCCCTGGAGCCCCGTGGCTGGTCTCAGAAGACGGGCGGACGCAGTGGCTCGAGGGCGGTGTGGGGCGAGTGGCGTTCGTAGACGCCACCTCGATTTCCGTCGTACCGGTAGTCGCCCATGGCGTGCTCGATCTCGTTGCCGTGCAGATCCAACAGTGGTGGAACCCAGTTCTGGATAGTCCAGTCAACGTCACCGGCAAACGAGTCCGCTGCGTCCGCCCCCGCGAGCCCGTCGAGCGGTACGGACGCGTCATGGGGCACAACAGCGATACGCGGCCCGGATGCACCTGTCCAGGTGCTCACGAGCCCGACGAGCACCAGCCAGCAGATTCCAATCAGCCAAGGGCGCTGCCCCTTGATGTTCCCGCAGAGCCCCTTGGCTGGTTGGAAGTATCTCTTTGCCGCGCTCCGCGCGGCTAGGACCGCCATGCGGCCCGACAGACGAGTCCACGATGCGCGTTCCGGGCTGCATGGCGGTCCTACAATTACACGTCCTGTCGTCGTCACCACCATTGCTGCAGGCGATGACGAGCAACTCGAATGCCAGTACGCCGCGATGCTGGCACGACCGTTGCGAAAGGTGGGTGAAACGCATCACGGATGGCTCTCGCGAGCCTCGTGAGCACGATATGCGACCTCGACACGTTCTTGAGAGGCGAGAGGCAGGATGCCCGTGACACGTCCAGGGAAGTTTGCAGCCTTCGTCCGATCTCATCGGCCGTCCGTCGTGGGAGCAGCGGCCGGGCTCGCGTTGATGGTCGCCATCCTGTTGGGAGCCTGTGTGTGGTTCGTCCGGGACATCGTCATGGGACTCCCAAGCGAGGTCGAGCTCCGCGGCGTTGGTACGATGGCGCAGTCCACGACGTTGTTCGATGCCGAGGATCGCCCGGCGTTCACGATCTTCCGGGAGCAGCGGCTCGAAGTGCCGCTGGATCGGGTGTCGCCACACCTCGTCAGCGCCATCCTTGCGATTGAAGATCAGCGCTTTTATGCTCACAGCGGCATCGATCTCGTGCGTGTCGTCGGGGCGGCCTGGACGAACGTTCGCCAGGGTCGCGCGGCGCAGGGTGGCAGCACGATCACGCAGCAGCTGGCCCGCCAGAGCTTCCTGGTTCGGGACAAGACAGTGCGCCGCAAGCTGCGCGAAGTGGTCGTGGCCGCGAGGCTCGAGCGGGAGTTCACCAAAGACGAGATTCTCCAGCTCTATCTGAACAAGGTGTACTTCGGAGACGGTCTGTACGGCGTGGAGGCCGCCTCGCTCGGCTACTTCGGAAAGCCGGCCGCGACGCTCGAGCTGGCCGAAGCCGCCCTGCTCGCAGGACTGGTGCAGTCGCCCTCCACGTATGCGCCGACGGCGAGTCTGGATCGCGCCATCGCACGACGAAATGTGGTGCTCGGGGCCATGCACCGTTCCGGTGCCATCGACGAACCCACCTACGAAGCCGCAGTGCGGTCGGAGGTTGCGCTGACGGATGCCCTCCGGCGCGAGGAGGCATACGGCCAGTACTTCAAGGAAGAAGTTCGCAGGCAACTGGTCCGGTGGCTGGGATGGGAGCAGGTGTACGAAGGGGGACTCAGGGTGTACACCACGATCGATCTCGCCATGCAGAAGGCAGCGGAGGCCGAAGTCGCACGGGGGCTGGAGGAAATCGAAGCGCGTCAGGCGCGGCAGGCTGGTAACCGCGCGGATGCGCCGCTCCAGGCAGCCCTGCTGGCGATGGATCCGCACACCGGCGAGGTGCGCGCCATGGTTGGCGGACGTGATTTCACGGAGAGCCCGTTCAATCGGGCCGTGCAGGCTCGGCGGCAACCAGGCTCGGCGTTCAAGCCCTTCGTGTACGCGGCGGCGCTCGAACGCGGCTATTCGCCGGCCTCGCTGCTCACGAATCTCAACGATCCCATCATGACGCTGGAAGGCGAGTGGATCCCCGAAGACGAACGTCTCGAGAGCGTGTCGCTCACGATGCGAACGGCGTTGCGCGTGTCCAGCAACCGTGCGGCCGTCCGCATGCTCGACCAGATCGGCGTGGCGGCTGCGGTGCAGTCCGCCGAGGAACTGGGCCTCGGATCGATGCCGCCCGTCCCCTCGCTGGCGCTTGGATCGGGCGAGGTAACGCTCGTGTCCCTGACCGCCGCCTATGCCGCGTTCGCGAACGCCGGGATGCTGCCGACACCCACGTTGATTCGGCGTGTCGAGAACATGGACGGCGAGGTGCTGTACGAAGCGGTCCCATCGGTGCGACGAACCTTCAGCGCGGCCACTGCGTTTCAGATGACCATGATGATGGCCGACGTCATCGATGGGGGTACGGCGTGGACGGCGCGTCGGGAAGGCTTCAGACTGCCCGCGGCGGGGAAGACAGGGACGACCAACAACTATCACGATGTGTGGTTCGTCGGATATACCCCGCAGTTGGTCGCGAGTGTGTGGGTCGGGTACGACCAGCCGCGCACGATTCTGCGGAACGGCTCCGCCGGCGAGGTGGCGGTGCCCATGTGGGGACGGTTCATGAGGGCGGCGACCGAAGGCGACGCGGCGACCAGGTTCCGGGCTCCCGAGACCGTGACGACGGCCCGTATCTGCCGATTGAGCGGCCAACGTGCGACCGATGGCTGCGATGACGTTCACACGAGCGACGCCGACGGCAATCTCACACGTCAATCGATGGCGTACACCGAATACTTCGTCCACGGGACGGAGCCCACGGAGGATTGTCCGTTCCATGTGCCCGTCGCCATCCCTGGTGCCGTGGCCGTGTCCGCCTCGCCGGTCGAGGTCCACTCAATGCCGGCTGCGCGGGCCGGCGCGCCGGGAGCAGTGACGGGTGGCACGCTGCCCATCCCCTCCGAGCCCGCCGTCCAGCAAGAAGAGCCCTCCGAGCCCGCCGTCCAGCAAGAAGAGCCGCGCCGGCGTGGCTTCTGGTCTCGCGTGCTCGGTACGCGTCGTGCCCCCGACCGCCGGGACGAGGAGACACGTACCGGCCGCGAACGCTGAAGTCCCCTTCGGCACGTTTATCCCGGAGCTCAGTCGAGTTGCGACGGGGCGGGCTCCCGACGACAGCCGGGGCCCCCGGACGCGCCCGCGCGTCGGGGTGGCCGTCGCGCGGTAAAACGCATCCTCTGCCCGCGGCAGGCGACCCCGAGCTGGGTCCCGCAACCCAGCTCGGTCTTCACGCTCCGGATGCGTTTTGCCCCAATGCTGTCGCGCGAGTCGTGGGCGCCGTCCCGTCGCAACTCGAGTGAGCTCCGGGATTAGTCGGGCGAGCGGCAGCCTCGTGAAGACGCCGCGCAGTAAGCTATTCAGGTGCCGCTCCGTGCCGTCATTGGACACCGCCGCCTCGTGTCGCTGCTCTCACGCGCCGTTGCGCGAGCCACGCTTCCACCGTCGCTGCTCCTGGCCGGCCCTCCAGCAGTCGGCAAGCGCACGCTGGCCATATCGGTGGCACAGGCTATCAACTGTCTTCAACCGCTGAGCGGTGAATCGGATTCAGTGCTCGCAACCGCCGGTCTCGAACGGGACGCCTGCGGCACGTGTGCGTGCTGTCGTCGAATCGAGCGGAGGACACACCCGGATGTGCTGGTCGTCGAGCCCGGCGACATGGGCTCGATCCGGATCGAACAGGTGCGCGACGTCATCGAGCGTGCGAGCTACCGGCCATTCGAAGCGCGCCGTCGCGTCGTTGTGGTGGACGAGGCGGACACCCTCGTGCCCCCCGCGCAGAACGCGTTCTTGAAGACGCTCGAGGAGCCGCCGGCCGGCACGATATTCGTGCTGGTGTCCTCGATTCCCGATGCCCTGCTGGCCACCGTGCGATCCCGGTGCACACGGGTGCGCTTCGGAGCGCTGTCCGCCGCCGAAGTGGCCGAGATCCTCATGCGCGACCACTCGTATCCAGAGGAGGAAGCCCGAGCGGCCGCAGCCGACGCCGACGGCAGCATTGGCAGAGCACTGTCGGCCCGGTCGCTCGATTTGATGGAGACGCGTGCCGCGGCGCGCAGCCTCCTGGAGCAGGCTGCGCGGACGTCTGACCCTGCACAGCGGATCGAGCTGGTAAAGGAGCTCACCACGCCCGCTGCGCGACCGGTGGCCTCGAGGCGGCAGGCGTCGACGAGTTCCGACGAGGCGCGCGGTCCCGGGGGCCAGTTGAAGATTGCGGGTGAACGCGACCGTCTCGAGGCCTGCCTTCGCGCACTCGCGTCGCTGCTTCGAGACCTGGGCATCCTGTCGGTCCGCGGCGACCCGCGCATGGTCGCCAATGCCGATCTTGCGGCCGAGTTCGAACGGTTGAGCGGGGCGTTCGACAGCGACCGTACGGACCGCGCCTTCATTGCGGTGGACCAGGCGCTTGTCGCGCTGGACCGGAACGTGAGCCCCAAAGTCGTGGCGGACTGGGTAGTGCTCCGGTTGTAGAGCGCTAGCGAGGCTGCGCCTCAGACCGGCGAGCGTGTGTCGCTGGGGCTTCGCCTCGCCAGAGTCCAGCGTCTTTTGCCCGCGCTTCGCGCGGGCGAGACGCCTCGAACGGCCAGTCCGAAAACGTGGCTCATTCATGAAGATTTCGGCCGTTCAAGGCGTCTAGGGGCGGCGTGGGCCGACAGCGTCGCCACATGAGGTGGGAGCAGTGACGTCTCTTCGGGAGGAGGCAGACGGGAGTCAGGAAGGGCGCGTCCGGCGCAAGCCGATCGTCGCCCTGACGGCAGGAGACCCTGCCGGCATCGGACCGGAGATTGTTGCCAAGGCCTGCAGGAGTCGACGCGTGCTCGAGATCTGCGAGCCAGTCCCCTATCTTCCCGCGACGCCGGGTCGGTTCACGCCGGGAATGCTCTCCGCCGAGGCGGGCCACGCCGCCTATGAGGCCATCTGTACGGCAGTCCGCGACGCGCGGGACGGCGTGGTTGACGCCATTGCGACGGCGCCCATCAACAAGTTGGCCTTCGCGCGCGCCGGTCTGCCCTGGAAGGGACACACTGACCTCTTGGCCCACCTCACCGGCAGTGCCCGAGTGGCCATGATGTTCTGGTCCGAACCGCTCAAGGTGATCCTCGCGACTGTGCATGTACCGTTGGCGGAAGTGCCACGCGTACTGACGCGAGCCCTCCTGGACGACATCATCGATCTGGCCGCGTCCGAAGTACCTGTCCTCGCGGCCGCGACGTATACGGCCTCGGGCGCGGGCGCGGCTGCAGCGCCTGCATCCGTCGTGACCGCCGTCGACGCCTCACGTCGCCCCGGCGCGATTCGGCTGGCGATGTCGGGCCTGAATCCGCATGCCGGGGAGCACGGAGTGCTGGGAGTAGAGGAACAGCGCACGATTGCCCCGGCGGTGCGGGCGGCACGGCAGCGCGGCGTGGACATCCAGGGACCTTTCCCGGCCGACACGGTGTTCGTGCGCGCGACCCGTGGGGAGTTCGACGCCGTCATCGCCTGTTATCACGATCAGGGCCTCATCCCTGTCAAGCTGCTCGCGTTTGGTCACGCGGTGAATGTCACCCTGGGGTTGCCGATCGTACGCACATCCGTCGATCACGGCACGGCATTCGACATCGCGGGCAGCGACGCCGCCGATCCCACGAGTATGATCGAGGCGACCGTGCTGGCCGCGCGTCTTGCGGCCGCGCGTCGTACGTAGTCGCACGATGTCGCCCGAGAAGACCGAACGCCAGAAGGCACAGCGGACGATTGCCGAGAACCGGAAGGCGCGCCACGACTATCACGTGCTCGAGACGTGGGAAGCGGGTGTCGCGCTGCTCGGCACCGAGGTGAAGTCGATTCGCGAAGGCCGTGTCAATCTGCGCGACAGCTACGCGCGGGTGGAGAAGGGCGAGGTGTGGATGCTGAACGTCCACATCAGCCCCTACAGCCATCGGGGGTACGCGGATCATGCCGAACTGCGCCAGCGCAAGCTGCTCCTGCACCGGCACGAGATCCGGAAGCTGGTCGGCCGTGTGGTGGAAAAGGGTCTGACGCTCGTTCCCCTGGAGATGTACCTCAAGAATGGCCGCGTCAAGGTGCTGCTCGCGCTCGCCAAGGGCAAGCAGGCGCACGACAAGCGCGAGACGCTGCGGCGGCGTGAGGTCGAGCGCGAGACGCGCGCCGCCGTGAAGGCACGCCGCTGACAATCGCGCCAGACGGCTTGAACGGCCGGAATCAGACAAACGAGTCGACTTTGTTCGCCTGCCGTTCAGGGCGTCTCGCCCGCACGGAGTGCGCGGGCAGAAGATAGGTCACAGCTCCCGGAACGCGTTGGTGATCGGGTACCTCCTGTCCCGCCCGAAGCTCTTCCGAGTGATCTTCACGCCGGGAGGCGCCTGCCGCCGCTTGTATTCGGCTGAGAAGAGCATGCGTTGGACGCGCACGACCATGTCGTGCGGAAAGCCCCGCGCCACGATCTCGCGAACGCTCTGCTCTTCCTCGATCAGCGCCGTCAGAATGGCGTCGAGCTGGTCGTACGGGGGGAGCGAGTCCTGGTCGGTCTGGTTCGGTCGCAACTCCGCGGTCGGCGCCTTCGAGATCGAGGACCCGGGCACCGTACGTCCGGCTGGTCCCTGGGCCCCCTCCGGCCGGTGGTCGTTACGCCAGCGCGCCAGCGCGTACACCTCGGTCTTGTAAATGTCCTTCAGCACGGAGTATCCGCCGCACATGTCGCCGTACAGGGTGGAATACCCGACAGACATCTCCGACTTGTTCCCCGTGGTCACGAGCAGCTCGCCGAACTTGTTCGACAGCGCCATCAGCAGCACGCCGCGAACGCGTGCCTGGATGTTCTCCTCGGCGACATCGCGCGGCAGTCCGGCGAAGAGCGGCCCCACGGCGTGCTCGAGTGCGGCCACGCTTTCCTGGATCGGGAGCGTGTCGAGCCGGATGTTCAGCAGCCGCGCCGTGTCAGCGGCGTCCACCATGCTGGATTCGCTGGTGAACTGGGACGGCAGCCGCACGCCCCGCACTCGCGCCGGCCCCAGGGCGTCCACAGCGACGACCGCGGTGAGCGCCGAATCGATGCCGCCGGACAACCCGACGAGAATGCCTGGGAAGCGGTTCTTCTCGACGTAGTCGCGGAGCCCGCGCATCATGGCGTAGTAGATCGAGGCCAGACGGGGCTCCTCCGACCATTCCACCACGCCCTCGCACCGCAGACCCTGCGACGTGCGGGTCCAGTGCGTCACCGCCAGCGCCTCCTGCCAGGACGGCAGCCGATGCGCGAGCGCGCCGTCGGGATTCACGACGAACGACCCTCCGTCGAAGACCAGTTCGTCCTGGCCGCCCACCTGGTTGACATAGGCCACGGGAAGGCCGGACTCCGCTGCACGTCGTCGCGCGAGATCGACGCGCCGCGTGAACTTGCCGACCTCGAAAGGCGAGCCGTTCGGGACCAGCAGGCACTCCGCTCCCCGCTGGGCCAGGTGCACGCCGACATCGCAGAACCAGATGTCCTCGCAGATGGGGACGCCGATACGAACGTCACGAAACTGCAGCGGTTCGGGTAGAGGCCCGGGCGCAAAGAGACGCTTCTCGTCGAAGACCCCGTAATTCGGCAGCTCGTGCTTGAAGCGGAGCTCGCAACGGCCGTCTGCCACGAGCGCCGCGGCGTTGTAGAGTGCGTCGCCGGCGCGCCACGGCAGAGTCACGATCAGCCCTGGACCGCCGGCGGCGCTCTCGCGTTCGAGGGCACGGAGCACGTCGGCAGCCGTCTCGACGAGCGCCGGCCGAAGCACGAGGTCCTCCGGCGGGTACCCCACGATCGTCAGCTCGGGACACACGAGCAGATCGGCGCCGAGCGCGGCGGCATCGTCACGTGCGCGGCGGATGAGCGAGGCATTGCCAGACACGTCGCCGACGATGGGATTGAGTTGCGCGAGAGCGATGGTCAGCGTCACCGGTCTCAGTAGGATAGCTGAGGCGGCATTTCGCCTTGACCTTCATCTCTCCAGCGGATCACAATACTGCGCGTTCACGCGGTGAACGCCAATCTGCTCTCCTGCTCCCCCTCGAGACGCACCTGTCACGGTTGAAGGAGCCGTGTGTCGGATGGTCCGACAGGGCTCCTTGTGATTGAGAGGCACGGAGTGTGCCGGTAGACGTTCGAGATCTGCGCACGCGCGAGATTCTCGCGCGCGTCGAAATCGGCGAGGCCATTTCGCAGCGCGCGATCTCGCGCGAGCTCGGCATTGCCCTGGGCCTCACCAATCAGTTGTTACGACAGATGGCCCGTCGAGGTTGGGTACGGCTGCGGCGGGAAAAGGCGAACCGGGTTCGCTATGCCATCACGCCCGCGGGTCTGGCCGAAAAGGCGCGCATCACGCGCGCGCATCTCGGGCAGACCCTCCAGCTCTATGCCGATGCGCGGCGGCGGATCGGCGAGCGTTTCGATGCGCTGTCGCACGAACCCGAACCGCAACCGGATGGGGCATCTGACGACCGGCAGATCGCGTTCTTTGGATCGGGTGCACTGGCCGAGATCGCCTATATTTGCGTTTCCGAGCGGGATCTCACGTTGATGGGCGTCGTCGATGACGACCGCGCCGCTCCGTTCTTTGGCGTGCCGGTCTACCGTGTCGACCAGTTGGCGGGCACTTGCCTTGGAGGACAGCCGTTCTGGCGGCTGATCGTCATGTCCTTCGACGAATCCCCGTCGGTGCAGCGCCTGCTTGAGCAGCGGCGTGTGCCCCGCGCCTGTGTGCGCTGGATGTAGCCGGCATGAAGGTCCTTCTCGTCTCGCAGTACTTCTTCCCCGAAGTGGGCGCGACGCAGACGCGCATGTGGGAGTTCGCACGGGCTCTCACCGACGCCGGGCATCAGGTCGACGTGCTCACGGAGTTTCCGAATCACCCGATTGGTGTCATTCCCGAGCGCTATCGGGGGCGATGGATCGACATCGACGAGACGCTCCCGTTCCGCGTGGTGCGAGTGTGGGTGTACGCAACCCCCGTGAAGACCTTCAGGACGCGCCTCCTCTTCTATGGCACCTTCCTGGCAACGGCCATCGCGATGAGCGTTCGACTGGCGCGGCGGTACGATGTGGTCGTGGCTACGTCGCCACCCTTACCGGTTGCCCTCGCGGGTGTGGTGCTCAGCCGGCTGAAGCGCGCGGCGTTCATCATGGACGTGCGGGACCTCTGGCCGCTCGCGGCCGGCGCGCTGAAGGAGTTGTCCAATCCGCGCCTGTACGGCTGGGCTGAACGGCTCGAGCAGTATCTCTATCGAAAGGCCGACCGCATCACCGTGACCACCAGGGCGTTCGAGGCCCACATCCTCGCGCAGGATCCCGCACGCCGACCGAAGCTCGCGCACGTGCCGAACGGGACGATCGTCGAGATCTTCGACGGCGCCCGTGGCGATGGGGGGCTGCGACGCCGACTCGGGTTCGACGAGTGCTTCGTCGTGACGTATGCGGGCCTGCACGGTGTCGCCCAGGGTCTGTCCACGGTCCTCGCTGCGGCCGAACGGCTGGCGGAGTGCCCGCGAGTGCGCTTCGTGTTTCTCGGTGAAGGACCGCTCAAGGCGTCCCTCAAACGCGACGCCGACGCCAGGCGCCTGAGCAACGTCGTGTTCGTCGATCAGGTTCCGCTGGACGAAAGCGCGCAGTATCTCAACGCCTCGGACGCGGTCGTCGTGCCCCTGATTCCGGATCCGGTGTTCCACATGTTCGTCCCGTCGAAGCTTTTCGACGCCATGGCATGCGCGAAGCCAGTCCTGCTGCTGGTAGACGGCGAGGCGCGATCGATTCTGGAGGAAGCCGGAGCCGGACTGTACGTCGAGCCCGGCAATGATACGAAGCTGGCAGACGCCGTGCTGACACTGGCGGCGTCACCCGGGATGTGCGAGGCAATGGGCGGGCGGGGACGTGACTACGTCCGCGCTCACTACGATCGGCGCACTCAGTCGCGCCACTTCACCCGAATTGTCGAAGAAGCCGCTGGCCGTACCAGTCAATCGCAGACGGTGTACGACGGGTCGCCGCCGGTGCGCGAAGACGTATGAGCGGGTCCACGACAGTCCTTCGAGTTGACGGTTCGAGGTGCGGTCGTCCGACGCGCGCGCGCGGCGCGCCGTGTGTCCAAATCCACGACATTCCAACCATACGTCGATGATCGAGCTGGCACTCCCCGCGCTCGTGTCGTTCGGCCTGTCGGTGGCGCTGGTTCCCGCATGCCGAGCGGTGGCGGTCCGCTTGGGCTACACGGCCAGACCGCGCCAGGACCGGTGGCACAGCCGCCCCACCGCATTGCTCGGCGGCGTGGCGATTGCCGTTACGGTACTCGTCCTGCACCTGGGGATGCAGGGCCCGAGTGCGCTGCCGCTGCTGGTCATCGGGGCCTCGGCCATCTTCGGCCTCGGACTCGTCGACGACTTGATCTCGCTCAAGCCCTCCACGAAGCTCATCGGAGAAATCGCCATCGCCGCCCTGTTCGTGTTCTTCGGATACCGTCTCGGATGGTCCGATTCGCTGACGGTCGACATGCTGCTCACGATGTTCTGGATCGTGGGACTGACGAACGCCCTGAACCTGCTCGACAACATGGACGGCCTGTGTGCCGGCATCGGCATCATCACCGGCAGCGCGCTGCTTGCGGCGTTCGTCATCAACGCCGGCGTGACGCCGGAGGCCAAGTACCTGGCGCTGCTTCTCGGGGCGTTGGTTGGATTCCTCGTCTACAACTTCCACCCCGCCTCGATCTTCATGGGCGACAGCGGCAGCCTGTTCGTCGGACTGAATCTCGCCGTGCTCACGCTTGGTTCGTCCAACAACGACGGTCGCGTTTCGGGGGACGTGCTCTCGATCATCGCGGCTCCGATGCTGGTGCTGCTCGTGCCGATCTTCGACACGGCGCTCGTGACCGCGTCGCGCATCCTTTCCGGCCGCAGTGTGGCACAGGGCGGACGCGATCACTCCTCCCATCGTCTGGTCGCCATGGGATTGTCGGAGCGCCGGGCGGTGGCGGTGTTATGGGCGCTGGCGGCGCTCGGTGGAATCCTGGCCCTCTCGATTCGAAACGTCGACGACGGCTGGGCCGGCCTCGCGACGGCCGTGTTCGTCGTGGCCATGATGATCTTCGCCGTCTATCTCTCGCAGATTCGCGTGTATGAAGACGCCGACGAAGCACTGCTCCGCAGCGGCCGCATCACGCCGTTTGTCGTGAACTTCGTGCACCGGCGCCGCGTGGCGGAGGTGCTGCTCGACGTGGGCCTGGTGAGTATCGCGTATTACGCCGGCTACTATCTGCGTTTCGAGGGACCGGAGTTGGCCTTCTACCTCGAGAACTTCCTCACGTCGCTGCCGCTCGTGATCGGTGTGCAGCTCTTCGCGCTGTTCTTCGTGGGCGCGTATCGCGGTGTCTGGCGTTACTACAGCCTCATGGACGGCGTGACGTTCGCCAAGGGCGTGTTTCTCGGGACGCTGACGAGCATCGGTGGGCTGTTGTACGTCTTTCGCTTCGAGAACTACTCGAGGGCGGTGTTCGTCATCTATGCCACGCTCCTGCTCTGGATGCTGGTCGGATCCCGGGCGTCCTTCCGCCTCATCAGCGAGTTTGCCCACCGCCGCCGTCATCGCGGCGAACGCCTGGTGATTTATGGAGCGACCGACGCCGTTGCCGCCACCGCCGTCCGGGAGCTCCTGAGCCGGTCGGGCCACGAGTACCGGATGCTGGGCTTCATCGACGACGATCCGAACCTGGCGCGTACGCGGATGCACGGCTATCCGGTCCTGGGCGAGTATCGCTCCCTTGCCTCGCTCATCGCCAACGGCGCGGTCGATGCGGTGGTCATCGCCAAGCCTCTCATCGATGCCGACCGGCTGGCGGCCCTACAAGCGCTCTGCGCGGAGCATCGCGTGTCCCTTGCGCGACTGAGTGTCGAGCTGAGTCAGATCGTCGCGGCGTCCTGAGTGCCCATCGACCGGGATCCGTCGGGCAGGATTCCCGCGACACCCACCGCCCACCGGGTCGCGTCGCCCATGCACCCCACCACGAAGAGGATACCGATCGCGTGAGAGCTCTCATTACAGGAGGCGCCGGGTTCATCGGCTCCCACCTCGCCGAGACGCTACTGGCCGAGGGGCACGGCGTCCTGCTGCTGGACAACCTCTCGACCGGCTCGATCGAGAACATCGCGCATCTCAAGGGAAGGGCGGGATTCGAGTACACCATCGACACGGTGACGAACGAGCCCCTGCTCGCCGAGTTGATCGACCGCAGCGACGTGATCTTTCACTTCGCCGCTGCGGTCGGGGTGAAACTCATCGTCGAGCAGCCGGTGCACACGATCGAGACCAACGTCCACGGCACGGAGGTCGTGCTGAAGCACGCCAACAAGAAGAAGAAACTGGTGGTTATCGCGTCCACATCGGAGGTCTACGGCAAGAGCGCCGACGTGCCGTTCCGCGAGGACGCCGATCTGGTGCTCGGCGCGACCGAGAAGCACAGGTGGGCGTACGCGTGCAGCAAGCTGATCGACGAGTTCCTGGCGCTTGCCTACTGGAAGGAGAAGAAGCTGCCGGTGGTGATCGTGCGCTTCTTCAATACGGTCGGTCCGAGGCAGACGGGTCGATACGGGATGGTCGTCCCCACCTTCGTGCGTCAGGCGCTCGCCGGTCACCCCATCACCGTGTTCGGCGACGGGACGCAGTCCCGCAGCTTCACGTATGTCGGTGACGTGGTCGGCGCGCTGATCGCACTCGTGCGCGAGCCGCGCGCCGTGGGCGAAGTCTTCAACATCGGCAGCCTCGAGGAGGTGACGATTGGTGAGCTCGCCGCGCGGGTGAAAGCGATGACCGGCAGCTCGTCACCGGTCGAGTGCATCCCGTACGACAAGGCGTACGAGGCCGGGTTCGAGGATATGCGGAGGCGCGTGCCGGACATTGGCAAGATCTCCGCGCTCATCGGGTACCGACCGAAAGTGCACCTGGACGAGATTCTGTCCCGGGTGATCGACTTCACGAGGACCAGCTGATCGCCGGGAGCCGGGATCTCCGGCGGAACGGGTCTCCGGAATGTGTGGAATCGCAGGCAAGGTGACATTCGACGGAGTCATCGGCGATGCGCAGCTGCTCGAACGCATGTGCGACACGCTCGTACACCGCGGTCCAGACGACGAAGGCCTCTACGTCGCGCCGAATGTGGCCCTCGGTCAGCGCCGGCTCGCGATCATCGATCTCAGCCGCCAGGCCGTCGCTCCACTCGCCAACGAAGACGGCACCATCTGGGTGACGCTGAACGGCGAGATCTACAACTACCGTGAATTGCGCAGCCAACTCGTCGAGCGCGGCCACGTGTTCAGGTCGTCGACGGACACCGAAGTGCTCGTGCACCTGTACGAGGAGTTCGGCACCGACTGCCTGCGGCATCTCCGGGGGATGTTCGCCTTTGCCATCTGGGACGCACCGCGACAGCGCCTGTTTGCCGCGCGGGATCGTCTCGGCAAGAAGCCGTTCGTGTACGCGAGCACGCCGCGCGCGCTGATCTTCGGGTCCGAGATCAAGGCCGTCACGGCCGATCCGGAGGTTGCAGTCGAACCGGATTACCGCGCCCTCGACGAGTACCTCACGCTCCAGTACGTGCCCAGTCCGCGGACGGCGTTCGTTGGGATCGAGAAGCTGCCGCCGGCGCACTGGCTGCTGTGCGAGGCGACGGGCGAGGTGACGACCGGACGGTACTGGGACGTGCCGCGCGGCCCAACGGCGTCCATGGCGCCACACGACCTCGAGCAGGAGCTGGTGTGCCGGCTGCGCGAGTGCGTTCGGGCGCGCCTCGTGGCCGACGTTCCGCTCGGCGCGTTCCTGAGTGGCGGAGTGGATTCGGCGGCGGTGGTGTCGCTCATGGCCGAAGCCGGCCGCGTGCGCACGTTCTCGATTGGCTTCGAAGAGGCGGCCTACGACGAGCTTCCCTTCGCGCGACTCGTCGCGGATCGGTTCGGCACGGACCATCACGAATTCGTCGTGCGCGCGGACGCCGCAGACGTGCTGCCCCTCCTCGTGCACCACTACAACGAGCCGTTTGCCGATCCCTCGGCCGTGCCGACCTATTACGTCTCCAAACTCACTCGCACGCACGTCACCGTCGCACTGAGTGGCGACGGCGGCGACGAGAACTTCGCCGGGTACCACAACTATGCCGAGGTGCTCGCCTGGGTGCCGGTGGAGTCGCCGTCGTGGCAGTGGCTCCGGAAGGTGGGACCGCACGTATCCGCCGCCGTGGACCGCCTGCCGTATCAGGACGGGCTGGCGAGGGCGAGTCGCGCGCTGGCGATGCTGTCGGGGTCGGTGCCCGAGCGATTCCGTCTTCAGGGCAGTATCTTCAAACCGCGCGAGAAGCAGGAAGCCTACACTCGGGAGTTCCTGGGGTTGCTGAGCGATCTGGACCGATCGTCACCCGCGGACGACGACGTGTCGGGTGACCCGCTCGCGTGGATGATGCGGCACGACTTGACCCACTATCTGCCGGACTGTCTGATGACGAAGGTCGACATCGCATCGATGGCGAACAGCCTCGAAGTGCGCGCGCCGCTCCTCGACCACACGTTCGTGGAGTTCGCGTCGACCATCCCGTCGGCGCTCAAGTTCGACGGCGTCCGTGGAAAGCGCATCTTCACGCGCGCGGTGGAGACCCTGGTGCCTGCCGAGATTCTCCAGCGCCGCAAGACGGGATTCGGACTGCCCGTCGGGCGATGGCTCGCGGGCCCGCTGAACGCCACGCTTCGCGAGACGCTGCTCGACGACCGGGCGCGCCGCCGCAACCTGTTCCAGCCGGCGTTCGTGAAGCGGATGATCGATGCCCACACGGAGGGACGCCGCGACTGGAGTCACCGGCTGTGGGCATTGCTGTTTCTCGAGCTGTGGTTCCGCGAGTTCATCGACTGATCACGGTGATGCAGGATCCAGGTTGCGCACCTGCGGGCAGCCGAGGATCCGGAGGACTTCAATGACACGGGCCGCTGAGGTGGCCTCTCCCACCGCACAGCGTCGCGGCGACGTGTCGAGTCGCAAAGTCGTTCCGCTGCCGGCGACGTGGAAGAGCAGGTTGCGCCAGTGGCCTGGATCGCGCGCCCTCTGGACGTGGTACCGCTCCGCGCAGCTTCACCGCGAGTACTCCCGTCGGCGTGAGCACTATGCCCGGCTGGCCGACGCCAGACGCATCGTGTACAGCGAAGCCGCCGTTCGCACGGACGTTCGCGCGCGTCTCTCACAACGCGGCTACACACCGGTGGTGCGACAACGGGGCGAGGTCCATACCTTTGCCTGTATCCCCACGTTCGGATGGCACGAGCACCTGCTGCCGGATCTGCGCGAGCTCGGTCCCGTCACCCATTTCGATTACACAGCGCTGGGTTACGGGGTCGAAGAGCTCGTCCACGTCGGCCCGTCCGCGCGCCGCAGGCGCCGGGAGATGCTCGATCGCGTCCTACCCGCGTTTCGCGAGGCCCATGCCCGCCGGCCAGTGGATTGGGTGTTCTGCTACGGCGGCGGTCAGGACACGTCCGCGGAGATCATCCGGCGGCTGTCCCACGAATTCGGCGTTCCCACCGTGAACATGTCGCTCGACGACAAACAGGGATGGGCGGGCGAGTACGTGGACGACGCCTGCCGCATCGGTGCCGTGGACATCACGGCGGCGTTCGATCTGTTCATGACCTCGGCGCGCGTGGCGTGCGAGTGGCATCTCGTTGAAGGGGGGCGGCCCATCTATCTACCGGAAGGGTTCAGTGCGGCGTCGTATCGTCCGACGGGCGTCCGGCAGGACATACCGGTAAGCTTCATCGGCGTCGCGTACGGTTTTCGTGTGTCGACGGTCGAGTATCTGCGCCGCCATGGCATCCCGGTGGAGACGTACGGAGCTGGCTGGAATACCAGGAGCGTCTGGCGGGACGAACAGATCGACATCATCAACCGCAGCGTCATCAACCTGGGCATGGGCGGTATCGAGTACTCCGAGAGCCTGACCAATGTGAAGACGCGGGACTTCGAGATTCCCGGCACCGGCGGAGGCCTCTACCTCACGTCCTATAACCCCGACCTGGCCGAGCACTTCGTGGTGGGACGGGAGATTGCGTGCTACCGGAACCGCGACGAGATGCTCGAGCTCTGCCGGCACTATCTCACTCGTCCGGACGAAGCGTCTGCGATGGCGGCGCTCGCGCGCGCGCGGTGCCTGCGCGAGCATCGCTGGCTGCACCGGTATCTGCGGCTGCTCGAGGTCCTCGGCGTCACCAGGGAGACGAAGACGGTTTGAATGAGTGAGGCCCTGATTTTCTCAATCGTCATTCCGGTCTACAACCGGGCGGCGCTCGTCCGACGTGCGGTCATGAGTTGTCTCACGCAGCGGCATCCGAGCGTCGAGGTGATTGTCGTGGACGATGGGTCGACCGACGACACGGTCGCCAGGGTTGCCGAAATCGTCGATCCGCGCATCCGTCTGATTCGGCAGCCCAGCAATTGCGGTGTCTCCCCCGCGCGGAACCGCGGGGCCGATCACGCGCGCGGTGAATGGGTCGTGTGCCTCGACAGCGATGACGAGCTCGTCCCGGGTGCACTCGAGCTGATGGAGACGGAGATCCGTCGCGCCTCCGACGATATCCAGGGCTTCCGATTCATGTGCCGCCTCGACGACGGGACGACGTCGCCGATCCCGCCGCTGCGCGGCGATGTCTGGGACTATGCCGCCCACCTTCGCTGGCTCGACGTGGCCTGGCACGGCAGGCAGGAAACGATGCCATGTGTCCGGCGGCGGACGTTCGACACCGTTCGCTACCCCGAGGGCCGAGGCTCCCTGGAAGTGCTGTATCACATGGATTTCGCAGCTCAGTTCCTCACCGTGGCGAGCCCCGTCGTTGCTCGCTGCTACCACTCGGACGCCCCTGATCAGTTCAGTCGCCCACGGGTGGACCGGACGCTGGCGTGGGCGCCCGACTACGTGCGCACCTTCGAAACACTCCTCAGCCGACATGGGGAGGCCATGGCCCGGTGGGCTCCCGCCCTGCTCGTCGAATATACGAGGGCGCTCGCTACCCAGCAGTTCTTCACCGGGGACCGTCGTGCTGGATTCCGGACGATCGGCCAGTTGATTGGATCACACCGGGCGCCATTCAGCGCCTGGGTGGTACTGGCCTTGGGCCTGGTGGGCCCGAAGGTGCTTGCACACGCCCAGGCATACCGCGTGCGGTGGCGTGCGCGCACCGCCGCGTGATGACGAGATTCGGGGGCAGTCCTGGCGTTCGGCGCGAAGCTGGACCGCGAGACGAGGCTGGCGACGCGATTGCTCGTGCACCCGGCGGATCTCGCGTGGCGCCAAGGCGGGTGCTGCACTGCATCACCAGCATGGAGGGAGGCGGTGCCGAGCGGCAGCTCGCGTATCTGGCTGGCGAGCTGCCGGCGCTGGGATGGGACGTCCACGTCGCGCTGCTGCGCGGGGGTGCCAACCTGTCCCGTCTCGAACGGACACAGGCGACCATACACTGGCTCCGCGCGGCGACCAACCACGATCCGCGACTGCCGCTGCAGCTTGCGAGGCTCATCAGGGTGCTGCGGGTGGATATCGTCCAGACATGGCTGCTGCAGATGGACGTCGCGGCGGGCGCCATCGCGGCATGTCTCCGTGTTCCGTTCGTGATGACGGAACGTGTCTGCGAGGATGCCTACTCGAGGAGCGTGAAGACGGGCTTGCGCCGCACGATCGCCCGCGCAGCCCGCGCCATCGTCTCGAATTCTGCGGGGGGCGATCGCTATTGGACTCACCTCCCCGCCGATCGGCCGATGCGCGTGGTGGTGGCGAATGGTCTGCCACTCGAAGAGATCACGGCAACGTCCACGGCGGACCTCACGGTGTACGGCATTCAGCCGCACGAACGCCTCGTGCTGTACGCGGGCCGGTTCAGCGCGCAGAAGAATCTGCACCGTCTGGTGGATGCCCTGGCCGGCATGAGAGACGAACACGTCCGGGTCATGCTGTGTGGCGAGGGTCCCCAGCACGGCGAGATCGCCGCGCTCGTTGCCAGCCGCGGCTTGACCGGTCGTGTTCTTCTTCCCGGGTATGTCGACAACTTGTGGGCCCTGATGAAACGCGCCGACGTGTTCGTCTCGATCAGCACCTTCGAGGGACATCCGAACACCGTGCTCGAGGCGCTGGCCTGCGGCTGCCGAATCGTCGTCTCGGACATCGAGGCCCACCGAAGCTTTCTCGATGCGGACGTGGCGGCGTTCGTGGATCCCTCCGACACCGTGTCGGTCCGTGCGGGAATCGTCAGGATGCTCGAGATGGACGGGGCTCACGCTGCCGCCCTCGCGATGCGTGCGCGACTGCGAGCCGAACGCTGGGCGATTCGCGAGATCGCGCGCCAGTACGATCAGCTCTACCGTCGGCTTCTGGCCGAGTCCACGCCTCGAGCCGTCCCTGCCTCCCTCTGATGTGCGGCATCACCGGACTGGTCGACCGTAACGGCGTCGCAGACCGTGCGCCGCTCGCAGCGATGCGCGATGCCCTGAGGCATCGTGGCCCCGACGACTGTGGGGAATGGTGGTCCGACGACGGTCGGGTGGGACTCGGCCATCGCCGGCTCGCCGTCATCGACCTCACGCCCGCCGCCCACCAGCCGATGTCGGACGACACGGGTACGACCGTCGTCTTCAATGGCGAGATCTACAACTATCGTGATCTCCGCGCCGAGCTCGAGAAGGCAGGCTACCGCTTTCGGTCGCGCAGCGATACCGAAGTCATTCTGAAGGCGTACGCGGCATGGGGGACGGACTGCCTCGCCAGGCTGGACGGGATGTTCGCCTTTGTTCTGATGGACGTGCGAGCCGGCCGCCTGCTGATGGCCCGCGATCGCGCCGGCGAGAAACCCCTCTATTACTCGATGACGGGCCGCCGGATGGTATTCGCCTCGGAGCTCAAGGCGTTGATGGCACACCCGGCAACCCCACGACGCATCGATCCGGCGGCGCTGGATGCGTATCTGGCGTACGGACACGTGCACGGTGCGCTGTGCATCCTTGCTGGCGCTCACAAACTGCCCGCGGCCCATGCGCTGACCTTCGATATGGCGTCGGGGACAGTGCGCACCTGGCGGTACTGGGACCTTCCACCAGAGCCTTCCGACACCGAAGTGTCGCTCGATGCGCTCGCGCAGGAGCTCGAAACGGTGATGGAGAAGGCCGTGCGCCGGCAACTCGTTGCAGACGTTCCGGTGGGGGTCCTGCTCAGTGGCGGCATCGACTCCGGGCTCGTCACGGCTCTGGCTGCGCGCGTCTCCGCCCGGCCGATCCGGACGTTCACGATCACGGTTCCCGGACATCCCGGTCTGGACGAGGCACCATATGCGCGAGCAGTCGCGCAGCACTGCGGCACGGTGCACTCCGAGCTGGCCGCGGAGTCGGTATCGTTCGATCTCCTGCCGACGCTGGCGCGACAGTACGACGAGCCGCTGGGAGACTCGTCGATCGTGCCGACGTACGCCGTCTGCCGGTTGATCCGACAGCACGCGACCGTTGCGCTCGGTGGGGACGGGGGGGATGAGCTGTTCGGCGGGTATCCCCATTACACATGGCTCGCGCGCGAGGAACAGGCCCGGAAGCTGACGCCTCGCGTAGTTCGTCGGGGCATAGCCGCCGTCGGCCAGATCCTTCCCATTGGGACGAAGGGCCGCAATCATCTCATCGGCTTCGACGACGGTCTCCCCCGAAGCATCGCACACGTGAATCTCTTCTTCGATGCCAGGACGCGTCAGGCGCTCGCGCCCGCTCTTCGCGATCTTCCGCCCCCGCGCGCGGAGGATCGCCGCGCGGCACAGTGCCGGCGGGGGACACTCCTGCGGCAAGCCACCGGGGCGGACTTCATGACCACGCTGGCCGACGGGTACCTGGTGAAAGTGGATCGCGCGAGCATGCTCAGCTCGCTCGAGGTCCGGGCACCGTTCCTCGATCGGTCGGTGATCGAGTTCGCGTTCGGCCGCGTCCCGGCGCGATACAAGGCGATGGGACATCACCTCAAGATTCTTCCGCGCCGCCTCGCGTCGCGGTTGCTGCCGGCGGGGAGCGACACGCGGGCGAAGCAGGGCTTCTCGGTCCCGCTGGCGTCGTGGTTCGACAATGGCTGGGGCGCGGACATGAGCAATCTGCTTCGCGGGGCCGATCCTGGCCTGCTCAGTGTGCCAGTCGTGGAACGGCTGCTCGCCGGCCAGCGGGCCGGGTACGCGAACGAGCAGCGGCTATTCGCGCTGACGATGCTCGAGCTCTGGCGGCGCGAATACAAGGTGTCGGTGTAGGTGCACGTCGGCATCGATGGATCGAACCTCCGGAGTGGCGGCGGTGTCACGCATATCGTGCAGATGCTCGCCGCCGCCGAGCCGGCCGCGCATGGCATCGACGCAGTCACGATCTGGGTGCCGAGTGCAACCCGATCGCAGATAGCGGACCGGCCATGGTTGCGCAAGCCGCTTCAGCGAGCCCTCGACGGTTCGCTGGTTCAGCGACTGGCCTGGCGGTCGCGTCACCTTCCGGAGCTCGCGCACGATTGCGACGTCCTGTTCGTCCCGGGCGGAGGATACAGTGGGCGTGTCAGGCCGTACGTCACGATGTTTCGCAACATGCTGCCGTTCGAGCGCCGCGAGCGGCAGCGATATGGCATGTCGTGGATGCGGCTTCGCCTGCGTCTGCTGCAGCATGCGCAGATCGCCAGCTTTCGATCCGCTGACGGCGTGGTGTTCCTGAACGAGCACGCACGCGATCTGGTCATCCGACACGTGGGGCCGCTGCCCGGACCCACCGCTGTCGTCGCGCATGGGGTGGACGCCGCCTTCCGGCGTTCGCCGCGCGTGCAGCGCGAGATCCGATGCTACGACGTCGAGCGGCCATTTCGACTCCTGTACGTCTCGATTGTCGATGTCTACAAGCACCAAGACCGCCTGGCCGAAGCGGTGGCCACACTGCGGGCGCGCGGACGGCCGGTATCGCTGGACCTGGCCGGCCCGGCGTACGGCCCGGCGCTCGTGCGGCTTCGCCGGATCCTCCAGCGGCTGGATGCGGGAGGAACCTGGTTGCGCTACATCGGCGACGTTTCGTTTGCCGACCTGCCCGGTCTCTACGCGGCGGCCGATGCGTTCGTGTTCCCGTCCACCTGCGAGAACATGCCCAACGTCCTGCTCGAAGCCATGGCGTCCGGCCTGCCCATTGCCTGTTCCTCGTACGTACCGATGCCGCAGGTCCTGGGAGAGGCGGGTCTGTATTTCGATCCCATGGCAGCAGGGTCCATGGTCGAGGCCATCGACCGTCTGCTCGAGGATGCCGAGCTCAGGACCCGATTGGGAGAGGACGCGTGGCGCAGGGCGCAGCAGTTCTCGTGGCGGCAGTGTGCGGACGGGACCTTTGCGTTCCTGGCGCGCGTGGCGCAGGCTCGCCCGGCGCTCGTGCCGTGATTTCACCTGTTCTGTCCGATCGGATCCGGTGTCCGGCGTGTCACGGTGCTCTCATCGTCTCGTTGGGGACCGAGGAGGGAAGTGGGTCCTTGTGCTGTGCGCGCTGCAGCACGACCTACCCCGTGCGGCAACGGATTCCACGCTTCGTGGCCGCCGACAACTACGCCACCAACTTCGGATTTCAATGGAACCGCTTCAAACGGACGCAACTCGATAGCTACACGGGACATCCGATCAGCCGGCAACGGTTTCTCGCGCAGATCGCACTCACGGCTGAGGAGCTGCGGGGTCTCACCGTGCTGGACGTCGGGTGCGGTGCAGGGCGATTCGCGGAGATTCCGCTCGAGGCCGGAGCCACGGTGGTTGGGGTTGATTATTCAGCGGCCATCGAGGCGGCGGCCGACAATCTCGCCCGGTTCGAGCGATTCCATCCGGTCCAGGCCGACATCTATTCGCTTCCGTTCGCGCCGCGCGGCTTCGACCTGGTCTACTGCCTGGGCGTGCTGCAGCACACGCCGGATGTCCCGCGCGCATTCCAGGCACTCGTCGGTCACGTGGCGCCCGGCGGGCGTCTCGTCGTGGACGTGTACCCTCGCAGGTGGCGGAATCGTGTGCATCCCAAGTATCTGCTCCGGCCCATGACGAAGCGCATGGATCAGCGACAGCTGTTCGATCTCATCGAGCGAGCCGCTCCGATGCTGCTTCGTGTGAGCCGTGCAGTGGGACGCCTGCCCGTGGCGGGGCCGCACCTCAGGAAGCTCGTGCCCGTGGCGAATTACGACGGCGTGCTGCCGTTGTCCCCGCGGCAGCTCGAAGAGTGGGCGGTCCTCGACACGTTCGATTGGCTCGCGCCGCGCTACGACCAGCCGCAGACGGCCGGAACAGTCAAAGCCTGGTTCGAGGTGGCGGGGCTGGAAGACATCCAGGTTGTCATGGCGCATCATCTCACCGGACGCGGCCGGGCACCCATGCACCCGAATCAGAGCGTCGCCCGTACATCGTGAAGCAGGTCTATCAGGACATCCGAAGCGGTCGGACGCAGGTGGGAGACGTCCCCGCGCCGGCCGCGCGTGCGGGTGCCGTGCTCGTGCACGTGGGAGCGTCGCTCGTCTCAGCGGGCACGGAACGCATGGTCGTCGAGTTCGCGGGAAAGAACCTGCTGCAGAAAATCCGAGCACGACCGGATCTCGCGAGACAGGTCATTGAGAAGGCGCGGCGCGACGGAGTCTGGACGACGGTGCAGGCCGTCTTGAGCCGTCTGGACCAGCCGATGCCACTTGGGTACTCGGTTGCGGGCACGGTGATCGACGCCGGTGAGGGCGTACCGTTCCGGCCTGGAGACCGCGTCGCATGCGCCGGGGCGGGCAGCGCCGTTCACGCCGAAGTCGTGTGCGTACCAAAGAATCTCGTGGTCCCGGTTCCAGAGGATGTGGGTTTCGAGGAGGCCTGCTTCGCGACGCTCGGCGCGATTGCCCTGCACGGTGTGCGCCTGGGAGGCGTGGAGATTGGTGGAACGGTGGCCGTCATCGGCCTCGGCCTGTTGGGCCAGTTGACGGTGCAGCTGGTGCGCGCCTGCGGCGCGACCCCTATTGGGATGGATCCCAACCCTGACCGGGCAATGCTCGCGCGGGAGCTGGGGGCGGGCGACGCGGGAACGAGCGCGGAGGGCCTGAAGGCCGCCGTCGATGCGCTCACCAACGGCCGCGGAGTGGACGCCGTGCTGATCTGCGCGGACACCCCGAGCAACGCGCCGATCGAGGTGGCCGCCGAGGTCGTGCGCGACCGCGGGACGGTGGTCGCGGTTGGCCTCGTTGGCCTGCACGTGC
This sequence comes from uncultured Bifidobacteriaceae bacterium, assembly GCA_964505975.1. Classification (GTDB taxonomy): domain Bacteria; phylum Acidobacteriota; class Vicinamibacteria; order Vicinamibacterales; family UBA2999; genus Gp6-AA40. The sequence continues at coordinate 31,564 of CAZDLW010000005.1, read as the reverse complement.
CGCGCAAACCGTTCTTCGACAAAGAGGTGGAGTTCCGCGTCTCTCGCTCCTATGGACCTGGCCGGTACGATCCGGAGTACGAGGAGCACGGGCACGACTACCCGTACGGCTTCGTGCGCTGGACCGAGCAGCGTAATCTCGACGCAGTGATCCGCCTGATGGCCGGGCGCCAGCTGACCGTGGATCGGCTGATCACGCATCGTTTCGATATCGCAGACGCGGATCGGGCACTCCGCTTGGTCACCGGCCAGACCGGGGAACCCTTCCTGGCGGTCGTGCTCCGCTATCCGCCCGAGCCGGACGGTCGCGTCCGACTCGAGACCACCGCCGATCCCGATGTTCCTCTTGCGATCGGGACCGTCACTGTCGGCGTAGTGGGGGCGGGCCTGTTTGCGAACGCCACACTTCTGCCGATGCTGAAGCGCCTCGCCGGCGTCGACCTGCGTGCCGTGTGCGCGGGGTCTGGTCTGGCGGCGGCGTCGGCAGCCCGACGATACGGATTCACGTATGCCTGCACGACTGCCGCCGAGATGGTTGGTGACCCGAGCGTTTCTCTGCTGGCCGTGCTCACCCGACACAGTTCACATGCGCAGCTGGTCGTGCAGGGCCTGGACGCCGGCAAGCATGTCTTCGTGGAGAAGCCGCTCTGCGTGTCGGAGGAGCAGATGGCTCTCGTCGAAGAGACATGGTGGCGTACGCGGCGCGACGGTGGTGGTCCCTTCCTGATGGTTGGGTTCAATCGCCGCTTCGCGCCGTTCGTGATCGCGATGACCGAAGTCCTCCGAGACATTCGCGAGCCGCTGATGCTGCACTACCGGGTGAACGCGGGGTTCGTTCCGCCATCGCACTGGGTGCAGCATCCCGCGGAGGGTGGCCGGCTCGTCGGTGAAGGCTGCCACTTCATCGATGTGCTCATACATCTGGCACGGCAGCCGGTCGTCCGTGTCACGGGTCGCGCCCTGCCGGACAGTGGCCGGTATGTCCGCGACAATTTCGTCGTGACGCTGGAGTTTTGCGATGGATCCATCGGCACGGTGACCTATGTCGCCAACGGAGCCAGAGGAGCGGGCAAGGAGCGGCTGGAAGTATACGGCGGCGGCGTGGCGGCCTGCCTGGACGACTATCGCGTGCTCGCTATTCACGACGCCCGTGGAAAGCGTTCGAAGCGCGCATGGCTCCGGCAGGACAAGGGGCATCGGGGAGAGTGGCAGGCGCTCGTCGCGTTCCTGCAGGGCCGCGGACCCAACCCGATGCCGTTCGAGACGGTCAGCCAATCGATGCGTGTCACGCTGGCTGCGGCACGAAGCCTCGAGACTGGCGAGACGGTAGTACTGGCAGATGAGCATTGATGTCCTCCACGTCGTGGGTGCGCGCCCCAACTTCATGAAGGCCGCGCCGGTGCACGCCGCACTGGCTGTGGAGGACCTGTCGCAGACGATCGTGCACACGGGGCAGCACTACGACAGCAACATGTCGGACGTCTTCTTCGGTGACCTCGGACTCCCGAGACCCGATGTCAACCTCGACGTGGGATCGGGGTCGCATGCCGCACAGACGGCCAGCATCATGGTAGGCCTGGAGCAGACAATGCTGGACCACCACCCACGCTTCGTCCTGGTGTACGGCGACGTGAACTCGACGCTGGCCGGCGCGCTCGTCTGCGCCAAGCTTGGTGTGAGGGTGGCGCATGTCGAAGCCGGCCTGCGTTCGTTCGACCGCTCGATGCCCGAGGAAATCAACAGGATCGTCACGGATCGATTGGCCGATGTGCTGTACACGCCGTCGCCGGACGGCGATGAGAATCTGCTGCGGGAGGGTGTGTCTGCGGACCGGATCGCCCGCGTGGGGAACGTGATGATCGACACACTCGTTCGTCTGCTTCCCGCGGCGGAGTCCGAATGGTCGGCCGCGTGGAGCGGACGCCTTCCGGACCGCTTCGGCCTCGTGACGCTCCATCGGCCATCGAATGTGGACGAAGTCGAGACGCTCGAGAGGCTCATGGCGGCGCTCGCCACCATCGGTGGCGAGCTTCCCCTTCTGTTTCCCCTCCACCCCCGGACGCGCGCCCGACTGCAGCAGCACGGCCCGGGCGCGGGTCTACCCGGCGTCATGCTGCTGGAGCCGCTCGGGTACCTGCAGTTTCTCGCGCTCCAACGGCACGCCACTCTGGTCATCACGGACTCCGGTGGCGTCCAGGAGGAGACCACGTTCCTCGGCGTGCCCTGCCTGACGGTTCGCGAGAACACCGAACGGCCGATCACTGTGTCGCTCGGCACGAACGTGCTGGTTGGACGCGACTGCGGTCGCCTCGTGAAGGAAGCCCGCGGGATCATTGCCGGTGGAGGAAAGGTGGGGCAGGTGCCGCCCTTGTGGGACGGTTGCGCCGGCCTCCGCATTGCGGCCGATCTGCGCCGGCGCGGCCTCTGAGGCCGGCGCTCGTCCCTGGCAGCCCCGGAACGGGTAAGTCTTTCCGTGCCATCCGCCCCCCACCTGCAGCTGCTCTGGCACACTGCACGTCATCTGAAGCCCTCCCAGGTGGTGGGACGGGTCCGCCTCCGCGCTCAGGCTGGGATTCGACGGCTCGCGCCTCGTGCTGCACAGCGACGCTACGACCGTCTCGTCGATCGCGCCCGATTGGAGCCGCCTCGTGCGACGTGGGGGCCGCGGCCGTCGCAGACAGCCACGCAGGGACTGTCAGACCCTGGAGACTGGGCGCGCGCACAGTGCCGTGCCGGGCGCGCGCTGCGTGGGCGCTTCACGTTCCTGAGCGAGACCGCCGATCTCGGCAGGCCCGTGGCGTGGCAGGCGCAGCAGCAGTCGCAGCTGTGGCGGTTTCAGCTGCACTACGGAGGCTACCTCACCGAACTGGCGGCGACGAAACCGGATGCGTGGCCGGACGTCGAGTCGCTGATGTCCGAATGGACAGCCGCGTGCCGCCTAGGGGAGGCCTGGGATCCGTGGCACCCGTTCGTGGTCTCCGAGCGGATCGTGAACTGGTGCCTGGCCATCCAGTGCGGAGCGCCAGCGGTGGAGGCCGTATCGCAGCATCTGTGGCGGTCGCTGGCGGTCCAGACGGTCTTTGTCGATCGAAACCTGGAAACCGACGTCGGCGGCAATCACCTGTTGAAGAATTTCAAGGCGATGAGCATTGCCTCATGCGTGTGGCGCGGGCCCGCTGCCGACGACTGGCGTGACCGATACGTCACCTCATTCGATCGTGAGCTTGCGAGCCAGTTGCTGGCTGACGGCGCCCATTTCGAGCGGAGCCCGATGTATCACCTGCTCGTGCTCGCCGACGCAATCGAGGTGGTGCTGGCCTTGCGCGTGGGCGGTTGGGAGGTTCCGGATACATTGGTCGCGAGTATCCGGGCGATGACGGCGTACCTCCCGCGCGTGCTCCATCCGGACGGTGAGATTGCCCTCTTCAATGACAGTGTGATTGGGGAGGCGCCGCCGCCAGCGTGCCTGCGCGCGGCGGCGCGCCTGGCCCTCGATGACCCGCCTGCCGGCCCGCTCGCGGTGCGGCAGGCGCTGCTTGCCGCGGCGCTCACGGAGCCGCTCCGTGTCCGTCGCGGGACGGTTCCCCGTTCGGGTACCGAGGACGGTGGTCTCACGCGCATCCCACTGCTCGAAGGCCGCGGCGTACTGTTCATGGACGTGGGCCGTGCGTGCCCGGACACGCTCCCTGCGCACGCGCACGCCGATTTCTTCAGCTTCGAGATCAGCCTGGATGGTCGCCGCATGGCCGTCGATGCGGGTGTCGGTGAGTACGCCGCCGGCCCGTGGAGAGAGTATTACCGCAGCACGCGCGCACACAACACGGTGAGCGTCGACGGTTTCGATCAGATCGAGTGCTGGGGAAGCTTTCGTGTTGCGCGTCGAGCCGACGTGCTCGATCGCGTCGCCATACGCGGGTCGCTGTTGACGGGCATCCGCGCCCGACACAACGGTTACGCGCGCCTGCCGGATCCTGTCTGGGCGGCCCGGGCAATCGTCGCGCTCGACGACCGTGCCTGGCTGGTCATCGACGATCTGGAGGGCCGGGGCGCTCACTCGTGGGAGAGCTGCCTGCACGCGTCGCCGGACGCCGATCTGAGCATGGCCGGGTCCTGCCATGCCGTGCTCATCCAGCGGCACCAGTCTCTTGCCGTCGCATGGTTCGGCGTGCACGACGCCGCCATTGTGCGTGGAGAGCTGCATCCCAGACAGGGCTGGCATGCCCCCGAGTTTGGACGACACCTGCCTGTCTGGACGCTGGTGTTGCGGGGACGCGGCGCGCTGCCCGTCCGCTTTGGTTATCTCCTCGCTCCGTCTATCGATGCTGCGGACGTTGCGATCGAGGCATCCCCGGACGGCATCCACGTCCGTCTGGGTGCGACGCGGTATCGGATCGATGGGACCGGTGCCGGCCTGTCAGCCCACCGGGTGCCGGCGTAACCGCCGTCTGGCCGTGGACACGGGACGCGAGTCGGCTGTCTATGCGTGGGTGTGCCGTGGCGTCAGCCGGATCACGTCCTCGGCGACCGCGACATCGAGGTGCGGGGCTTCCCGTGCGATCCATTCCCTGAGATCGGCGAGAGCCGGGTAGTCGTTCGACCCGGTGAACAGCCGTGCATCATCGATCAGAATCACGTCCCGCGATCCCCGGCGGGAGAAGATGGCCGCGAGCTCGGCGGCGATGGGCGTGTCAATCGTCGCACGTGCCGTGATGCCGGCCGAATAGTGCGCGTCCAGCCAGAGCAACGTGTCGCCATGGCACCGCGCGAGCACGTCCGGGAGCACGAGAGCACTGTCGCCGTGATAGAGGCTGACATTGCGGTAGCGCCGCAACCGCTCGCACGCAGCTCGATAGAGCTCGGACCCGAGCTCTATCGAATGGATGTGGTCGAACAACGGTGCCATGGCAGCGGTCATGTCGCCGAGGTACGTGCCCGTCTCCACGAAGACTCGGAGGCCATGGCGCCTCGCGTACGCCCTCACGATCCGGCGTTTGCGCAAGTGCGAGATCCCGCCAGCGGTTCCAGCCCAGCCGACTCGGTGCTGCACGTCTTCCATCCGGTAGTGAAGCTCACGCTTCAGGTAACGGACGAGCATTCCAGTCTCTCTCCCCGTGGGTTTTCCACGTCCTTGCCGCACGCCGATGCACGGCGGCGCCGGCCATGACCAGATAGAGCGCCGACACGGCGAAGCGTCCGACTTCGCTCCAGCCAGCTCCCCATGCGCCGGCGGCTCCGATCAGCACGAAGCAGAGCGGCAGCTGTGCGAGCACCACGACAACGATATTCCAGAGCTGCAGCGAAAATCGGCGCGCCGCGGTCAGCACCGTTGAGCCGTAGGCACCCAGTCCTCCCGCGGCCATCCCGGCCGCCATCAGGGCGGTAATGGGCCCTGCCTCCACATACTCGGGGGCGAACAGCGTCCGCATGATCCACCCGCCGTAGAGCGCAAACGCGGCGGAGATGGCTGCAGCCGCGAGTACCTGCAACGCCACGACCTTCGTGGCCAGGCTGACGAACGGGCCGTTCCGCCCGGAGCTGAAGTAGAGCGCGGCGCGTGGCAGCGTCGTCTGCGAGACGGCGGTCCAGACGAGCGAGATCATGGCGAGTGGCGTTGCTGCCACGGCGAAAACGGCGACGGCCTCCTTGCCGGCCATCGCGTCTAGCACGTACCTCGGCAGGTTGCCGGAAAACGAGGCCAGTCCGGATGCGGCGGCCAACGGGAGGGCAGTCCGGGCCAGGCGCTTCAAGACGTCGGGTTGCCATGTCAGCTTTCTCTCCTCGGGCTCCGAGAACCGGCGCGCGAGGGCCAGATCGAAACCCACCAGCACGCCGGCCCATACGAGCGCCATGGCCATCACGGCGACGAGCAAGCCGCTCCCGACGGCGAGGGCTGCGGTGAATGCGGCCAGCGACACGACACCCTTGATGGCGAGTGACCTGGCGATCAGATCCATCCGTTCGGCGCGCTGCAGTCGGCCATGCGCGATGTCGGCCACGGACTCGGAGGCTTTGGCGAGAGCCACACCCATCGTCACGGCCGCCGCGCGGCTGTCGTATCCCGCCAGGACGACGACGCCCGCGATGGTCACGAGCGCCACTCCCGTCGACACGAGGCGAGAGACGAGATAGTCCCCGAATCGCGCCTCGCGCCCCACATCCGTGACCTGCAGCTGCCTGAGCTGCATCTGGCTGAACACGACGATAGGCGCGGTCACCGCGAGCGCGAGCGCGAACGTGCCGACATCCTCGGGCGTTCCCAGCTTGGCGAGCGCAACGAGCGTGCCGTACTGACACGCGACGTAGACGACGTTTCCGGCAGCCGCCCAGATGAAGCCCCTCCGAAGCGAGCCCGTCGCTGCGTCGTGCCGGTCGGCTAGTCGAGCGTCGTCCCGTTGCACGAGAGGATCGTCCGCCTGAGCTCACGACGGCCGTCTCGAGGCGTGGAGGCAGGAGTCATGTCGTCACGGAGCGTATCAAGGCGGAGAGCATTGCACAATGCATCCACGCGCGTGCCGGCCATCCACCGTTATCGGACCGCGATGAAGCCATGGCGCACCGTGCGGCGCTGCCGCGCGCCCCACACGACTCGGGGCCTTCGTATACTGACGGCTCCGGGCGTTCTCGCGCCGACGCCCCGTCCTGGCGTTTCCGGCGAATGCCGGGCCGCGACCTGAGCCCGTACCGATCCAACGTGAAAGAGCGTATCTACGCGGCCCTTCCGATCCCCCTGCAGAATCTTGCCTGCACGTGGGCCGGGTGGCGTCGTGCCCGCCTGCGCATGGGAGGGGTCTTTCATCAGCGCCTCCTGGAATGGGAGCAGACCGGACACAGCTCCGTTCACGCGCTTCACGCAATCCAGCGGGAACGCCTCGTGCGGATTGTCGAGATCGCCCTCGCGCACGTACCGTACTACCGTGACCTTCCACCGCCCTCGACCGAGCGCGATCCAGCCGTCGCGATCGCAGAGACACTCGCCCGGATTCCGCCGCTCGAAAAGGTGACGTATCGTGACGCGCCGGAGCGCTTTCGCGCCCTTCACATCCCCACGCGCAGACTCATACGGGGAAGAACGAGCGGCACGACGGGGACCGCGCTTCCGCTCTGGTATACCGTGGAAGCGATTGTGGAGGAGTTTGCCACCGTATGGCGCCAGCGCCGCGCGTTCGGCGTGAAGATCGGGGATCCAAACCTGACGTTCAATGGCCCGATCGTCGTGCCGTTCGATCAGGACCGGCCGCCGTACTGGCGCAGGAACTACTGGGGCCGCCAGGTACTGTTCTCCCTGTACCACATGGCGCCGCAGAATCTGCGCGACTACGTCGAGGCGATCCACGAGCTTCCCGCCACCTACGTCCAGGGCTATCCGTCGTCGCTCCATCTCGTCGCTCGGGCCATGCTCGAACTCGACCGACCGATCGAGCGCGGACGTCTGGTCGGGGTCTTCACCTCGTCGGAGTCGCTGCTGGCGTTCCAGCGTGCCGCCATCGAGGAGGCTTTTGGAGCCCCGGTGCGCGACCGATACGGGACCAGCGAGCTGGCCGTGTCCATGACGGCATGCGCGTACAATCGACTGCACGTGGACATGGAGTTCGGAATCGTGGAGGTCGAGCCAGTCGAACAGACTGCGGAGTGGGTGCGAGGACCGCTCCTGGTGACGGGATTCGCGAACGAGGCGACCCCGTTCCTGCGATACAGGGTCGGCGACGTAGGGACGCGGCTGAAGCGACCGTGCGAGTGCGGGCGCCCTGGCGACGTGTTCCTCGACGTGGACGGACGAATCGAGGATTACGTGGCCACGCCGGACGGACGACTGATTGGCCGTCTCGATCACGTCTTCAAAGACCAGCTTGCCGTGGCCGAGGCGCAGATCCTCCAGGATCGGCCGGATGCGATTGAGGTTCGCGTGGTCCGTCGCCCCGACTACGACGCGCGAAGCGAACTGGACCTGTTGACCGAGATCCGGGCCCGGCTGGGCGGCGAGATCCGCGTCGACGTACGTTATGCCGATCACATCCCGCGCGAGGCGAACGGGAAGTTCCGCGCGGTGAAGTCGGCCGTCGGGAGGCTGGCGCGATGATTCGCGTCGGTCTCGCGAGGACAGATGCAGGCTACGCGGGGATCCGCCCCCCATTCTCGCCCGGGAGCGCATATCCGGAGCTGACGAAGCTGGGCGGCACCGGCGCCGTCGATGCCGCCCCGAACCCGGCGTACGCAGGTGTGCGCGCCGCACTGCGGGCGTTGGGCCTCGATGCGCATCGTTTCGGGACGCCGGCATGGAATCCTCTCGGCGAGCTGGTGGCTCCCGGTGGTCGGATTGTCTTGAAGCCGAATTTCATCCGGCACTGGAACCCCGCTCCAGACGGCACGATCGAGAGCGTGATCACGCACGGCGCCGTGGTTCGCGCGATCGCGGACTACGCCTTCCTGGCGGCAGGCCCGACCGGTTCCGTTTCGGTTGCCGAAGCGCCGCAACACGATTGCGACTTCGGGCGCATCAGGGAGATTGCCGGGCTCGACCAGTTGCAGCGGTTCTATCGGGAGACGCTCGGTCGCGAACTGGAGGTTCTGGACCTGCGCCGCGAGGCGGTGACGTATCGCGACGGGATCATCGTGCAGCGGACGCCGCTGCCGGGCGATCCCCGCGGCTATCGAGCCATCGACCTCGGCGATCGCAGCTTCTTCCATGCTTCGGGGCTCGACTCCAGGCGCTTCCGCGGCGCCGACTACGATTCGACCGTCACGACGCAGCACCACGCAAACGGCCGGAACGCCTACCTCCTGTCGGAGACGGTGCTGTCGGCGGATCTCGTCGTCAACCTTCCCAAACTGAAAACGCACAAGAAGACCGGCGTCACGCTCGCCCTCAAGAACCTCGTGGGCATCAACGGAGACAAGAACTGGCTGCCTCATCACTCCGTTGGATCGGTCCGTCACGGGGGCGACGAGTTTCCCGACGCCCGCTTGATCGACACGCTCAGAAGCCACGCGACGGAGATCGCGCGGCAGTCGCTCAGGCGGGGCCTGGGATCGCGCCTCTTCAGGCTCGCACGCCGCATCGAGACGAGCGCCCGCGGCGACGCCTTCATTCGCAGCGGCAACTGGCACGGCAATCAGACGACGTGGCGGATGTGCGTTGACTTGAGTCGCTGTCTGTACTTCAGCGACGCCCGCGGTGTGTATCTCGAGGCCGGAGCACCGGTGAGAACGGTCCTGACGGTCATGGACGGCGTGGTCGCCGGGGAGGGAGAGGGCCCGCTGGCCACTCGCGACGTCCCGCTCGGCGTGGTACTGGCCGCGACCGATCCGGTTGCTCTCGATCTCGTGGCCGTGCGGCTCATGGGATTCGACGAGATGCGCATCCCGAAGATACGGGAAACCATGCGGGATACGGGATTGCGGGTTACCAGGGTGCGCGTGCCAGGCGACGTGAGTGTCGCGGAAGTCGAGGCGTCGCGCTTCGCGCTCCGCGAGTGCCGGCTGGACGAGGTAAGGTGTCAGCATACGTTCGTGGCGCATCCAGGCTGGCGCGGGCACATTGAGATGACGCGCCCGCCCGAGACGACACCGCGCCGCGCGGATCCGTCCATGGCGCTCCAACCCTGATGCCCGATCGACTCTCGATGTGGATCGGCGACGTGCTGTACCACCGGTCGTTCCCGCTGTATCGACTGCTGTATTCCGTCTACAAGAACCGGCAGGATGCGGTCGAGATCGCATGGATGCGTCGACTCATCCGCCCGGGCAGTTGCGTGCTCGATATCGGCGCAAACATTGGCTTCTATACACTGCTGCTGGCCGATCTGGTAGGGCGCGATGGCCACATCTACGCATTCGAGCCAGACGCCATGAACTTCGCGCGTCTGTCGGCCGCGGCGGTGGGCCGGAGTAACGTGACCCTCGAACGGTGCGCTGTTTCGGATCGCTCGGGTCCGCTACCCATTTACTCATCACCACGACTGAACGTGGATCACAGGACATACAAGGTCGACACGCACGCCATCGTCACGGAGGTTACCGGCGTGAGCATCGACGAATATGTGGCCGGGCGGTTTCAGGTGGACGCGATCAAGATGGACATCCAGGGATACGAGCCGTACGCCTTTCGTGGCATGGCGAGGACCATCGAGGTCAATCCGGCGATGCTGATTTTCTGCGAGCTATGGCCTCATGGCTTGCGTCAGTGCGGCACCGAGGCCGGTCGTCTGTACGATGACCTGCGTTCGCAGGGGTTCGGGATGTGGCTGCCGGAGCGGCGCGGACTGCGCCCGGTTACCCCTCGCATGGTCGAAGAGCTTCCGGACTCAGAGGCGGCTTATTCGAACGTGCTCCTCAGCAGGAGCCCGATCGGAGGCTCCCGCGCGTCGTGAACACGCAGGAGACATCTCGCGGCGAGCCGTGTTGCCCGGGAAGGCTTGACTCGTGTTGCCGACAATTCGGGCGGTCGAGACGGTTAGGCCGGCCGGCAGCCGCAGATGTGAAGCGACCCGGCGAATTCACGCACGAAGGGTATTCGTTCCAATTGTTCGCCTGCGCTTGCCACCAACCGGATGAGCGAGGGTGGCGTTGCGGGGTGGAGCCAATCGAAGGGAGTGACCGTGATTCCCTCGAAGCCAAGTGCGGCTAGGCGGGCCCCGACGTTCCACCGTACGAAAGCAGTTTCATCGGGTGAGTCGCCGAGACGCTCCTTGACCCATGGGATCGACTTCTGGAGACAGACTTGCGGGTTGAGCATATTGGGCTCGGCAAAGCTCAGGACCCCTCCGGGTTTGAGCAGGTCGTATACCTTCTGCAGCGCCGGTTCGATCTCCAGGTGATGCAGAATCGAGGAACCGATCACGGTGTCGAAGGGGCCATCGACTTCGCAGGTCTCGAAAGGTTTCTGCAGGAACTGCACCTGACCGGGCGGCAGCTGACGAGCCCGGGCACGAGCCAGCAAGTCTGGAGAGATATCCACCGCGATCAGGCTTGCCCCGGTGGCGGCGAACATCTCGGTGAACAAGCCCGTGCCGCAGCCGATCTCCAGGGCCCGAATCCCGGGACCCAGGCGGGCTCCGGTGGAAATCAACTCAGCCCGGCGCCGGGCCCGCCGCCGCCCCGCCGGGGTTGCCCACCCCCAGACGACCTCGGGATCATCGCGAGCCAGCAGGGAGCCGTGAGCGATTTCCCGTGCAGCTCGATCCAGACTCATGATGTCCCCACCATTGCCAGCGATGGACCTCGGCGAAGACGTGTGCGGGTCTCCGGGCGGGACTGAGCACGAACCGGGACTGCTCCACGGGTATGCGTCATGACGAGCTGTCGTCGATGTGCGCTCATCGCATGAATCGTCCGAAGCGCAGCGCGGTCACTGCTTCGATATCGGGTGCAGGCATCGGTTGATCGCCGGGCCATTACGTTCCTCGTACGCAACGCGGAGTCCATCTATGCGTGTTTCATCGAAACGCTGCCCCGACCGATCATCGATGAGCGAGTGACAGTCAGCTACTCCGTACACTGTCCGCCCTCCTGCATCGCAGACAATCACCTGCGGCGGTTTCCAGGCTGATGCAAGCCGATCCGGCCAGACAATGGAGTTCATGTGGAATTTAGCAAATAGGTCGCCGTTCGTGGCGATGTGGACCCGTCGATCCAGGCTGGCGGAAATGCATTCCATGGCTGCGAACTCCGTATCGGTGAAGCGCCTCGCGAGCGAGTCCGTGTGGGGCAGCGCGGCGAAGCGCGAGCCGAAATCGTAGTCCCGCACGTATCGTAGCGCCCACGCCTGGTAGCCGACGAGAACGGCGATTGCTGCCACCAGGATCAACGGCTGCCACCTCGAACGGGGAGGCCAGATGAGCTGGTGCAGAGAATAGATGATCGCAGCAGTGCCGACGGTCCAGACACCGACGAGACGAGGGGCCCAGGTGAGTCCGAGGCCCGTGTCCGAGTAGAGCGAGCGCCCGACAATGGCCACAGCCAGGAGCGGGCCGAGAGCGAGAGGAATCGCTGTCCACATCCTGCGACGCGAAAAGAGGACTATCACGGCAACGAGTGGCACGACCAGGACTACCCATGAGAATAGATCCCGCAAGAGTGAGTCCAGTCCGACTGGATTCGACAAGAGGCCCACCAGGCCGCTCAGTGCCTCTCCGACCCTGGATTGCCCCTGGCTGTTGAGGTTGAGGAGCATCAACCCGGCTGCGAACAGACACCCATAGCTGCCCACGATCCGCACGAGCGTGGTGATCGTCTTGCGATGGCGCTCGCCAGGGCCGCTCATCACGAAGGCGATGTGAATGCCCATGCCGACGAGGGGGCCCTGCTCGTGGATGCTGAAGAGCGCGAGGAGCAGGAGCCATCGTAGTCGCGACCGTTGGGCCAGCGCCGCGGCGTAGAGGATACCGACCGGCGCCAGAAACAGTTCTGGATGGAAGCCATATATGGGATTGTCCCAGAGCCAGAATCCTGTCGGCCCCAGGATGAAGGCCGATATCAGGAGTCTCGCACGGTCGTCGCTCACGAGCAGGAATACCCATCTGGTCCCGAGCCCCAGTAGCAGCAGGTAAGGCACGAACAGGCCATAGGCTCCGAACAGTGCCGTCGCCGGTCCGAGGACGAGCAACGCATAGACGTTGTGCAGGTCGGCGAACCCTCCGAACGCGTTCTCGGAGAGTAGAGGGCGTCCATCCATCCAGCTTCGTGAGATCTGAATGGTGGAAAAGAGATCCGACGTGTAGGCCAGTTGCTCGAAGAGGTTCGCCTTCACGACGCCCCAATAGCCGAGAAACAGTACGACGCCAATCAACGGCCACAAGGACGATGGGGCCGGCGCCGACGCGCCCGTGGATCCGGCCACCGGCTCCCGGCGAGTCGAACCCGCCTCTATCGTGTGTGCGCGACCCGTCATGGCCGGTATCGACCGCTGTGCGGCCCCAAGCCTGAATCTTGTATTTCGTGTGCGGCTCCGCAGAGCGGTCCGGCGCACACAGCGCCAAAGCCAATCAAGTGACCAGTCAATCGCTCTGAGGGGACATCGAGGGCAGAGCCCCTCGTGTTAGAAATGTGCCTTCAACTTCCACCATGCAGCCCAGCACATGCGCAGCATGCGCATCCCGTTTGCGAAAACCCTGGTCATCTTCGTCACGCCGTAGATCCGTTCCTGGTAGTGCACCGGCAGGTCGCGAATCCGCAGTTGGAGCCGGCTCGCGCCGAACAGCAGTTCGTAGTCCCCCCAGAGATCGCGCACACCCCACGTCCCCAGGAAGCGCTCGATGCGCTGCCAGTCGCGTCGCCAGAGCACCTTGGTGCCGCACAGCGTGTCCTTGATGGGCTGATCCAGCAGGAAGGAGAACATCAGGCTGAAGAGCTTGTTTCCGATGAGATTCGTGGTCTTCATCGCCCTGTTCTGCATCGGATAGACCAGACGGCTCCCGTTGATGAACTCACCTGCACCGTCGGTCAACGCAGCGCAGAAGTACGGGAGCTCCTCCGGCATGACCGTGAGGTCGCCGTCCAGGATCATCAGCACATCGCCGCGTGCGGCCCGGAAGCCGGTCCACACATTCTCGGCCTTACAGATGCCAGGCCCTTCCACGAGACGGATGTCTCGTCCTGGAAAGGCCTGCTGGAGTCGGCGGACTTCGTCGGCGGTCCCATCCGTCGATCGATCGTCACAGAAGATGATCTCGGTGTGCCCGCCCATGTCGGGGGTACGCAGGACCGCTGGCTCGATATTGTCGCGCTCGTTCTTGCAGGGCACGATCACGGACACGGTGATCTCGTCCGGATTGCGTGGCTTCGGGATGGGCCGGGCCACGATCATCTCGACCATGCACAGCCGGCGCACGCCGGGCAGCGGAGCCAGGAGGCGATTCAGCAGCTCCGACAGGAGCGGCACCCGTTTGGGCGAGAGCACGGCGCGATGCGCCCGCAGGGGCTCGAACCCGGCCAGCTCGAGCAGCCCCTGGATGTCCGCCGTCGACAACCAGTTGGGCTCTGCAAATGGCGTGCGCAGTCGCAGACGGCCCGCCAACTCGAGGAGTGGTCGCCACAAGTGGTTGTAGTTGTAGACGATCACGCGCGTCTCGGCCGTGCAGAGCGCTGGGAGACATCGCAGCGCGGCGATCACATCCACCGTGTCGAACGGATTGCTGAAGATGATGTAATCGAAGGTTTCTTCCAGCTCGATTGATTCGGGATCGGCGCAGATGAACTCGAGCGTTGGATACCGCTTCCGTGCGATCTCCACCATGTCGGGAGTGATCTCGATGCCGACGCCTCGTGCAGGCTCCAGCGCGTTCAGCAGGTATCCCGAAAGGCAACGCACCTCCAGCACTCTCTTGCCAGGCTCCACGATGGACCGCAACAACCGTGTCACAGCGTCGTAGTAGTACTGGTTCGCTCGAATCCAGGCCTCGCGCCCGCTTGCATACGAGATCTGGCGCGCGCGGCGAACGGCACGCACCGCGTCCAGGACGCGAGTGCCCTGGACGGTTACACTCGCCGCGGGGGCCACGCTTTCCGGTGAAGACTGTTCGGGAATGGCCGTCATGTTCAGCAAGACGCGGTTCAGGAGACGCTCGCGACTGTTCCATGCGCGGGCGTCGTCACGTCGGGTCCCCAGCTTCTCGACTCGTCCCACGAGTCTTCCCGGCGCCAGAGATTCAGGAAGGCGAGCGCCAGTCCGCAGACGGCCCAGAAAAGATAGAACATCAGCACGTTCAACAGCGCTGCGGAAATGAGAACGATGGGAAGGCCCACGAGTGCGGTTGCAGCCACACGATCCTTCCGGCGCCGCATGCTTCGCATGGCGCCGCGGAGCGGACGGACGTACTGGGCGAAGTGCAGGCCGAAGAACGCAAGCGCGAGGAGGCCGCCCTCGACCAGAATCTCCACGTACATGTTGTGCGTGCCGTACCCGCTCCCACCGGTCAACGCATTCATCTCGGGGTCCGAAGTCGAGTAGCGTTCGAACGCACCGTATCCGAGGCCGACAATCGGGCTGTCGGTAAATACCTGCCAAGCGATCCTGAGCAGGATCAAGCGGATTCCGGCCGACGTGCGCTCCACGCCATCCATCTGCGGCTCGGGTCTGTTGCGCGCCAGGACCCGCTCGCGAACCTCCTCGAACGAGAGTGCAACCGTCACAATGAAAACAGCCGCCGAGACCAGCATCAAGGTGTTGCGCCACGTGATGACGCGGCGCAGCACCGTCCACGCGCCGACGAGAGCGACCATGCCCATTTGCGACAGCGTGGCGAGGCTCAGCACGATCAACGCCCCGGGTGCAATGAGTGGCCGGACCTTCGGGGCTCGCGCACGGCTTGCGAGCAGAATAGCCGCTCCGGTCAGGATCACCATTGCGCTGAAGTTCGGCCCCTGCACGCCGGCGAAGCGGGTCGGATGGAGATAGACACCCTGAAGGTACCAGAACAGCCCGTATCCGGCATCGAGAAGAGCCGCCACCACGAGAGCCGTGGCTGCGGCCGAGATATGCCGGCGCGTTCGTAGGGTCTCGCAGGCCAGCACCGCCGGCACGATGGCCAGCGGGACGCGCACGAGTGTCCTGGACGAGTACTCCAGGACCAGGAACCCGACCACATAGGCAAGTAGGAGCAGCAGGAGATACCGGTGCTGCCACACGGCGATCTGGGCTTCGCGCCGGCCTGCGGCGACACGAACGCCAAGGCCGGCCAGCGCGATGACGACGACGACATCTGCAGGCGAGATGAAGAAGTCCGACACCGGAATGAAGATGAATTGTGTCGGAACCAGCGCGAACACGAGGTAGGTCAGCAGGCGAGGTTTGAGGATGGACGTCCGGATCATCCAGGGAAGCGCCAGTGCCGCAAGAACCAGCAGGAGTGCCAATGCCGATCTGTCTTGAGTGAGCGCTAGACCGCTGTGCGGCCCGCATCGCGCGCGAGCGCCGTCGATGCCGCGAGGAACAATCCCGCCGCGAGCCCCAGCAGCAGCCAGCGCAGGCGTCCCCGGGAGAGGGGGCGGTCGGGTTGGATGGCCTCGTCGACGATTTGCAGGCGCGGGATTGTTCCGAGCACGTCGGTCCGTGCCCGTTCGTACTTGAGCGCCACGTCCCGGTAGACGTTCTGCGCCAGATCGTAGTCCTGCTCGAGCCGTGTGAGCTCGAGCTGCCGCTCGTACAAAGAAGTCAGCTCGCGAAGTTCGGTTCCACCCAGTTTCTGAACCTCGATCATCTCGCGGCGCTGCCCTTCGAGCCAGGCGAGCCGTGCGCGGCTCGTCGCAATCTGAAACTCGAGGGTCTGATACACCGGATTGACGAAGGGGTTGCTGAGATCGAGCGGGTCGGTGTCGAGCACGCTGCCCGTTTCCCGGAGCCGAGAGGGAGGCTCACCGGCCGGCGTCGGCCTGGCCTCCCTGCCTTCTGCCGCAAGGGCGGCGCGCCTGAGCGCCTCTTCAGCCTGCACGGCCCGTCCCACCGAGAGAAGCGGCTGCTGTTTGGCGAGCTCCTGTTCAGCCGTCGCAAGACGTGCCTTCTCACCTTCGATGGCAATGAGCAGCTTCAGGACCTCGCCGCGCTCGTCCAGCATCGCCTCGGCGTCCCGCTTCAGGAGCTCCACCTGCGCTTCGCGCTGGTATGCCAGCAGGCGCTCTTCCGCAACTTCGCGGCGTTCGGCCGCAGCGTCGAGGTGCGTCCGCAGTTCGTCGCGCAGCGATGCGCCTTCGCGACGATTCACCTCGTCGTTCAACAGAACAGCCTTGCGGGCGAGACGGCGTGCGGCTTCGGTGGCCCGTCCCGGGTCTTCCAATCGCACCCTGAGTCTCACCAGGTTCGTCCCCGTGGACTCCTGGACCTGGATCGCATCCGTGAGAAACCGCTGCGGGCTCATGCTGAGCGGCGGCCGGTTCAAGTCGAGTTCCTCGACCACCTGCGACGCAAGGCTGAGATTCTCCAGTACCGCGCGATAGATGCCCGCGTTGGCTCTGCTGTCCGGCCCCGACGGGGAGAGCACGATCAAGGTGGTCACCGCCTCGTAGAGCACGGGCCGCAGCGACGCCAGGCCGAACCCGGCCAGGGCACCAACAAGAGCACCCACGACGAGGAGTACTCGATGTCGACGAATCGTGTTGAGGTACTGGCCGAGCTCCAGGTCGTCGTCGGATGCCTCGCGGGCAGGAGCATCGTGCAACCGGGAAGAACCGGGCGCCCCCAGAGAACCGGCGTGGTCGGGTGCCGGTCGCTGAACGTCTGGCAAGTCAAGTACTCCGCTATCCGGCAAAAACTCGCGCGCGACACGACGGCACATGACACCGGTGCATGTCGAACGAATGGCTCGCGCGCTGTCGTGGAGGTAGCGTGCCGATACTATCGGATCTGCCTGGATGGGTCAAAGACACTCAACAGGTGAAAGCGCGAGTCGTACGGCGTTCAGTCCTCGTCGCAGCGTGAAAGCTCGAGCGTATGTACCTGCGCCAGCACCTCGTCCAGGCTGTTGACGAACGTTCGGATAACGGCAATCCCCAGCCGTCGTGGGTCGCCTTCACCGTACTCGGTCGGCCGCCAGGTCCGCGACACGCGCACGCGCATGTCAACTGCGCGGAGATCGGCTGGAAGCTCGAAGCCGATCCGCACGGGTTCGGTGCTCTGGAGCGACTCCTCGAATATCACCCCGCAGGGTGTGGTGAGCGTCACTTGGACGGGCCGGTCGTCCAGATCGGGATGTGTCGCCAGCAGGTGGACGACCAGCCATGGGCTGGCCACGGGCCAGACGAAACGCGCCCGGTCGCGCGTCCATCGAAGGTGCGTCACCTCACCGAGCGATTCGGGCTCGTAGCTACCGACGATGTATTCGCGCTCGGCTCGGACGGCTCGTGCGGCGACATCCAGCGATCCGAAGGCCAGAAGGAGGTGTCCGCCTGCATAAGCAATGGCGGCCAGGGAGACGGCGACCCAGCCGAGACCTGCGCTGCGCAATGACTCGATTACCGGCGGGGTCGGACGCGGAGCCGTGAACGGCACGGTCTGCTGGCCTGCAAGGCTCGTCGCGAGCCAGGCCACGACGAGAAAGAACCAGAGAAGCACGAACGGGTTCTGTGTCGGAATACCAACCAGCGACACGACGCCTAGGCCAAGGAGCACACCTCGCAGGGTCGTGACAGTCACGAGATGCTCCGGTGGTGGCCTTCCGACGACAACAAGTGCGGCGACGAGCAGCGACCAGATGAAGATGGGTATGGATCCGAGCACGCCGAACTCCGCCGCCTGCTGTCGCCACCAGTTCTGCGCGTTGTCGAGCCCGAGCGGCTCCGGCGACCAGTCTTGCCCCAGGATGTAGTAGCTCGCGATGCCGGTGCCGGTCAGGGGGTACTCGCGAAACAGGCGCACGGCCGTGGTTCCATAGGCCCCACGCGTCCAGACGTCGGCGGCGATGGTCTGGAGATCGGTCGCGACTCGCCGGAGTGGGTTCGTTCCTGCCCCCATGCGCATCGATGCACCAATGGCGGCCGCGCACAGGAGCGCGACGACCGGCAACAGGCGCCGCACACCGGGCTGGCGGGTTCGCCAGAGCGCTGCCGCAAGAGCAACGGCGCCAGCGCCGCCGCAGACCAGCGCCGTTCGGGATGCCGACATCCACATCCCGGCCATGTTGACCGCAAGGACGGCAGAGGCGAGGAGGGCTCGTCGCGGCAGGTGGCTGCGACTGATCATCAGGAATGCCACCGGGCCGGCGATGGCGGCAGCCGTTCCGAACGCGTTGGCGTCGAGCATGGTTCCGGTCGCTCGTCCAAGTTCGGCCCAGAATGGCGTGCTGAGGAGCCCGGGGTTCACGAGGCCCTGGTAGACTGCCACGACGCTGGCGGCCGTTGCGCCGATCCAGAGGCCGTGGGTGGCCAGAGGGACCCGGCCCGATCTGGCGAAATGCACGAGCACCAGTTCGAACCACAGCAGCCCGACCAAGCTGATGAGGGCAGCATCCAGGATGGCGTACACGGCATGTGGGGCCGTGACCAGCGACCATCCGTTGATCGCGGCCGTATCACGGAGGACCCACGGGTCGAAGCCGATCTCGCGGCCGGCCAGCACCGGCCACGCCAGTGACACGACGAGCGCCCACCCGCCAAGCAGCACGCGCCACACGCCCGGAAACTCCCAGCGAAGCCAAGGCACATTGCGGACCACGATTGCGGCCAGCCCCGCGACCCAGACGAGGTCCAGCACCGGTCCCTCGAGGCCCGTTGCCAGCCGCAGCGTCGCGGGCGCGAGCGGGATGGCGAGCAGAAACAGAAAATGTACGAACGGTGAACGGGCTCCGAGCCAGCCCACGACGAGTGCGGCGCCAGCCAGCCCGCGCAGCGTCACTGTCGCATCGATGTGGAGCCCGATCTGAAAGGAGACAATGGCCACGACCGAGGCGACGGCGGCGACTTTGCTGAGCGTCTCCATGAGCGGGATCGACACACGTGCGCGCTCGCTCGTCCCGGCTGTGGTGACATCGAGTGGCTGGAACACCTGGCAGACATTATCCATCCGTGGCGAACGCCGGCGAATGCGTGAAGGGTGACGGGATGGTGCTCTTCTGGGATATCGACGGCACGCTCCTCACCACGGCGCGAGCCGGTGCCGTCGCGTGGGAGGCGGCAGTGCGCGCGCTGACCCGCTTGGAGTTCGATCTTTCGGTCATTCGGATTGCGGGCCTGACGGACTACCAGATTGCCGTCAAGACACTCGAGACGCTTGGCATCGAGGCAGACGCGGACGCGGTGGACCGGTTGGTGCGAACCTACGAGGACCGCCTGCCCTCGAGTCTGCCGTTGCGCCAGGGACACGTGATGCCCCATGTGCGCGACATCCTGGATCGGCTGGCTGAACGCCGCGATATCCGGTCGTATCTGCTGACCGGGAACACGCGCGAAGGCGCGCGCGCCAAGCTCACGTATTACGGGCTCAACCACTACTTTGCCGGCGGTGCGTTTGCAGAGGCCGCCAGCGACCGTACGGCCATTGCCGCGCGCGGAGTGGATCTCGCCCGTCGCGCCGGTCCTGTGTTCGATGCAGGGCTCTTCGTGATTGGAGATACGCCGCACGACATCCGCTGTGCCACCGCCGTCGGTGCACGAACGATTGCCGTGGCCACCGGGGGGTACACCGTGAGCGAGCTCGAACCCCAACAGCCGTGGCGGCTGTTCGCGGAGTTACCCGTGGCGGATGAGTTCATCCGGTTGCTGGACGAGGCTCGGGCCACGTGAGCTCCGGTGTAGGCGCGAGCATACCGTCGGATCAATCCAGCAGCTCCGCGACGTGCTGACCAATGGCCAGGCACGACGTGAGGCCAGGGGATTCGATTCCTGCGGCCTGGACGAGCCGTGGACACAGCTCGTCCCGGCGAATGAGGAAGTCCGAGAACGACTGGTCGGGCGGATGGAGCTTGGCTCGGATGCCGCTGCCTCCCAGGCGCAAATCCTCGAGCGCCAGCGCCGGCAGGAGTCTACGCGCGGAGATCAGAAAGTCCTCGAGCGGAAGACGGTCGTGCTCGTAGTCGTCTTTCCGGTCCTGGTAGCGCGCGGTGGGGCCCAGCGTGACGTTTCCGTGAGTCGTCTTGCTCAGGTGCACGCCGAGGCCGTGCACGTGCGGCAGCGGGTATACGAGACCGTTCACCAGGGATCGTTTCGCCGGGACGAGTTCAGCGTACTCGCCTCGACACGGATAGATGCGGAATGTCTCCCCGCCGAGTGCGGCCGACACCTCGTCGGCATACAGCCCGGCCGCATTCACCACGGTATGCGCGAGGATGGTTTCTGCCGGCGTGCGGAGCTGAATGCCGTGCGCCGTCAGGTCCGCACCTGCCAGAGGCGACCCGGGCAGCACGAACGCCTCGCGCTCCGCACAGAGCTGCACGAGCGTCCGTACGAGGGCCTCGGCCTCGAGGATGCCCGTGTTGGGTGAGAACAGCGCCGTTCGCGCGCTGATGTGCGGCTCGCGGGCTTCGATGAACGTCCTGTCCACGATGTGAAGCCCCTCCACGCCGTTGGCTTCGCCACGCGCGCGCCACGCCTCGAGCTGGGCATGTTCGTGGTCGTCGGCGGCGACGATCAGCTTCCCGCAGCGTCTGAAAGGCACGCCGTATCGCTCGCAGAACTCGTAGAGTAATCGCGCGCCTTCCACACAGTGCCGGGCCTTGAGTGTGCCGGCGGGGTAGTAGATGCCAGCGTGAACGACCTGGCTGTTGTGCGTGCTCGTCCCCATGCCCGCTCGCGGCTCCCGTTCGAGCACGCACACGCTGCGTCCGCGTCGGGCAATGGCGAGCGCGGATGCCAGGCCGACTACTCCGGCACCGATGACGGCGACATCGATCTTTTCCATGGGACGGCAGCACGGCTCCTTCCGATACACCGTCACGAGGCTCGGAGTGTGGTCCGCACCGGCCCAGGGATGGCGCAACGACACATGTGAACGTCGAATGCGATCGTGCGACGCCACACGCTCCTGCCTCGCATCCGGCGACCGGCCGCGGCGTTACCAGCAGAGGAGCCGTTGGTCACGACAGACGGTTGCGGTACGATGCCGATGGTGTGCGCCAGCGAGAGAGCCGCGAGGCAGCCGCGTCGGGGTATCGTCTCGAATGGTACATCCGGTTCAACGGCCTGTGAACCAGTCAAGGGGCTCTGCCCCTCGATATCCCGGCAGCCCCTCGGCTGGTTGCCAGTATCTACTTCCACCCCCCGACGCACGCGTGCGCCGGGGGTCCCGGCTTGCCGCGCTTCGCGCGGCTGGGGCCTGTCCTTTGCCGGTTTCGTGGTGTGCAATCGGCTGGCGCGCCTCTCTCGTGAGGCGGACGCGGGTCGATATCAGGTCCGGAGGACGTGGAGTGCAGGCCTGAGCGTTCCTCCTCGTGTGCTCATCACTGGCGGGTCGGGCCGGCTCGGGACCTTCATCGTGCGCGAGTTCGGGGACTGCGATGTCGTGGCGCCGACGCGGTCCGAGCTCGATCTCGCGGACGCGGATGCCGTGGATCGCACGGTTGCAGCGGCGGCTCCAGCGCTCATCGTGAACTGTGTGGCGTTCAACGACGTGGACGCGGCCGAGGAGCGTTCGCTCGATGCGCTTGCGATCAATGCGTTCGCGGTGCAAAGTCTCGCTCGTGCTGCCGAGCGCTGCGGGGCCGTATTCGTGCACTACAGCACGGACTTCGTCTTCGATGGGGCGGCACAGGAGCCGTATGGCGAGGACGCGAAGGCGGCACCGAGGAGCACCTATGGCGCGTCGAAGCTGCTGGGCGAGTGGTTCGCCCTCGACGCACCGCATGCCCTGGTGCTGCGCGTCGAGAGCTTGTTCGGTTCTGCACCGGGCTGGACTGGACGCCTGGGTACGCTCGATACGATCGTCGCCAATCTGGTTCACGGCCGGGAGGTGAGGGCGTTCACGGATCGAGTGGTCTCACCCAGCTATATGGCCGATGTCGCGGCCGCCACGCGGTTTCTCGTGGACACCCGTGCACCAGCCGGCATCTATCACTGCGTCAATGCCGGACACGCGACCTGGTATCAGGTGGCCGAGGAGGCGGCCCGTCTCCTCGGCGTCGTCCCACGCCTCACGCCGGTCACGATGGATCAGGTCACGCTCAGGGCCGAACGGCCGCGATACTGCGCCCTGGCCACCGGAAAGCTCTCTGCCGCAGGCTTCGAGATGCCTTCCTGGAGCGACGCGCTGCGCCGATGGCTGACTCCAGGCGATGTGACGATCCGCCGACAGGAGAACCAGCCACGGGGCTCGGCTCCTTGATATCCCCGCCGAGCCCCGCGGCTGGTTGCCTGTATCTGCTGGCCGCGCTCCGCGCGGCGAGGACCGCTATTGCTCGTCGAACAGGAGGGCGCAACGGGTACGTAGTTCTCGTTTCGGGCCGCATAGCGGTCCACGGGGCTCAGCCCCTTGACATTCCCGCAGGCCCCTCGGCTGTTGCCAGTATCTTCTGCCGCGCTCCGCGCCGATCCGCCTCACGATTCTCGGCGGTCTGACGCGGCACTTCACTGCTGATAGCAGCCCCGCATATAGAATGGGCGTGGCTTCCATGACCAGACGCGCGGTCATTACGGGCATTACCGGGCAGGACGGATCGTATCTCGCTGAATGGCTGCTGGAGAACGGCTACGAGGTCACCGGCATCATCCGGCGCTCCAGCGCGCCGAACCTCTGGCGCATCCAGCATCTGCTCGATCGAATCACGCTGCGCCCCGCCGATCTCATCGATCAACTGTCGTTGGTGCGCATCATTCAGGATGTGCGGCCGCACGAGCTGTACAACCTGGCGGCCATGTCGTTCGTCCCGGCGTCCTGGGACCAGCCGCTGCTGACGGGCGAATACAACTCGATGGGCGTCACGCGGGTCCTGGAGGCGATACGCCAGGTCGATCGCCACGTGAAGATCTACCAGGCGTCGTCCAGCGAGATGTTCGGACGCGTTCGTGAAGTGCCGCAGACCGAACGCACGCCCTTTCATCCGCGCAGCCCGTACGGCGTGTCGAAGGTGTTTGGTCATTACATCACCGTGAACTATCGCGAGAGCTACGGCCTTTTCGCGGTGTCGGGCATCCTCTTCAACCACGAATCGCCGAGACGGGGCGTGGAGTTCGTCACCCGGAAGGTCAGCGACGGCGTTGCACGCATTGCGCTGGGGCTGGCCGATCACTTGCCGCTCGGGAATCTCGAGGCAAGCCGGGACTGGGGATTCGCGGGCGACTACGTCCGCGCCATGTGGCTCATGATGCAGCAGGACACGGCCGACGACTACGTGATTGCGACCGGAGTCAGCCATTCCGTCCGGGAGCTCGTGGAGCTCGCATTCGAGCACGTGGGCCTGGACTGGAGGACGTACGTTCGGGTGGAACCATCTTTGCTGCGTCCCGCTGAGGTCGATCACCTTGTCGGTGACGCCAGTAAGGCAAAGGCCGTGCTCGGCTGGGAACCGTCGGTTGATTTCGACCGGCTCGTGACCATGATGGTGGACGCCGACCTGGAACGCCTGTCGGAGGGCCGTCACGCACTAAGGGAGGGCTGACACAATGCAAAATGCAGAATTCAGAATGAAGAATGCGCGTTGGCTCGCCGCATTTCGCGAGGATCTGCCTTCTTCAATCTTCATTCTGAATTCTGCATTGACGTAAATGCGCCGTATCTGCCAAAGGGGGATTCGTGAGTCTCGAAGCGGCCATTGACGGCCGGAGCGCCAGAATCGGCGTCATCGGCCTCGGCTATGTGGGGTTGCCATTGGCGACAGAGTTCGCCCAGGCGGGGTTCAGCGTCACCGGTTTCGACGTCGACGAGTGGAAGGTCGAGCAGATCAATGCCGGCTCCAGCTACATCCCCGACGTGAAGACCAAAGAGCTCGCCGAACCGGTCCGGGCGGGCCGGTTGCGGGCCACTACCGATATGTCGCAACTGCGCGACATGGACGTGATCGATATCTGCGTGCCGACGCCGTTGCGCAAGACACGGGACCCGGACCTCTCGTACGTGGTCCAGGCCGTGGATGCCGTCAAGGCCGGCCTCAGACGTGATCAGCTTGTCATCCTGGAATCGACAACCTACCCGGGAACGACGGAGGAAGTGGTGCGGCCCGCGCTGGAAGAAGGCGGCATGCGTGCGGGCGAGGACTTTCACCTGGCGTTCTCACCCGAGCGGGTCGATCCGGGAAACACGGTGTTCACGACCCGAACCATCCCCAAAGTGGTGGGTGGGGTGAACGCGGCCAGCACGGCCATGGCGTGCCGTCTGTACGCGTCCGTCGTCGACACGGTCGTGCCGGTCAGCTCGACGCAGGTGGCCGAGATGGTGAAGCTGCTCGAGAACACGTTCCGGGCCGTGAACATCGGGCTCGTCAACGAGATTGCGTTGATGTCGCATCGGATGCAGATCGACGTCTGGGAAGTCATCGACGCGGCCAAGACCAAGCCTTTTGGCTTCATGCCGTTCTATCCGGGCCCCGGCCTCGGGGGGCACTGCATTCCCATCGATCCCTTCTATCTCTCCTGGAAGGCGCGGCAGAACGGGTTCGAGTGCCGGTTCATCGAGCTGGCGGGCCACGTGAACGGCTCGATGCCCGGCTACGTCGTCGAGCGCATTGGCGAGGCCTTGAATACGAAGAGGAAGGCCATCAACGGGTCCCGCGTGCATCTCCTTGGCGTCGCGTACAAGAAGGACGTGAGCGACTTGCGGGAGTCGCCGGCGCTCGACGTGCTCGAACTGCTGCACAGGAGAGGAGCCGAGCTCAGCTACACGGATCCATACGTACCGGAGCTGCATCACGGCAGTCTGTGTCTGAAATCCGTACCGGAGCAGGACGTCGAAGGGCATGCGGACTGCGTGGTGATCTGCACGGACCACCGTGTGTTCGACTACGCGGCATTGCCGCACCGCTTTCCGCTGGTGGTCGACACGAGAAACGCCCTGAAGGGCGTTGTCGCCGACAACGTCTTTCGCCTGTGAGCGCTGTCACGGCGCGGCCGCGGATGGTTCAGGGCCGCCATCCGATGGCCGCATAGTCCATATACGTGAACAGCAGACCATTGAGGCGTGCGACGTTGGCGTTCAATGCCTCGAGGGAGTCGCGGAGAGCGGCGGACGCCGGGATCGGCCGCAGTTTCTGATCGTCCGGGAATGGTGCCCGGTAGCGAATCTCCAGGCGCTCGAAGCCCGTTGCCACGAGCAGGAACCGCAGCGTCTCGGGGTGGAGCGGCCGGACGTGGGTGATGTCGCGAATGTAGCTTTCGAAAAACGCAAACCAGCACGCCGGATTGATGGTTTCGAGCACAATCGGCGCGCCGGGGCGCAGCTTCGCAAATGCCGCGTCGAGCAGGTGCGTCAGGTATGCAGGCTCGAGATGCTCGACGACCTGCGCGGCAACAAGGCCCCCGATCGACCCGTCCTGCTGCGCCTGGAGATACGCGAGCGCGTCGGCCTGGAGCGCGTCCACCCCCTTGGCGCGGCAGGCGCGCACCATGCCTTCGTTGAGGTCGATGCCGCGAGCCGGGACACCGGCGTCCCCCAGCAGCGTCAGCAGTTCTCCCCGCCCGCACCCGATGTCGAGCACGTCCGTCTTCCCCGCGAAAAGCGGAACGTACTCGGCTTGCGCCGCGCGAATCGCCTCCTCCGAGCCGCGGAAGCGCTCTTCGAATCCGAGGTACTTGTGGGACAGCGCGTCCGACGAGCGGGGTGGGAGGGGCCCTTCGATCGGGGGCGCGGCATCATCCTGCCGTTCCCGTGACGGGCGCGATCGATCGCCGTCGCGGGTCAGACTGTGCACGAGCTGATGGAGGACTCCGATCGACGTGCGCAGTTCCTGCTGTTCCGTCTCGAGCGGCCGGACCACGGTGTTGATGTAGTCGACGAGGGTGGCGTTGAAGGCTTCCTGAGGCCGCAGTACGCGCGCCAGCATCCGCCTGACGGGACGGCCGATCCGCTGCTTCAGTGACGGCCACGCGGGCTCGGGCCCGGCGAGGCGCCACCAGGCATTGAGTCGTTCGAGGAGCTCGGCGCTCGACGCGGATGTCTTGGGCGGAGGCGTGTGCACCCTGCCCCTATCGCCCGACGAGCCCCTCGACCGGGCTGCTGGCCGTGGCGTACATCCGGCGCTGGATGCGCCCGGCTAGATAAGCGAGGCGGCCTGCGATGACCGCATGTTTCATCGCCTCGGCCATCGCGACCGGATGCTGTGCGCCAGCGATGGCCGTGTTCATCAGCACGGCGTCCGCCCCGAGCTCCATCGCCAGCGACGCATCCGAGGCCGTGCCGACGCCGGCGTCCACGATCAGTGGGACGCGGGCCGACTCTCGGATGATCCGCATGTTGTTCACGTTCTGAATCCCGAGACCGGAGCCGATTGGCGCACCGAGCGGCATGACGGCAGCCGCTCCCGCGTCCTCGAGCTTTCGGCAGACGATGGGGTCGTCGTTCGTATAGGGCAGGACGACGAATCCCTCTCTGACGAGCACGCGCGTGGCCTGGAGCAGCGCCTCGTTGTCGGGAAACAGCGTGCGCTCGTCGCCGATGACCTCCAGCTTCACCCAGTTCGAGAGACCGGCCTCGCGCGCGAGGTGTGCGGTGCGGATGGCCTCGTCGGCCGTGTAGCAGCCGGCCGTGTTCGGCAGGATGAACATCTTCGTGTCGATGAAGTCGAGCAGCGACTCTCGCGACCGGTCGCTGATGTTCACGCGGCGGACCGCCACGGTGACCATGTCGGCGCCGGAGGCGGCGTGTGCCTGGGCCATGACCGCGTGGGACGGATACTTGCCGGTGCCCACGATGAGCCGGGACGCGAAGGTCCGTCCGGCGATGGAGAGTGGTGTGTCGGGCACTCACCCACCTCCGACGAAATTGACAATCTCAACCGTATCGCCCTCGGCGATGACGACGTCGGAGAACCGCTGGCGCTTGAGAATGGCGAGATTGTGCTCGATGGCCACGCGGCGGGGGTCGATGTCGAGCCTGGTCAGCAGGTCGGTCACCGTGAGCGGCCGATCCAGCTCGAAACGTTCGCCATTGAGTGTGATGACCACGGGTGGTGGAGCCGGAAAACCTGAAACTTCTCCCCTCTGACTGGCCAGCGTACCGCGCGCATTCCGGGCAAGTCAAGGTAAGCTCTTTGCATGATCTGGCAGGAGCATCGGCACGAGCATCGAGGAACCCGATGGGCCCTGCCGGACACTTGAGATGACCACTGTTCAGACGCCCGCACTCGATCGTCACGCACTGCTCGAGCGCTTCACGCGGACTCGAGCCCGAACTCGCGACCTGTTCGATCTCCTCGACGACAGCTTGTACTACCAGCGGCCGATCGGGCTGCGCAACCCGGTGGTGTTCTACGAGGGCCATCTGCCGGCGTTTGCGGTGAACACGCTCATCAAGAAGGGCCTGGGCCAGCCGGGCATCGACGAGCACCTCGAAACCATCTTCGCGCGAGGAATCGATCCCGAAACGGAGGCAACGGCTGCCGCACGCGGCAACCCGCCGTGGCCGTCGCGCGCGCGCGTCCTCGAGTACGCGGCTGCTTCCGACCGCGTGATTGCGGAGGCGATTGCGGGTGCCGACCTCGAACAGGACGGGCACCCGCTCCTGCAGCACGCGCAGGCGCTGTGGGCGATTCTCGAGCACGAGGAGATGCACCAGGAGACGCTGGCCTATATGTGGCACGAGGTGCCGCACCGGCTGAAACGCAAGCCAGCCGGCTACGACACCCTGGGACGCCACCTCGCGCACGCGGAGGGGGTACGGCGTGAAGGCCGGGCCCGTGCGGCGATTCAGAAAGGCATGGCGACGCTCGGCACGCCGCAGTCGGACAGCCCCTTCGCATGGGACAACGAGTGTCCTTCGCATCGGGTTCAGGTGGACGCCTTCACCATCGACGTGCACAACGTCACGAATGCCGAGTTCCTCGAGTTCGTGAACGCCGGTGGGTACCAGGAGCCCCGCTGGTGGCGGCCGGAGGACTGGAACTGGAGGTCGGCTTCGGGCATCACCCATCCGCACTTCTGGGTGCCCGCACGTAACCGAGACGGTCGAGGCACACGGGTTCACGGGCACACCGGAGACGGTGCCGCTTGGCTGTGGCGCGGGATGTTCGAGCTCGTTCCCCTGCCCGCCGAGTGGCCGGTGTATGTGACATGGGCGGAGGCCCACGCCTACACGCGCTGGCACGGACTCCGGCTGCCCACCGAGGCCGAATTTCACCGGGCGGCGTTTGGTGTGCCAGACCGGGCGCACGAACGCCTGTATCCGTGGGGTGAGACGCTCGAGGACGACGTGCCAGGGAACTTCGATTTCCGACGCTGGGATCCCGAACCCGTAGGGATTCATCCGGGCGGTGCGAGCGCATTCGGCGTACACGATCTGATCGGCAATGGATGGGAGTGGACGGCGACGCTGTTCGGGCCGTTCCCGGGATTCGTCCCTCTGGCTTCCTACCCTGAGTATTCCGCGGACTTCTTCGATGATGGCCACTTCGTGATGAAAGGCGCGTCCCCGCTGACCGCTCGAGCGCTCGTCCGACGTGGCTTTCGCAACTGGTTCCGGCCCCAGTACCCGTACGCCTACGCGTCGTTTCGCTGCGCGGGGCCCGCGTGAGCCATCCGCACACGGCGTCGGTCTCGCAATCCGGGCGGGCACAATTCCTGGCGGACGTCGCCGAGTACCTGCAGCGCACGCCCCGGCAGCTTCCGTCGCGGTATTTCTACGATGCGCTCGGTTCGGCGCTGTTCGATGCCATCTGCCGCCTGCCGTGGTACCGCATTACGCGCGCGGAGTCCTCGCTGCTCGAGCGATTCGGATCGGAGATTCTGGCGCCACTGCGGCGGCCGCTGACGCTGGCCGAACTGGGTTGCGGGAGCGGCGAGAAGCTCGCGACGATCATCGACCGCGCCGGGGAGTCGATCCGGCTCGTCCAGCTCGTGGACATCTCGAGCGCCGCGCTCCAGAGTGCATGTGATCGTCTGGCGGCGCTGCCGGTCGACGATCTCGTCGCACACCAGGGCACGTACGAAGACGGGCTGACCCGAGTGGCCGCCCAGCGTCCCCGGGAGGGTGCGATGCTCGTGCTGTTCCTCGGGTCGAATCTGGGCAACTTCGATCCCCCGGCTGCGCGCGAGTTGTTGTGCCGGATACGAGCGGCCTTGCGGACAGGCGATGCCCTCTTGCTGGGCACCGACCTCGAGAAACCGGAGCCCGAGCTGCTGCGCGCGTACGACGATCCGCTCGAGGTGACGGCGGCGTTCAATCGCAACCTCCTCCAGCGGATCAACGACGAGCTCGGTGGCACGTTCGACCTCGAGGGGTTCGCTCATCGTGCCGTGTGGAACGCGGAGGAGCGCCGCGTCGAGATGCATCTGGTGAGCAGGCGCCAGCAGACCGTCCGGATCGCGGCGGCCGCTCTGGAGCTGGCCTTCGAGCCGGATGACTGGATCTGGACCGAGAGCTCCTACAAGTACCGGCCCGCGGGGATTCTCCAGGACGGCTATGCCGCCGGATTCTCGTCTCCGCAGCAGTGGATCGACGAGGATGCGCGTTTCGCCCTGACGCGCTTCAGCGTGTGAGCTCGAATGTCGCATGATTGACCCCGCACTGGAGATGCCTCTGGGCATCGACGGGTTCACGTACGTCGATCTCCAGAATCCCGCCCGCCTACGCGATCTTTACGAGGTGTTCTGCCGACAGGTCGAGGTGATGGACCCGGATCTCTGGGCCGCCTGGTACGCGTACCGCCGCCAGCCCGACGCGCCGCGATCGCCCGTCGAGACGTCCGACCTTCTCGTGCGGATGGCTCCGCACGTGAGCGCGTTCGTGGCCGCGCTGTTTTGCGTCGAGGATGGCGCAGCGGCGATTCACAGGAGCACCGACGATCTGGAGCCGCTGTTCCGGTTCAAGGCGGACTTCGTGCGAAGGAGGGCGCTGCCGCTCGTCAAGGGGGGGAAGCGCCTTCCGCACGATCCCGCCGACGCGGACATCGTCCGTGAGCTTGCGCAGCCGTGGGCGCACCTGGATCCCGAACTGGCCATTGCCAAGGCGGGGTGCGCGCTGCTCGATCGCGAGGCGGCCGCGCGCGAGACAGGCGGCGAGGACGAGCGCGCCCTCGTCGCCGCGCAGGTGGACGCGATGAAGCGATGGTGCGCCGCGTGCCTGCACGATCGCGATTTCCGCGAATGGGTCGTCCTTCGGATGCCGGAGACGCTCGACTACTTCAATCTCGTCCAGGTCCAGCGACCGCGTCCGGAATTGCCCGAGGCCATGACCGGTCCCGACGATCGTCTGCGGCGTCGAGACGGATTCACGCTGACCGATCCGCGTTGGAGCCCGCGCGACGTGCTCGGCGAGATCCATTACTGCGTTCTGTGCCACCAGCGCGACAAGGACTCGTGCAGCAAGGGCCTGCGGGAGAAGGACGGCTCGCTCTCGCGCAATCCGCTCGGCGTGCCGCTCCCCGGGTGCCCGCTCGACGAGAAGATCTCCGAGATGCACATGCTGCAGAAGTCGGGCGATGCCATTGGCGCGCTGGCGCTCGTAGCCCTCGACAATCCCATGTGCCCGGGCACCGGGCATCGCATCTGCAACGACTGCATGAAGGCCTGCATCTACCAGAAGCAGGACCCGGTGAACATCCCCCAAATCGAGACCGGTGTGCTCACGGACGTCTTGAAGATGCCGTGGGGTGTGGAGATCTACGGGCTGCTGACGCGATGGAATCCGTTGAACGTCCGCCGCCCGTACGCGCTGCCCTACAACGGCAAGAACGTGCTCGTCGTCGGCCTCGGCCCCGCTGGCTACACGCTGGCGCACTACCTGCTCAACGAGGGGTTTGGCGTCGTGGCCGTCGACGGCTTGAAGATCGAGCCGCTGCCTGCGAGAGCGGACGAGCACACGTCTGAACTCCAGTCAGACGTGTGCTCTTCCGATCTCTTCGAGGAGGACTGGGTTGCAGGCGGAAAACCGTTCACCATTTATGTCGGCCTGAAGAAATGGAACGAGTCGGGTGAGAACGTGACTGCAATCGATTCTCTGGACGACCTGTCAAAGGTTTCAACCCGGTACGTCGTGAAGTGGCGCGTCTGTCGCTGGAAAAGCTGCT
>CAZDLW010000004.1:16748-84100 GCA_964505975.1 uncultured Bifidobacteriaceae bacterium | reverse complement strand
ACCAGCCGTTCGGCCCGCCTCATTGCTCCCTGGTGAGCAGCGCTTCGAGCGTCATTCCCACCTGCGATCCGCCGTCGCCGAACGCGGTCCCAGTGCGGCGCTGGGCAAAATGCGCTCGTGCCAGCTCGTAGAGCTGAGGCGTGAGCTCGACGTATCCGACTTCACGAACCAGTTCCGGGGAGTTCAGGTACGCGTCGACGAACTGCTGGACCGCGGGACGCTCGGTCGCAGCCAGCGAGACATAGATGAAAAGGGGCCGGGACAGCGGCTGATAGGTCCCGTCACGCACGGTCTCGATGGACGCCACGACCGGGCCGTCGCCATTCTCGGATCTGCCATCGTCGATCGGAACGATCTTCAAACGCGCCTGATTCTCCTCGTAGTACGCAAGGGGAAGAAAGCCCAGTCCGAGCTCGTCGCCAGCAATCCCCTGTACGAGCACGTTGTCGTCCTCGCTGGACGTGAAGTCTCCACGACTCGCCCCTTCTTTCCCGACGATCGCCTCGGTGAAGTAATCGTAGGTGCCCGAGTCCACACCAGCGCCGAACAGCCGCAGTTCGCGATCCGGCCAGGATGCGCGAACCTGGTTCCATCTCGTGATGCGGCCCTGGGCCTCTGGCGCCCAGATCGTCCGCAGCTCGTCGACCGTGATGTGCGTGACCCAGGTGTTTCTGGGATTGACCACGATGGCGATGCCGTCATAGGCGACGGGAAGCTCGATGTATTCAATCCCGGATCTCGCGCACGCCTCGATCTCGGAGGGCCGGATTGGACGTGATGCGTTCGTTACATCCGTCTCTCCGCGGCAGAACCGCTGGAACCCCCCGCCGGTGCCCGAGATCCCGACGGTCACGCGGATGTCATGCGTGCGCTGAAACTCCTCTGCGACGGCCTCGGCAATCAGAAAGACCGTACTGGAGCCGTCGACGGTGACCATTTCCCTGGCCTGGCCACATCCCGCGGCCATGGCCGTCAGCGTGACGAGAGCAACGCAGGACGAGACAGTGTGACGCATGGGTTCACGCTATCCGATGTGAGTTTCGCAGTGGTTTCTGTGATGTTAATTCGGTGTTACGAGTGCGCCGTCCTCCGTGTGATTCATCCCCGGGTTCCGCACCGCTCCGCTGCGCGGTCGGGCGTGTGGACTGCGGTGCCGATCCAGCCGATGCCGGAGGGCTTTCGGTGTCCCCGGCGTGATGGCTCACTTCCAGCCGTACCGGCTTCCCCACGATCGCTTCGAACGGCTGTACGTGCCGATTCGCGGCCCAGACCTCCAGCTCCGCGTCGCCCTGCGCGTGGAGCTGGAGCAGAAGATCCTCCCCACGATCGCGGACCTCCACCTTGGACAGCACCTGCGCATGGCTGCGATCGAGACTCTCGGCCACGCGGAGCATCGATGCCAGCGACCGCACCGTGCGGCGGAGCGGCGCCGGCAGCCTGGCGTACTCTTCGTGCGCCCGTTTCGGCGTGCCGCGGCGATGGTAGCGCGCCACGAGGGCCATCACCTCGATTTCCTCGGGCTGGAATCCCCTCAGGTCTCCGTTCTTGATCAAGTAGTAGGAATGGCGGTGATGTCGCGAGAAGCTGATGTGGGCGCCGACGTCGTGCATGAGAGAGGCATATTCGAGCCATTCGCGTTCGCGGTCGGTCAGGCCGTGAGTCGAGCGCGTCTGGTCGAAGAGCGCCAGTGCCAGCCGGGCAACGTGTTGCGCGTGATCGCCCGGCATGTTGCAGCGCTCCACGAGCTCGAGCGTGCTGCGACGGCGCACGTCGGGAACCTGCTCCACCTGGACGATGCGCCGCTTGTTGCGGCGGATGTAGTCCAGGACGAGGCCCTCGCGGAGCGCGAGGTCGCACAAGGTGATGTCGCTTGCACCCAGACGCCTGAGCAGCGTGTCGAGCAGGACGCTGCCCGCCACCACGAGATCCGCGCGGCGTGGATCCAGACCGGGCAGGGCCAGACGCTGTTCGAGGCCGAGAGCCGTGACCTGTTTGCGCACGCGACGAATCTGCTTGGCCGGCACGCGCAGGTTGCGGAGCTCGGTGGGAGATGTGCCCTGCCCCCCCGCCATGGCCATGGCGCCGAGACTCAGAATCGTTCCCGAAGTACCGATCACGCGATCGAATCCGGCGTCGATGATCTGCTGGCAGTACCGTTCGATGTCCGCGCTGATGGCTTTCGACAGCTTGCGTTCGTCGCGGTCGGAGAGCGGGTCGCTCGTGATGAAGCGCTCGGTGAGCCGAATGACCCCGATCTTGAAGCTGCGCGCGAGCTGAATCGTCGTGGCCGTGCCGAGGGTGATCTCGACGCTGCCGCCGCCGATGTCGATGACGACGGCCCGCGCTCCGCCGACGTCCACGCCGTAGACGGCGGCCTGATGGATGAGCCGGGCTTCCTCGTTGCCGATGATGACACGCGGCCGAATGCCGGTCTCGCGCTGAATTCGTGCGAGGAACTCCCCGCCGTTGCGCGCTTCGCGGGTCGCGCTCGTGGCGGCCGCCAGGACGACGTCGACGCGATGCGAGTCGGCGAGGCGCTTGAACTTCGACAGCTCCTGCAACGCGGCGCTGACGGCCTCGGCGGTCAGCGCCCGTCCATCCAGACCGCCCGCACCCAGCCTGACCATGGCCTTTTCGCGGTCGATGACCTCGAAGGACAGATCCGGGCGGACCCGAACCACAATCATGTGA
This sequence comes from uncultured Bifidobacteriaceae bacterium, assembly GCA_964505975.1. Classification (GTDB taxonomy): domain Bacteria; phylum Acidobacteriota; class Vicinamibacteria; order Vicinamibacterales; family UBA2999; genus Gp6-AA40. The sequence goes on along the minus strand of CAZDLW010000004.1, from coordinate 81,409 downwards.
AGCGAGTTCGTGCCGATGTCGATGGCTGCGATGCGCATGAGGTCTGATCAGGTTCGTCCGCGACACGCCCCGTCATCGAGGGCCACGGTCACACGCACGGATTCGTCCGCATCTCCATACGCCCATCGTCGTCTCGGATAAGGAGATTGTCCGTGCGGAGCTCCCTGCCGCGTCTTCGGATCGCGAGGCCCGACGCCCGGCCGTGGTCGCCAGGTCTCCAGGACCGGCCATGAGCACTCTTGTGGCCGCACGGCAGCCACGGTACGATGTGCGACACTCGTTGCGCAAGGGAGGCGTGCGTTTGTGGGACTAGGAACCCTGGCGATCCTGTCGACTCTGCCCATTGCTGTCGTGGCGTTCTTCCTGGTCGGCCTGCGATGGCCGGCCCGCAAGGCCATGCCCATCTCGTACGTCGTCGCCGTCGTCCTTGCGCTGTGGGTGTGGCAGGTCCCAGCCGCCCAAGTGGTCGCGGCGTCGGTCAACGGGCTCATGACCGCTGCGGCGCTCGTGTACATCATCTTCGGCGCCATTCTCCTGCTGAACGTGCTGCAGGAGAGCGGCGCCCTCAGGGCCATTCGTCTGGGCTTCACCAACATCACGGCGGATCGACGCATCCAGGTGATTATCATCGCCTGGCTGTTCGGGTCCTTCATCGAAGGCGCCGCCGGCTTCGGCACGCCGGCGGCAGTGGCGGTGCCGCTCCTGGTGGGCCTGGGGTTCCCGGCCATGTCGGCCGTGGTCGCTGGCATGGTCATCCAGAGCACGCCGGTCTCCTTCGGCGCCGTGGGCACACCGATTCTCGTCGGCGTGAACACCGGACTCGGCACCGATGAATCCGTGAGGGCGTTCGCGGCCCAGATTGGCTACGCCGACTGGACGTTGTTCCTCAACATGATCGCCGGGAAGGTGGCCATTCTCCACGCAACGGCCGGAACGCTCATTCCGCTGTTCGTGGTTGGCCTCATGACCCGGTTCTTCGGTGCGAACCGATCCTTCCTCGAAGGTGTGCGCGTCTGGAAGTTTGCCCTCTTCGCCGCGTTCGCGATGACGATCCCGTACCTGACGCTGGCGCACGTGCTTGGACCCGAGTTCCCGTCGATGTTCGGCGGGCTCGTGGGACTCGCGATTGTGATCCCCGCGGCCAGGCGGGGGTTCCTCATGCCGCGCGATGAACGTCCATGGGACTTCGGCCCGAAGGCGTCGTGGGAAGCGGAGTGGACGGGCACACTGGAACTGCGCGACATCGGTCACCGGCATGGCCCGATGTCGCTCAGCCTGGCATGGGCGCCGTATATCCTGGTCGGGGCTCTCCTCGTGCTCACGCGCGTACGCGAGCTCCCGGTCGGGCAGTGGCTGCAGTCGTGGACCTTCGAGTTCTCGAACATCCTGGGCACGAACATCTCCGCCAGCATCCAACCGCTCTATCTGCCAGGCACCATCTTCATCGTCGTATCGCTCGTGACCTTCTTCCTGCATCGCATGGAGGTGCCCGCGTTCCGGCATGCAGTGTCGAGCTCCTCGAAAGTGATGCTGGGTGCCTCCGTCGCGCTCGTCTTCACCGTGCCGATGGTGCAGGTGTTTATCAATACCGGCGGCGGTGCCGCGGGATACGAGCGGATGCCCATCGTGCTGGCGGAGAGCATCGCTGCGCTGGCGGGCTCGGCGTGGCCCCTGTTCGCTCCGCTCGTCGGCGGTCTGGGTGCCTTCGTGGCCGGCAGCAACACGGTGAGCAACATGATGTTCGTGCTCTTCCAGTTCGGTGTCGCTCAGCGCATTGCCGTGGATCCGACATGGGTCGTGGCTTTGCAGGCCGTCGGCGGCGCCGCAGGCAACGTCGTGTGTGTCCACAACGTCGTCGCGGCATCGGCCGTTGCGGGCCTGATGGGACGCGAGGGCGCGGTCATCCGCATGACACTCGTGCCTTTCGTGTACTACGTGGTGCTGGTGGGTGGACTTGGGTACTCCATCCTCTGGTATGCCGAAAGCGGCCTTTTCAATTTCGGCACGCTGCTGGTGGCCGTGATCGCCGGCCTGGCCGTCGCCGCCATCATTGCGAGCACGCGCCGTCCCGCACCCACGGCGGCGCCAAGCTACCAGGCCACCGACTGATCATGCCGGACACGCAGTTCCTCGTCCGCCACCGGTTGAGAGCATTGACACGCGCGCTGCCCGGCGTGCGGTCGGGTGATGTGAAATCCATTCATCAGGCGCGAGTCGCGACCAGGCGGCTGCGGGCGATGCTGCCGCTTCTCGAGAGGGGCAAGAAGAGCCGAAAGATCGAGCGCCGGGTTCGCGACCTGACGAGAGCCCTGGGATCGGTTCGCGAGCTCGACGTTGCGCTGCAGCTGCTTGCCGAGCACGAACGTGCCGGCAAAGCGACCGACCTCGGGATCGACTGGTTCCGAGAGGCCTTGCAGGAGGAGCGGCGGCGCATGTACTCCGTGATGCTCCGCCGGATCGAACGCTGCGATTTCGACGAGATGCGGGAAAGAGCCGTGGCCGCAGCCCGGAAGCAGGACGAGGCTCTTCAGGGCCGAAGGCCGCACGCGTCCGCGTAGCGCCGGGCGGCCAAGCGCGCCGAACGCCTGCGCGCCGCTATCGATGACGCGGCGGGTCTCTACCTGCCCGACCGTCTCCACGAAGTTCGGATTGCGGCCAAGAAGCTCCGCTACACGCTGGAAATTGCCCGTGAGCTGAGTGGCGCCTCCGTCGCGCGCCGTTCGCCAGCCGCGCGGTCCGCCCGTGGAGCGGCGGCGTGGATTCAGACCCTGAAGCGGATGCAGGACCTGCTCGGCCGCATGCACGATTTCGAGGTCCTCATCGCGCGGGCTCGCGCGCTGCAAGGTTCTGCCGCCGCTCCAGGCCTCCGCGCGTCGGCGGCTGTCGATCAGCTGGTCCGCGCACTGGAAACGGAGTGCCGTCACCTGCACGGCCGTTATATCGCGTCGCGGCAGGCGGTCCTGGCCGTGTGCGACGCTGTCAGTGCTCGCGGTCGATCCGCCAGGTCACAAGTGCCTGCGGCCTGAGGACATGCCGCCTTCCGAACTGTATCTGGTGCGCCACGCAATTGCGGCGGAACGTGGTCCGGAATGGCCCGACGATGCCCTTCGTCCACTCACCGAACGCGGCATCAGCCGATTCAAGGGTGTGGTCAGCGGCCTGCAATGGCTGGGCCTCTCGCTCGACGAGGTGCTGACCAGCCCGCTGGTGCGTGCGAAACAGACCGCTGACCTGCTAGCGGCCGGCCTGGACCGGGCGCCCGTTGTCAAGGTCCTCGATGTCCTTGCGCCGGGTCACGCGCCCGATACGACCATGGCTCACATCGCCAAGAGCGCGCGCGGACGGCGTGTCGCGCTCGTTGGCCACGAACCGGACTTGGGAGAGCTGGCTGCACACTTGATCCGCGCCGGGCGCGCGCTGCCGTTCCGCAAGGGTGGCGCCTGTCGCATCGACGTCGAGGGTCTGTCGTCCAAGCGAGCGGGAACGCTCGTGTGGTTCATGCCGCCACGCGTCCTGCGTCAGCTGGGGCGATAGCCGCTGGCGAGAATGACGGGTGTACTGGTGCAGCCCGTCGGCACCTGACGTGGCTGTTGAACCTGGATCCATCCTCATTGTGATCAATCCCATCTCCGGGACCGGCGGGCGGCCGAGGATTGCGCGCCGGCGTGCGCGGTTTGCTGCAGCACGCGCCGAATCGCGGCGAATCCGGGCCGACGTCGTCATTACCGGGCGGCCTGGCCACGCGCGTGAACTGACCGAAGCGGCCCTGTCGCGCGGTGCTTCGCTCGCTGTCGCCTGGGGTGGCGATGGCACGGTGAACGAGGTTGCGTCGGCGCTCGCGTTTCGCGATGCCGCGCTTGGCGTCGTGCCGGGCGGATCGGGCAACGGACTCGCCCGGGAGCTCGGCATTCCCCGCGATCCGGCTGCAGCCCTCGACGTGGCCTTCGGTGGTCAGGAGCGCATCCTGGATGCAGGTCAGCTCGATGGACGCCTCTTCTTCAATGTCGCCGGCATCGGCTTCGACGCGCGCGTCGCCCACCAGTTCGCGGCGACTGGCTTCGTTCGCCGGGGGTTTGTCCGTTATCTCCAGATTGCCGCTCGCGAGCTCGCAGCGTTCGAGCCGGACGAGATCACGGTCGTGGCCAACGGCGCCACACTGCGCCTCCGTGCGCTCCTGATTGCGATCGCGAATGGACGGCAGTACGGAAACGGGGCGCTCATTGCGCCCAGGGCTCGAGTGGATGACGGCCGGCTCGACCTCACGGCCGTTGCGTACCGGCCTCCGTGGAAGACGGTCCTCCAATCGCCAGCGCTGTTCACAGGGCGTCTGGAGCGGCTCCCCGGCGTCACCATGAGCACCGCCAGTGAGATCGAACTGCGTGCCTCCAGGGACATGCTGTATCACGTCGATGGTGAGCCCCACGGAGGAGGATCCTGCCTTCGCGCGCGTGTACACCCTGGCGCACTTCGAGTCCGCGTGCCTGGATCGCTATCCGGTCCGACACGTGACTTTCGTACTCGCTGACATGAACGGAGGAGTCGGTCCCCGCCGCGCGAAGCGCGGTGCCGTGGCCCTCGCGTACAACGCTGGCTACCTCAAGTCGTGGGGGCGGGCTTTTAGCCGGCCCCTCCGCCCGGAGCGAGCCAGCCGCGGGATTCCGCGGGGCCGGGTTCGAGCAATGGCCGATCTTGCGCCGCCTGCCGGGAGCTCGGGCCTCAGGATTCGTCCCAGCCCGAGTCCCGGAGATCGTGTGCTTTCAGGGTGAACGTCATTCTGGCCCGCTCCACGCGGTGCCAGTCGGTGTATCGCACTGCTCTGACAATTCGATTGTCCTGCTCGTCGCGGACCTCCCATCCCGAACTGCCGGCGGTGGTGATCGTGAAGCGTCGCGTGTGGTTGGCTTTGCGGAACATCCGTGCGTACATCACCGGGGATCATGACTCCGGACGGCCCGCAGGGGGTGTAAACGTTGTGTAAACAGTGCTCAGGCTGACGACCTAGTCCCGGAGCTCAGTTGCGTTGCGGCGGGCTCCCGACGACGGCCGCCGAATCGTGCGGACCTGCGTCGAGCGGTCGACGTGTGGTATGAGTGGAGGTGCCGCGCCTGGCCTGCCACATGGAGAGCCGACATGATTCGCTTTCTCATCTCCGGGATACTCGTAGCCTGCCTGTTTGTCATGGTGGGCTCGGCGGCCCAGGACCAGCCGGTCTTCCGCGGCACGGGCGACGCCGTCCGCGTCTTCGTCACGGTGACGGACCGGGACGGCCGGCTCGTCACCACGCTCACCCAGAACGATTTCGAAGTACGCGACGACGGGAGGCCCCAACCGGTCACGCTCTTCGACAACAGCCCGCAGCCCATCCGGCTGGTCGTCATGCTGGACGTGTCGGGCAGCATGCAGGGCAACCTCCCGCTCCTGCGAGCTGCGGCCGAGCACCTTTTCGCGCGTCTTCACCCCGATGACCTCGCCCGCGTCGGCACGTTCGGTCACGAGGTCACGTTGAGCCCGTCGTTCACGCGTGATCCGCAGGAGCTGCGGGCGGCGCTGCCGAGAGCCATTGCCGCCGACGCGCCCACGCCGCTGTGGCGTGCGGTGGACGAGGCCATCGATGCGTTCGGCGACGAGGGTGACGAGCGCCGCGTCGTCCTCGTGCTGAGCGACGGCAAGGACAGCGGCCCCATCGGCTTCCGACAGCGGTACGTCAGTCAGGTCGAAGTGATCGATCGCGCGCGGCGCGACGATGTGATGGTGTACGCCATTGGCATGCGCAGCCGGGGCCCGCGGCCCATGCCCGGGATTGGTCCAGGCGGACTGCAGGCGGCGCTGACGGCCGACCTGCCGGACCCCGGCCTCGCGCGCGTCGCGCAGGAGACCGGCGGGGGCTACACAGAGATCCGCGTCGGGCAGGATCTCGGGGCCGCGTTCGCGCAGGTTGCCGACGAGCTGCACAGCCAGTACCTGATCGGGTTCGCGCCGCCCAGGCGCGACGGCAAGGTGCACCGGATCGAGATCCGCGTCAGCGGGCGGGGCCTCTCGGCGCGTGCCCGGAGAAGTTACGTCGCGCCGACGGAGGGTGCCTGAACAGCCAGATCGGCAGCGAGGAGGAATGACATGTCGCTTAAACTGATCGCCGCCCTGGCCGGCGTGCTCGCCATGAGCGCGCCGTCGTACGGGCACCACTCGTTCGCAGCCTACTACTTCGAGGATCAGACGATCTCGATTACCGGCGAGGTCGTCCGGTTCGACTACCGCGCACCACACGCGTGGGTGTACGTGGTGGCGCCGGACGCGAGCGGCGACGTGCGGACGTTCGGGGCCGAGTGGTCCAATCCGCGGCGGCTCGAGCGCGACGGCATCAGGCAGGACACGCTGCGCCCGGGCGACTACGTGGTTATTGCCGGCAGCCCGGGCCGCACGCCATCCGAGCATCGCATCCATCTGAAAGCCATCGAGCGACCTGCGGACGGCTGGAGCTGGAGCAGCAGGCGTCGTTGACGATGCGCGGCAGCACTGGAGTCCGCGGTCACGGCGCGTGATCGCAGCCGCTGCAAGACGCTCGTTGTGGCCGAACGACACACACGCACGGAGTAGTTCACCGACGAAGCATCGGAACGTTGAACTGAGCCCGATGGCTCCCTGGTGGGGCGTGCGGACGTGCTACGGATCTGTCAGGGCTGAAGGCCCCGGAACAGCACGATGTCGGTGCTCGTAGTGGCGCGCACGATGGCGAGGCGTGCGCCGTCGTCCGACCACGCGAAGTCCGGAATCTGGCGTCCGTCGGTGAAGCGCGTGAATGGGCGCGGCTCGGATCCGTCGAGCGGCTGGATCCAGATGTTCGGCTGTGGCTCGGCGTTGACATACGCGATGCCGCGGCCGTCAGGCGCCCACCGCATCGCGGCCCCTCCCAGTTCCCCGGCAATCAATCCTGGCGGCGCCAGACGCCGGTGCGAGCCACAGGCAGGCAGATCGCAGACGATAATCGTGGGCCGATTCTGGTCGTCCGGCGAGACAAACGCCAGCGATCTCCCGTCCGGCGACACGTCGGGTGCTGACGCTTCAACCTCTGTCAGCTGAGTCGGGGCGCCCCCGCCAATCGGGACCACCCACAAAGTGCGCAGGCCTCCCGTTCTGGTTCCGGTCGCGAAGATCACCGAGTGGTTGTCGCGCGTGACGATGGGCCAGGTAGCGTCGCCGGCGACGAGCTGGGTGGCGCGCCGGCCGTCCGCATCCGCTTTCCAGAGCGTGTTCAGCGTGTCCTGCTCCCGTGAGAGATACACGATTGTGCGGCCGTCCGATGTCGCCGCCGGGCCATCGGCATTCGCGATGATCTCCTGCGTGGTCCCACGATCCGGCCAATACGCCGCCACCGCGAGCCAGCCGGTGCCTCCGCCCCGCGCGGTGTACAAGAGCCGGTCCTGCGCCCATCCGATGCTGGAACGGGTTGACACCATCGGTCGCGCCGCGGCCGGTACGACATCGCTGCCGCTGACCGCCGCGCCGTCTCCCACCCAGATATCGACGTGATGTTCCGTCCGAACCAGCGCGAGGTTGCCGCGATCGTCGGTGATGCTGACGGACTCGTAGCTGCTCAAGTCGTTTGTCAGCCGCGACAGCTGCCCGTCTGGATAGGAGAGTCGCCAGAGCTGGAAAGGCATCGATTGGCCCTGGGGACGACTCCACACCAGGGAGGAGCCATCGAGCCAGGCGCCGCTCGACCCCGGCGGCGTGTGCGGTACGGCGCGCACCGACCCGTCGGCCACCGTCACGAACAGCACGTACCCGGTCAAGACGCCTCCAGGAAAGCCCCAGCCGGCCACGGTAATGAGTCCGCCGCTGGGCGACCACGCGGGGCGGGTATTCTCGCCTCCCGGGTTTCGCAGAGTGAAGAATCCCAGATCGGGAGCGTCCAGCGTCGCGAGCTCGCGTTCGCCCTGCCCGTCGGCGTTGGCGAGGACGAGGTGGGAACGGGTGTCAGTAAGGTTCATGCGCGTGAACGCCATAAAGCGGCCGTCCGGCGACCACGCCACAGGGCTGTGGACATCGTCCAGGAGTCGTCTGGGTGCGCCGCCCAGGAACGGGACGCGCCACAGCGTCGGCGTGGGGCTCAGCGGCTCGATGGTCACGTAATCCACGAAGCTGCCGTCGGGCGTGACCGTCGCGCCGACCAGCCTCACTCCCGGTCGAGGCCCGACGATCTGCACGTTGCTCGCCGTCGTCGTCTGGCGAATCCACAGGCTCTCGTCGCCGTCGTCGCGCTGGACGTAGGCGATGTACCGGCCGTCGGGCGAGATCGCCGGCAGCGCCGCGTTGCCGGTGGTCGTCAACTGCAGAATTTGGGCGCCCTGCAGCGAAAACGCCGCCGCTGGTGGCGGGGAGTCGGAGCCATCCCGCATCGTGACGTAGAGACCTGCGGCCACCGCCAGGGCGACGCCGGCTGCGGCGAGCGTGAGGGCGCCACGGTGGCGCTTGGCCAGAGCGACGGCGAGCTGCGCGTCCGAGTCGCGCGCGGCGGTTTGAGGTGTCCGAGATGCCTGGGAGGGCGATGGAGGGTGCCTGGCCTCGGGCGACGCCGGCACGGGCCACGCAGGCACATGGTGATCCTCCAGGTCGCTGGCGCCCGCAACCGCGGCCTTGCGCCCCGAGTCGCGCTCGCGCTTCGCGCGCTTGAGATCGGAGAGCATCTCGGCTGCGCTCTGACACCGCACGTCGCGGTCCTTCTCGAGTGCCTTGCCGATGAGCCGGTCGAGCTCCGCCGGTATGTCGGGACTGAGGCGTGCGGTCGGCGTCGGCGTCCCGCTCAAGATCTCGTGGAAGACGACGGCGGACGTCGAGCCGGTGAACGGTCGCTTCCCCGTCACCATCTCGTACAGCACCACCCCGAACGAGAACAGATCGCTGCGCGCATCGAGCCGCTCGCCCCGCACCTGTTCGGGCGACATGTAATCGACCGTGCCGAGCGTCGTGCCCGGGCTCGTGAGGCGCGGCTCGGCGGTCCGGGTCGGCACGACCGAGGCCTGCGCGCCGCCCGCGGCCGGATCGACCTGCGCAAGGCCGAAATCGAGCAGCTTGACGTGCCCGCGAGCGGTCACGAAGATGTTGGCCGGCTTGATGTCGCGGTGTACGACGCCCGCCCCATGTGCTGCGTCGAGGGCGTCCGCGATTTCCAGCGCCAGACCGAGCACCTCGTCGATCGTTGGCTGCTGCGCGGCGAGCCGATCGCGCAGGCTGTTGCCCTCGAGCCACTCCATGGCGATGAAGGGCTGGCCGTCGTGGTCGGCGATTTCGTAGATGGTGCAGATGTGGGGGTGGTTGAGGGCCGAAGCGGCGCGCGCTTCCCGCCGGAAGCGCTGGACTGCACCCTGTTCGGTGGCCACTTCGCGTGGGAGGAACTTGAGGGCCACCTTGCGGCCGAGGGTGAGATCCTCGGCCCTGTAGACCATCCCCATGCCGCCCGCGCCGACCAGCGCTTCCACGCGATAGCGGCCGACCGTGTCACCAGGGATCATCGTGCCAGTCTACTACCGCTGCACGACACAACCACTCGGCCGGCGCCGGCCCGTCGACGGGGGGAACGTTGCAGTCGATGCTGCAGTATAGAACCTCACCTTATGTGTATTGAACGCTGTGAATCGAGTCGGCGCCTGCCCAATCCCGAGGGCGTATCCTCGACAAGTTCCGTCACTCAGGTCACGGGAAACGCATCTGTCGCACGATGCCCTGAAAGCGCGGCTCCTCGAAGAGCGGCTCGTTGAGGACGTTACGCACGTACGGCATATCGGGATCGCGTTGCGCCAAGGCGATTTCCAGCCAATCCATCGCCTCTGTCTTCCGTCCCGCAGTCAGGTACAGACGCGAGATGTCGCAGGGCGAATAGTAGCCCGTGCGCCCTCGAGCGGCGAGTGTCTCGGCCGCACGAAGCATGGCATCGGCATAGTCGGTGCCCGCGTCCAGCGCGGCCATGGCCTCGGTGTCGCGTAGGGTCGTGAACCACGCTCGCTGCTCCGCGCGCGCCTCCTCGCGCCGGCCGGTCAGGTGGAGCGCCATGTGGAGACCTCGGCTGATCACGGCGTTGGCGGGCACCACGAGCTGGACTTCCCGAAACTCGCTGATGGCTCGATCGAACTCGCGCGCGATAACGAGCACGATGCCGTAGAGGCATCGGAACAGGGCATTGTGGGGGTCGAGGTCCAGGGCGTGCTGCATCTCGCGAATCGCCTCCTGCGGGCGGTCCATCATGATCAGGAGGTGCGAGTAGTACGCGTGGGCCTCCGCGAACCCCGGGCGGAGTTGGAACGTGCGTGCAAACTCCGCGTGCGCCGCGTCCCAGTCCCAGTCGATGGCGCATTTCACCAGCGCGTTCACGTAGTGGACTTCCGGCAGATGGTCGCCCGCATCGAGGGCGCGCTGAATGGCCGCCTTCGCACGCGGCCCCGAGACGGAGGGCGGCGCCAGATTCATCTGCTGGCGCGCGACCCAGACGGCAGCAATCCCGACGTCGCCGAGCGCTGCTTCCCGTCCGCGTGCCCGCTCGAAGTATCCGAGCGCGGCGTCGAGATCGGACGGCGTGAGCTTGCCCCAGTGGAACTGACCCTTGAGATACGCCTCGTAGGCGACCGGATCCACCGTGCGGGCGCCCTCGGCGAGGTGCCGGATCTCTTCCGGCGTCACCACCACCTGGATCTCGCGGGCGATGGTCCGGGCGATTTCGCTCTGCAGGATCAGAATGTCCTTCAGGTCGCGTTCGTAGCTGCCTCCCCACACCGTCGTGTCCGTGGAGGCGTCGATCAGTTGCGCCCGAATGTGCACTCGCTGGCCGTCGCGCACGACCGACCCCTCCATCACGCCATCCACGTGCAGCGCCCGCGCGATCTCCGGCAGTGGCAGACTGGTGTTCTTGTAGACCATCGCCGAGGTCCGTGAAATGACGCGGAGGGCCCGGAGCTTCGCCAGATCCCAGATGAGCGCCTCGGTCATGCCGTCGGCGAAGTAGTCCTGGGCCGGGTCGCCGGAGAGATTGCGCAGCGGCAGCACGACCAGCCCGTCCATGCGTCCCCGTCCAGGTGTCGAGCCGCGGCCGGGACCGATCTGCGTCAGCGCCTCGTGCAGATCGGGGACGCTCTGCCAGCGCCAGGCCGGGTCCTTCGCGAGACATCGCGCGAGAAACGCCTGAAGGCCACCGGGTGCCGTGGCCGGCAGCGCGCGCCACTCGGGCTCACACTGCAACACGGCCGCCAGCGTGTCCGGCAGGGTCGCGCCGGAGAACGCCCGTGCCCCGGTGCACAGCTCGTACAGCACACACCCGATCGCCCAGACATCCGACCGATGGTCGCTTGCCTGACCGCGTACCTGTTCGGGGCTCATGTAGGTGGGCGTGCCGATGATCATTCCCGGCTGCGTCTCCAATCCAGACAGCGTCGGCCGCAGGACCGTCTCGTCGGTCGGCCCGCCTCGCCCGTGCGACTTGGCCAGGCCGAAGTCCAGCACTTTGACCCGTCCGTCGGGCGTGAGCTTGATGTTCGTGGGCTTCACGTCACGGTGGACGATCCCCTTGGCGTGCGCCGCGCCGAGGGCGTCGGCGATCTGCGTGGCGACCGTCAGTGCCTCGTTCCACGCCAGCGGACCGGTCCGCGCGAGCCGCTCGTCCAGGGTCTCGCCCTCGACGAGCTCCATCACCAGGAAGGTGCCGTCGTCCGACTCCTCCAGACCATAGAGAACCGCGACGTTGGGATGGGTGAGCGCCGCCAGCATCCGCGCCTCTCGCCGCAGACGCGCCAGCCGATCCGGCTCCAGGGCGAGCTCGGCGGGAAGTGCCTTGATGGCGACATCGCGCCTCAGACGTGCATCGTGCGCGCGGTACACCTCGCCCATGCCGCCCTTCCCGAGCAGCGTGACGATCTCGAACGGACCAAGCCGCCGTCCAAGCAGGCTCATTCGGTCATCCGGTGGACGAAGGGCACAGAGGAGCCCGGTCATCCCATCGGGCAGCGCCACGGGCGCGGTTCATCCCAGAGATCGCTCGGATTGGCCACGGCACAGCCCTGAGACAGGTAGGCGCCAACGAATCACGAACGATAGCACACCGATGGCGCGGCACATCCATCGGACAGCCGCAAGTGCAGATGCGGGTGCTTCATCGTCGAGCGACACCGCCCTGGCGGATTCCGCTCGCGGCGGGCTATCATCTCCAACGGGTCGGTGATTCGAGACGTCTCGCCGGGCCGGCTGAGAGCCGGCCCCCACGACCGAACTCAACCACGGCTGACGTCAACCGCCGTTCGTAGGATTGGCGACGAGGTGAGCCCTATGATGCGGGCCATCTGTATCGGCTTCGCCCTTGCCGCGGCGACGGTTGTCGCTCTCGGACAGACCGCGGCTCCTGCGGTCCTGGCACAGGACGGCGGCGCCGAACAGGCGCGGATACTGATCGGCACCTACTGCGCCGGGTGCCACAGCCCGGCGGTGCGTGCTGGAGGCGTGGCCTTCGACGCCTTGACGCTGGACGCAGTGCACGAACATGCCGGCGTCTGGGAAGCTGCCCTGCGCAAACTGCGCGGCCGGCAGATGCCGCCGCCCGGAAGCCGCCAGCCGGATCAGCGCGAAGTCGACGCGTTCGTGGCGTGGCTCGAGGCAACTCTCGATGCCGCCCCTGGCGGCCGCGTTGCCGGCCACGTCCCGATTCAACGCCTCACACGAACGGAGTTCGGAACCGCGGTCAACGATCTGCTGGGTATCGAGCTCGATGCCGAGCAACTTCTGCCGGCGGAGATCCAGGTCCACGGGTTCGACAATATCGCCGCGGCGCTCAGCATCTCGCCCGCCTTCCTCGATCAGTACGTCGCGGCTGCGCGACTCGCGGCACGGCTCGCCGTGGGCGACTCTGTACCGAAGCCCTCCAGCGCACATTACCGACAGCCGGACGGCGACCAGGCGGTCCACATCGACGGACTGCCACTCGGCACGCGGGGCGGAGTGACGTTCAGACATAACTTCCCCGCGGATGGGGAGTACCGGTTCACGATTCCGGATCTGGGCATCGACCTCTATACCTATGCACTGGAGACGCGCCATACGCTGATCGTTCTGGTGGACGGCCGCGAAGTGTTTCGCGAGTCGCTGGGAGGGCTGGACGACCTGCGCATTGTCGAGCGCGCCGGAGCGCCCGGACGCGCCGAGGTCATGGCGCGATTCGCGAATATCCCCGTGCACGTCGAGGCCGGGACCCGTGATGTGGCCGTAACTTTCATCGAGCGCGCCCGTGTCGAATCGGATGAGTTCGTGGCGGTGCTGCCCGGCGATGAGTTCAGCCGGGGCCACCGGGCGCCGCGGCTCGTGGATGGCGTTCGGATCGTGGGTCCGTTCAATTCTCCGGGGGTGTCCGACACCCTCAGTCGCCAGCGCATCTTCATCTGTCGACCTTCAACCCTTCGAGAACCTCAGGGGCGCCCCGACACTGCCGAAGCTGCCGATGAACGCGCCTGCGCCCGCCGCATCTCGGAACACCTTGCCCGCCGCGCGTTCCGCCGGCCGGTGACGGACGAAGACATCGATGAGCTCATGGGGTTCTTCGATCGCGGATGGCAGACCCCGGCGATGCCGTCAGGGGATCCGGGTGGGCGTGCCGCGCTGGAGCCGTCAGGCGCACGTGGACCCGCCGCGCCGATGTCGCCAGGCGGAGGCGGATTCGATGCAGGTATCGAGCGGGTCATCGCAGCGGTGCTGGTGAGCCCTGAGTTCCTTTACCGGGTAATCCGGACTCCCGAGGGGGCACAGGATCGCGCCGAATTCGCCCTGAACCGTCTGGAGCTGGCGTCGCGGCTCTCCTTCTTCCTCTGGAGCCAGGGGCCGGACGACGAACTGCTGGATCTGGCTGATGCGGGCAGACTGACCGACCCGGAGGTGCTCCAGCAGGAGGCACGCCGGATGCTGGACGACCCGCGCGCGACGGCCCTCGTGCGCAACTTCGCCCTCAAGTGGCTGGACGTGGACAACCTCGGCGACGTGGAGCCGGATCCGGAATTGTTTCCAACGTTCAGCGAGCAGTTGCGACGGGACATGGCCGCCGAGATCGAGTCCTTCGTGGCAAGCGTGCTGCTCGAGGATCGCAACGTGAGCGAGCTGCTCACGGCCGACCATACGTTCCTGAACGAGCGGCTGGCCAAGCACTACGGAATCACTTCGGTGCTGGGCCCGCAGTTCCGGCGCGTGCAGCTCGACGATGTCCGGCGGTGGGGGCTGCTGGGGAAGGGTGCCGTGCTGCTGCGGACCTCGTACGGGAATCGCACCTCGCCGGTGCTGCGTGGCGCGTGGGTCATGGACAAGCTGATGGGAACGCCGCCGACACCGCCGCCGCCCGACGTGGAAACCGATCTCTCCAATCCCGATGACGACGTGCCCATGACGCTGCGGGCGCGACTCGAAAGTCATCGCGCCAACCCGGGCTGCAACCAGTGTCATGGCGTCATCGATCCCATCGGGTTCGCCCTGGAACACTTCGATGCCATCGGCCGATGGCGCGAGCGGGACGAGGAAGCCGATGCTCCGATTGACGCCGGCACGGTGCTGCCGAACGGGCGGGCCGTCGATGGCCCAGTCGAGCTGCGCGCGGCGTTGTTCGGCGGCACCGACCTGTTCGTGCACGCGCTCACCGAAAAGCTGATGCTGTATGCGCTGGGTCGGGAGCTCGAGCCATTCGACATGCCCCAGGTCCGCGCCGTGGTCCGCCGGGCCGCGGCAGAGGACTATCGGCTGTCGGCCATTGTCTCCGGCATTGTGACGAGCGATGCGTTCCGGATGCAGGCGAAAGGGGACTGACGCGTGTAACTCAGAACTCAGAATTCAACATGAAGAATTCGAATCGTACTGCCGCATCACGCGTTTGACAGCTTCACAAGGAGCTCTCCATGTTCCTGACGAAACGACACCTGTCCCGTCGCACCGTGCTGCGAGGCGCCGGTGTTGCGCTGGCCCTGCCGCTGCTCGATGCCATGATCCCGGCTGCGACCGCCCTCTCGCAGACGGCTGCCAGGCCGAAGCTGCGCGTGGGGTTCTTCTACATTCCGCACGGTGCGATCATGGGCAATACCTCGCACGGACCACAGATGGACCGGTGGACGCCCAGCGGCTCGGGTGCCGACTTCACGCTGAGTCCGATCATGTCGTCGCTGGAGCTGCACAAGCGTCATGTCACCTCGTTCGGGAACCTCGAGAACCGGGCCATGGTGGGTGGCGTGCACAGCCTCGCACCGGCCACGTGGCTGAGCGGGATCAGGCCCGACAGGGGTTCTGCCGGTGCGAACATGTCCATGACGCTCGATCAGGTGGTGGCGCGGCACATCGGCCAGGACACCACGCTGCCGTCCCTGGAAGTGGCGGCGGAAACCACCCAGCAGGCGGCGGCCTGCAGCGGAGCGGGCTGCTACTACAACGCCACGCTCTCCTTCCGCGATCCGCATTCCCCGCTGCCCATGGAGCACAATCCCCGCAAGGTGTTCATGCAGCTGTTCGGGGAGGGAGATACGCCCGAGGAGCGGACTGCCATCTCGAACCACACGATGAGCCTGCTGGACCGCATCCGTGACCGCACGCGCGCGTTGCGGCGGGATCTGGATCCGGGGGATCGGGTGGTGCTGGACAACTACCTGGACACGGTGCGTGAGATCGAGCGTCGGGTGGAAGTGGCCGCGAGCCGCGACCTGTCGGGCATCGACGTGCCCGGGGTGCCGATCGGGGAGCTGAACGCCTTTGGCGAGCAGGTTGACCTGCTGTTCGACTTGATCGCGCTGGCGTACCAGGCGGATCTCACGCGCGTGGCCTCTTACATCATGGTGGCCGAGGGCACCAACCGCACCTACAACCACATCGGCGTGTCGGACTCCTTTCATCCTGTCTCGCATCACGCCAACGATCTGAGCCGGCTCGAGAAGCTCGTCAGGATTCAGACGTGGCACATGGAACGTTTTGCCGCGTTCCTCGACAAGATCGCCGCCATTCCAGACGGCGACGGCACACTGCTGGACCACGCGATGTTCCTGTACGGTTCGAACATGTCCAACAGCGACCGGCACAACGGACACCCACTCCCGACCATCCTCGTCGGGGGCGGCGACGGCGCCCTCCGGGGAGGTCAGCACATCGAGCTGCGCGAAACGACCCCGCTCGCCAACCTCCACCTGACGATTCTCGACAAAGTCGGCGTGGAACGGGATTCGTTCGGCGACAGCACGGGGACGATTGGCGGAGTGTGAGGCTGTGGGCCAGAGGTCCGTCGCAACGCGGGGCCGCCTCCGGGTTGATGCACGCCTCGCGGCCGGCCGGCAGGTACGCTGCCAGCAGCGCCACAACCCCGAGCACCGTCCCAGCCGCCGTGCGGTGTGACGGCATGTTCCGCGAACCGTTGCGCTGGGCTCACGCCCCGCCAAGCCGGAGCCAGTCGAGCGTGGTATCGCCGCTCCGCCGTGAGGCGAAGTGGTGGTCGGTGCGCTCGCTGTGGAGACCTATACCGATCGCAGCTACGACGAGCGGTGCATTACGACTGGAGGGCTGTTCTCTCCGAATCCCTTCTACAACAACTATCACCAGATCTTCCAGGCGCCCGACTACGTGTCGATTGTGACCGAGATGATGCAAGAGGTCCGCATCGTGCCGCTCGATCGCCGTCCCGCCTCGGGCCAGGCATCCGGCAGCGGCTCGGCGACCCACGCGGCTGGTGGGAGGGCCAGACGCTCGTCGTCGAGACGACGAACTTCAACGACAAGGGAAACGTCAGGGGAGCAACGCGATACCTGCGCCTGGTGGAGCGTTTCACGCGGGTCGACGCCGACGCGATTATCTACCAGCTCACGCTGACCGATCCGCAGACGTTCGCGACGCCGTGGACGCTCGAAAACACGCTGTGGAGGACGGACGAACGCCCGTACGAAGTCGCCTGTCACGAAGGCCACTACGGGCTGGCGAACATCCTGTCGGGCGCGCGCGTGCAGGAACGCACACGGGTTCCTGAGTGATGTCGCATCACCGGTCCGGCATCAGTTCCGCGGACGGTGTCGCGTGTACAGCTCCGATCTCCGCATCCGCGTGTCCACCACCGGGCTGGCCACCTACCCGGCTGCCGCCGTGGTATGCGGCCCGGTCGAGACGGATCCGAGCAATCCGGACACGGTGCTGAATCATGGGGTCCCGGTCGAAGTACAGAGCCCGAGCACCATCGACGACGACCTGGGCGAGAAGTTCGATCACTACAAGCAGGCGGCGGCCGTCCGCGCTGTACTCTACGTCTGGCAGGACGGTCGGCAGATCGAGCTTCGGGAACGTCTGGAGATCGACAGCTGGCGCGTCGGCATGTTCGGTCGAGGACAGATCATCCTCATCGAGGGCCTCGAGTGCCGGGTCGACGTCGATGCACTGTGCACCGACGCCGGCGGACCGTGAGTACCATTCTCCCAGTTCGAGATCCTACCGCTCGCGACCGCGTGGCGAGCGCATCCTCCGCCTGCCCATCGATGTCAACGGGACGAACCCTCGTTCGATCAGCCGGCCGCGTACTGGACGGCTCGCCATGCCCTGCGGCGGTTCGTTCCACCGGTTGGTCGCCGCGTCATACGTGGCCCCCGCGTCAATCAGCGTGTCGACGATGGCACGGTAGTCCTCGTTGCCGGCCCCGCGGCAGTACTTCGAGCCGTGCGCCGCCCAGGCGATGGGTGAGCTGCCGTACTCGCTATCGCGCACGTTGACGGGCGCGCCACGCTCGAGGAGCAGACGCACCATGTCGGTCCTGCCCCGCCACGCGGCCCAGTGAAGGGCCGTGCCTCCGTGCGGGCCTTCCCATCGCGGATCGAAACCAATGCCGATCATGGTCCGCACGGCCGCCAGCCGATCGTCGCTCACCGCGGCGATGAGCGCTGCCCGATCCTCGGCGGTCATGGAGGTCATGAGGTCGGTCGTCGCGAGCTCGCGTGCCGTGGACTCGTCACCTCGCATGCAGGTCGACAGCAGATTGTCGACGGGTGTCAGAGCCACCGGCTTCGCGCCGGCGGCCTGCAAACGGCGGGCGATCTCGTCGCGGCCGTTTCGGAGTGCCAACACCCAGGCGGTTCGTCCGTCTCCGCGAGGTGAATCCGGCGTCGCGCCGTGATCGAGGAGCAACGAGACGATGGCCGGGTGGCCGTGGAGCACGGCGGCGTGCAGCGGTGTCTCGCGTTGCGGTCCACTCGGGACATCGGGATTGGCGCCCTGTTCGAGCAGCCACCGCATACCCTCGCGTGCACGGGTGCTGCCGTCGCCGGCCAGGAAGTAGAGAGGCGTGTTGTTCCAGACCGGGTGCGACGCGCTGATCTCCGCACCGTGCGTGCGCAGCAGTTCCAGGCACTCGCGGTGGTTCAGTTGCGCCGCGTGATACACCGACTCGCCATCGTTGACGTCTGCGCCTCGTTCCAGCAAAAGCCGCACGACCGGGGCGTTGTTGCTCACGCAGGCGCGATAGAGCGCCGGGAGCTTTGCCTGGGGATTGGCCGGATCGGAGAGTGTGAACGCGTTCGGGTCCGCGCCGGCGTCGAGGAGGAGGTGCGCGCACCGCAGACTCGCGGCGGCGTGCTGCGGATCAACTGCATGCATCGGCGACGCGCACAGAAAGAGGATAGGTGTCCAGCCGGCTTCCCAGCGGCGCTGCGAGACGCACGTGGGATCGCGGCGAAGCCACGCCTCGACGGCATCGGCGTCGGCAGCCGCGCAGGCCGTGTGGATGCTCTCGCTCGCGATGGCCGGCGTTCGTTCGAGCAGCCGCCTGGCAGTGGCCAGCTGGCCGCTGCACACTTTACGGAGAAAACGATCGGCTTGCTCGGAGATCGGTCGTTGCACGGCGTCCCGGAATTGGCGCGAGCATAGCACGACGAACCAGGTCGGACGGCCCGCGGAGGTTCGATAACAGCGTGTCGAGTGGTCCCTCGCGCTGCGCAGCGCCACCGGTGACAATGACCGCCGAGCCTTCGAGGACGTAGATGGTATCCGTATCGTGCACGTGCACGTCTGCCATCAGCAGGCAGCGAGAACCTCCAGCGTCGGGGCGATTCGACAACACCAGAGCGACGGCGACTCCGGCGTCGCGTCCCTCCCGGTCCGGGCGCGAGTGGGCCCTCGCGTGTGTGTCACGCCAAACCGCTCGCGCAGCAACGCCTGCGGCCGTTTCGGTCGCCCGCACGGATGTCGGGCATCAGCAATCTCCGCAGGCCGAAGTGCGGGCGGGCCGGCGGATCAACCGGCGAACCTCGCTTCTGCCGATTCCGGCCTCGTTGGTGTAACGTCCTGCGGCCCCTTGTCTTGTACCGCGTCTGTTCGGTTTCTGCATTGGCGACGTTTCACCTGAAGAGGGCGTGAGAATGTGGTGGCTCCGAGTAGCGGAGGTCATTGTAGTATCTCGTGCTGGAGGCGCCACACGCCGTGCAACTGAAGCGGTGCCGAATTCGACTGAGTCGGGGGGCCAACGAGGGTGCTCGTCCCGCAGCGCAATCAAAGGAGCACGAGATGGCTATCGGTTACACCATTCGGATTCATGCGATTCCCCTATCCGACACGGGCGGCGGCCGCAAATGCACGGTTACTCCCCAAGCCTTTGCCGCTGCCGTCGATATGGTCAACGAGATTTTCGCACCCGCTGACATCCGCTTTGCTTTCGATCCGATGAACGACTGGCATCCCATGAAGAGCACATCTCTGAACAGCCTGCACAACGGCGGATCGAAGTGGTGGATCGAGGCCAACGCCGTCGCGGCGAAGATCCGCGGCAAGTTCACTGTGTTCCTGCGCTGGGGCAAGGACAAGACCGAACCAGCCAACAACTGGTTTGCGTACCCGCCCGACACCGGCCAAGCGCAGCCGCCCCAGGCGAAACTGCCGACGGCGAACGTGGACTTCGTCGCGGTAACGAACCAATCGTCTAAGTTCGGCAGCCGCGCCGGTCTCGTCCTGGCGCACGAATTCGGCCACTATCTCGGCCTCTTCCACACGCATCCGACCTGGGGTGCGCCCGAGGTGGCGCTGGTCGAGTCGCTGGTCGAGGCTGGCGGCGCCAACGCATTGAACGGAGACCTGCTCTCCGATACGCCGCCGGACCCCGGAACCAAATACTACAAGGAGAAGGTGAACGAGAATCTCTGCAGCGGTCCCGCCAGTTTCAAGATCGGCGGCGTCACGTTCAGACCGCACCGCTCGAACGTCATGAGCTACTTTTCCGCCTGCCAGCCTCCGGTTACCATGACACCCCAGCAGGTCCAGGTCGTCCGCAAGACGATCTTTCACAAGAGCAGGAGGCATCTCATCGAAACAAGCGCCGGCGTCCGTTACGCGGGGGTGTTCCGGGCCGGCAACGACGGTCACGCGCTGTGGGTGGGCGACACCTGGGCGGGCTTCGAAAAGAAGTGGCAGGAGCTGTCGAACAAGGGCCTGCGCCTCATCGACCTCGAAACGTACATGATTGGCAAGACCCGACGCTTCGCCGGCGTGTTCCGGGCCGGCAACGACGGTCACGCGCTGTGGGTGGGCGACACCTGGGCGGGCTTCGAAAAGAAGTGGCAGGAGCTGTCGAACAAGGGCCTGCGCCTCATCGACCTCGAAACGTACATGATTGGCAAGACCCGACGCTTCGCCGGCGTGTTCCGGGCCGGCAACGACGGTCACGCGCTGTGGGTGGGCGACACCTGGGCGGGCTTCGAGAAGAAGTGGCAGGAGCTATCGAACAAGAACCTCCGCCTGATCGACCTCGAAACCTGGAGGGACGGCAAGACCCGGCGCTTCGCCGGTGTGTTCCGGGCCGGCAGCGGAGGCCACGCGTTGTGGGTTGGCGACAATTGGGAGGGCTTTGCGAACAAATGGCAGGAACTTTCTGGCAAAGGCCTGCGCCTCATCGATCTGGAAACGTGGGTGGATGGCAAGACCCGCCGCTACGCCGGAGTGTTCGGCCACGGCAAAGACGCCCACGCACTCTGGGTGAACGACGACTGGTTCGGCTTTGAGAAGAAATGGCAGGAACTGTCCAAGAAGGGCCTTCGCCTAGTCGATATCGAGGTCTTTGGCTCGAACGTGGCCTGAGGCATATCGCTTGGGCCCCCGAAGTGCCCAGCGTGTATGCAATCGCGCCCTTCCTCGGCAGGCTACTTCAATGCCGCGGGTGGAACCGGCGCCAATGCCGCCGCCCTCCGGCGCGCAGTACCTGGCCCATGTCGCCGACGGTGGCGGACGGACGATGCGGATCGTACTGATCAATCCGGCCGCCGCGCTTCTGACCGGTCAGGTGCAGTTCACGGCGACGGGTGCAGACCGCGCGGTAGCGCCCGTCGTTTTGAAATGCCGGCCAGACGAGCAGACGCTTCGCCTATTCGGGGCCGCCGCACCCGAACTTCCGAAGACTATTGGTGAGTCCCCGCCGTTCGACGAGGCGAATGTCTCGAACACCAGTTGAGAGACGTCTGGCGTACCGGCGCGGCACGCTGAGGAGTCGGTTGTCAGGCGCCGCTGCTGACGTTGCTATACTGCGCTATCAGGACTCAATCGATGGCGACAGTGATTCCGCAACGGATGGCGGCAGAGATCGACGGTGAGTTCGTCGTGTTCCTGATCGGCATGCGCATCAACAAGCCCTGGAAAGTCCACAAGTGGCTCCCGGTGGCGCTGGCCATGCCGCGCATGCTGAAAGAGCTGCGAGCCAGTCCGGGCTCGGGCTTTCTGGGCGACAACGGGCTGGGCTCGGTCATCGTGCAGTACTGGCGGTCGTTCGAGCACCTCGAAGCGTACGCCCGGGCGAAGGACAAGCAGCACTGGCCGGCGTGGGTGGACTTCAACCGGCGCGTGGGCGCGAGTCGCGGCGACGTGGGGATCTGGCACGAGACGTACGTCGTCAAGCCGGGTCAGTACGAAGCCGTCTACAGTGGCATGCCGCCGCACGGTCTCGGGCGAGCCGGCCGCCTGGTCCCGGCGTCAGGTCGCCACGAAACCGCCCGAACGCGATTGCACGTACCCGCCCCCAGCGCGAGCACGTAAGCGGGATAGCGCCCGGGGGCGTAATGGCGAACCAACCGGCGGGCTCTGGACGTTGGCAGCCGCCCCGCCGGAAGATCCATTAGTTGAAGCTGAAAATGTCTTCCTTTTCGGGCCGCTGCATGCCCCGCTCGTGGTGCTCCTCCCAGAGGTCGGCCCAGGGCCGGTTGAACATGTCCGGGATCTGGTATTGGATCACCCTTCGTGGGGACACCGGTGTCGCAAGGCCGTCAATCGGGTAGATTGTCGGCACGCACTCGATGAAGATGATCGGGTCGCCTGTATCGAAGCCGCTGGTCCGTTCGAGGGTACGGATCATCCGGATAGGCTGCACGAGCGCCTCGGGATCGTAAAAGACACCCTCGTGGTTGAGGCCGGTGACGTTGCCCGCCGCATCGCGGGTCGGCGTGTAGATCTCGACGGCCTGCAGCCTGCTCGAGAACTCGGGATTGCCGTGCACCTTCCAGCCCTGGATGTTGGATGTCCAGGTGATGAGGGCGTCGCCGTCCCAGAAGCCGATCGTCTCGCCGTACCAGCGCGCCACCTCGGCACCCAGGCGTGGCACGCCGCCCTCCATGCTGAACGACCGGCCGACGTGCACGTTGGTGACGAAGTTGTCCGCATCACCGGCCGAGATCTGCACGAGCAACGGCGTCACGAGGATCGCATGAGGCTGGTTCGTGACGGCGTGGTAGTGCCAGCGCCGCATGAATCCTTCTGGCCAGCAGTACTGCGCCGGCCAGTGCGCGGCGTTCGTATTCCCCTGATGGTAGGCCTCCTGCACCATGCGCGTCTGGTACTCTTCCGTGAGCAGCGAGAGAATTGTCGGAAACTGGTTCCACAGCAGCTCCGCGTACCAGTTCTGCCCGCGCCGCCAGATGTAGCGGCCGCTCCATTCGCCGGGCACCGTTGCGTAGGTGTGCTCGGTTGGCCCGCCACGGCTCCGCGTCTCTGCGAGCAGGGCCGCGTAGTGGGCCTCGGCCGTCTCGAAGGCGTAGGGGCTGACGATGGCTTCGCGCGGGTAATCCCGGTCGCAGTATCCCCAGGCAGCCGAGCGGGGCGGGTCGTCGCCGATCGTTCCGTCGCGCCACTGTGCCTCGAGGGCATAGGGGCTATTGCAGCGGAAATAGCGCGGATCGGACCAGAGCGCCCGGTCGGCATAGAAGTCCTTGGACGTGAAGAGGTCAACGGCGAGTGGCTCGATTCCCTCGGGCGCCGCGCCGTTCCGGGCTGAGCCGAGGAATCCGACCGTGTCGCCCGGCCCTGGCATTGTGTGGGGCCCGACCAGCCAGTGTCGCTCCGGATATCCTTCGATCTCCGCCGGCGGAAACGCCTCGTGGTCCGACGGATCCACCCACAGATCCGCAGGAATGGTCGGCACGAGCGGAGCGCCGCGACCGACGATCGTGAATGTGCTATCGGCAGTCGAGCACGACATCGAGACGGCCACGATCGAGGCGATAAGAACTCCGCACGCACTCTTCGTTGCAGCGATGCTCATCATTGGGTGGGATCTCCCTTCTGAGTCGGGGGGGGCCGGCTCCAGCCGGCACCGCCGCGAAGCGCGGCTAGGACCGCTATGCGGGCGGGACAACGAGTACAAATTCGCGTTTCGGGCCGCATAGCGGTCCAAGGACCCGTGACCGGCTCCAGATGAGTCGATTGCGCACGCATCGAGCCGGATGCCTGTGCCGGTCCCCTGGCAGCAGGCCAAGGGTCAGGCCAGCCCCAGCGCGTCGAACATCACCAGACGTTCCTGCCGGATCGGGTCGTTCACCAGGACGCTCTGGTTATCGAACACCATCGTGGCCCGACTCGCCGCGTCGAATGCGCGCCATGCCGGCAGTGCGTCAATCGACGGGTTCCCCGTCCGGGCGAACGCAAGCCAGGCATCACTGACCCTGCCTGCCAGCGCCGGCCCCTCCGGGCTGCCGGAGGTCAGCCGCGAAGCCCCCAGGTTGTCGAACACGAACGGAATCTCAACCGTGTGTGGGGACCTGAGCCGGCCTCCGTCGAGTGGCGTCTCCCAGCGGAAGTAATAGAGATACACGTGTCCCTGGCCGAGCGCTGCGCGCCGCTCGGCAATCTTCATTACCGGCACACCATAGCGCTCGTCGCTGGCAATGAGAAAGTAGATGTCCGATGGAGATGCGCCCGGATTCGTCGTGCGATACACGTCGATGACGCGTCCCGCGGCTTCGCCCAGCAGTTCTCGCACGCGTGTGCGCATGCCGTCCTCGGTGAGCGAGAACGCCGCAGCGTTGGCGCTCGAGGTCAGCTCGGTGCGTGTCGATCCCAGCATCAGGGGCACGTCGGGAGAAACGTCGGACGCAGTCGGATGAAAGGGATGCTGCCGCACGACGTGCCCGTCCATCGTGGGCGAAAAACCCTGCGTCATCTGATCGACGTTCATGCGGCGCACGGTCGCGAAGTACGCGCTCATGAGGCGGTCGAGGGGCACCTGCTGCAGATCGCGTGCACGGGACCGGTCGATCTCCAGCGTCGACAGCAGTTCCGTGGCGACGCGGGTTGCCTGATCGCGTTCGACCAGTCTGAGCGTGGCGCCGCTCTGGATGATGGCCCGGTGAAAGAGCCCTTTCGCAGACGGCATCGCGAGCAGCGTCGCCACTTTGCGTCCGCCACCGGACTGTCCGAACACGGTGACCAGATTCGGGTCGCCGCCGAACCGCTCGATGTTCTCGCGCACCCACTGGAGCGCATGCACGATGTCGAGCATGCCGACATCCCCTGACTGCGCGAACTCCGGCCCCTCGAGTGCCTCGAGAAACGTGAACCCGAGGACATTCAGCCGGTGGTTGATCGTCACCACGACCACGTCGCCGCGGCGCGCCAGGTTCGCGCCCTCGGTGACGGGCGACGACCCCGACCCGGACGCGAACCCACCACCGTGGCACCAGAGCAGCACGGGTCGCTTCCGGTTGTCGCCAAGGGCCGGCGTCCAGACGTTGAGCACCAGGCAGTCTTCGCTCTCAGGAGGCAGGCCGGCCGCCGCGACCGCCAGCCGCGACGTCGTTGCGCGCACGCCCGGCTCGCGTTGGGGAGCGCTCGAACCCCAGGTCAGCGCATCCCGCACGCCCGTCCACCTGGAGGGATCGACCGGCGGCATGAATCGGTTCCTGCCGGCGGTGCTGGCGCCGTACGGCACGCCCTTGAAAATCTTGATCCCGCTGGCGTCAATTCCACGAATGCGGCCAAAGGACGTCTCGGCCATGACGTAGGTGGGGTCCGTCGCCCAGGCCCGCTCGAGGCCCAGGCCGGACGCGGCGAGGAAGAAGGATGCCTGCTTCAGGAACTCGCGGCGGGATGACGTAACCATCGCAACTCCTCTCTGTGAAGCGTGTAGCAGGGGGGATGATACACCCTCGGCGGGTTCGCCTGGCCCGCCACGAGAGTCACAGCGAGGCTCCGCCCCTGACCGTCGAGCCTGTCGGCGGTGGCTCCGCTTTGCTAGGCTGGCAGTATCTCTCGCCCACACTCCGTGCTCGGCGAGACGTCCCGAACGGCACGCGGGCAGACTTGACTCACGTGCATGAGTTCGGGCCGTTCGAGCCGTCTCGCGAGGTCGCGATTCAGGGCAGGCGACACGCGGACCGCTGGATCTTCCAGATCCCGTCGCGTCGAACGTAGGCATGCTCGAACACGCGGTGTTCGGTTCGCCGCACAATCCCGCCGCCCTGCTGGCGAGCCATCTCCACGAGCGGACAATCGGGCCCGATGGGGGTTTCCACGTGCACCGTGTAGTGCAGCACCGCAGTGGCGACTTGCCGATCCGGCGCGATATCGATCGTGTCCAAATCTCCGAAGCCGTCCGGTACCAGACCGCGGACCTCCGGGTTGATCCGTGCGTTCGCAGGATCGGCGAACACTGCCGCTATGGGGTCGCCCGTGCCGGCGGTGAGGTGTCTCGCGAGCTGATGATTCAGCGCGCGAATCGCGTTCAGATCCTCGAGATGTGCGAGCCGCGCCGCCAGCGGATTGGGTTCCTCGGCTGCGTCCACAGAAGCGCTTGCGGCGACCAGCGGCACCGACAGTGCTGCTCCCGCTGTCTGGATGAACGAACGGCGCGTAGACAAGGCTGACGTGCTCATACCGTGCTCTCGATATTCATGCGCCCGTGAGTTGCGCCGCTCGACGGCACCGGGGGCGACTCCCGGCACAGAGCCGACGAGTTGTGTCACCTTCGCATTCGCCGGTGCAACGCCCGCTACGGAGGCTGCTACGACGCGAAGTACTTCAGAACGTTGAACCGACCGGCGTGACGTGCGTGCGCGCCGACCGCGCTCAGACGCAGACCGTTCGGCCTGGCCGCATAATCGACGCCGCAGTTACGCATCGTCCGCATGTTGACGAGAATCGTGCCGAGCGTGCCGTTACACGCCTCTTCCAGCCAGTAGGCCAGACACAGTTCGTCGCGAATCTTCACATACGACGCCGGACCGCTCCATTCCATCCCGCCAGCCCCATTCTCCAGGAAGATGATCCAGGAGAGCGAATGCGGTGTCGAGTAGAGGTGCATCGATGTCAGGCCCGGAGAGTAGTTCCATGTCACTGCTCTCCCGACCAGTTCGTCCGTATAGGTGTGACGGCGGTACCGTGGCGGCGGCGTCAACCCCTCCATCTCCACGATACCGAAGACGGTCCGCACTGCGGCTTCGTTCCCGATATACGGCGTGCCCATTGTGGCGTGGAGACACGTGACCAGTGCGTGATCGAAGTCCACGACGATGGAGAATGCATCGTGATCGAGTGCTCCACTTAGCAGGTGGCCGAACATGATGACGCCAGGTGCGGACTCCCAGGATTCGTAGCGCTCCTCGCGCCACGCACCGTCGCCGGCTCTCCGCCAGCGCAGCGTCTGGATCCCGTCGAACCGGTATTCGATGGCCATCCCGTCGTCGTAGCGAAGGGTCAGCGCCTTTCCCGCGAGGAAGCGGCTGATTGGCCCCTTGTTGCCAGCCATCGCGCTGGCCTCGGGGAACACCGTCCGGTTCTTCGCGACGGCGGCGTCCACCTCCGACCTGGTCATGATCGGGTTCGTCTTCAGCGGTCGATAGACGGGGCGCCAGCCCTTCGCCGGTGAAGCGGGCCGGTTGCCCAGTGGAATCGTCGCGCCCACGTCGCCGAACGGCTCGAACTGCGCGATCTGACCGACCCACTCGCCCCGCCCGGTGAACAGGTAGTACTCGAGGGCGTCGGTCTCGTCGAAGCCGAGGCGCACACCGATTTGCTCGACGCGGTTCACGTCGAGCACATACGTGGTCATCGTGCCGGAGAATTCGGCCTCCACGCGGGAATAGATGTACTTGTTGTCGTCGATGCGAATGTAGTCGGACGGCGCGCAGAAGCTCAGCTCGCCGCCGAAGCGCGTGACCTCGACGAAATTCGAATACATGACGCTCGGGAAGAACTCGAGCGTCTCCGCGCCGGTGTCCTGCTGCCAGTAGAAGCCCTTGCCTTCGATGCGGTTGGTGATGCCGTGCCGCGCAGCAGGGACCGGCGCCCCGGCCTGCTCGACATACCCATGGGAAATATGCCGTTGTACTTCGCGGTTGTCCTCGTACCCGCTGAACCACACCTCGAAGACAGTAGCGAGTTGCGTCTCCTGGTCGATGACCACCGTGTAGCCGCGCTGGGTGCCTGGAATCAGGTGCGAGAACAGGACGAGCCGATCCAGGGTGAGTGCGGCATAGCCGCTCTGCACGGCTGCGGTGTCGCCCTCGACGAGCGACAGACGAGTCCTGTCGGTGAAGCGGTAGCTCAGCGCAGGACTGCCGTCCAGCACGATTCTCAGCGATCGGCCCGTCAGTGCCTCCGACAACGGCGATGCGCTTGCCGGGCCGGCAGCTGCCGCCGACAATTTGCTGCCAATCTGTTCGGGCGTGAGCTTCGTATACCGGATCCGATGCATCTGCTCTCGTGGATAGCGTGTCGGCACTGGCATATCCCTCTCTGGCGTGACCGGCGTATGGTATCGCAGCTCGCGAAAGGACGGCTACCGCACGGATCCGCGCGCGGTTGATTACCTGATTCCCGTGAAGGACCCGTACGCGGCGTTCGGGAGTCTGCCGCCGTGCCTCGGGCATCCGAACGCCGGCACGGCGTGGACGTGGCCGTTCGTGTTCCCGGCGGCGCGGATCTGCCGCGATCCGCGAGGGGGCTGCCGTGTCGGTACCATCTCCACGAGTCCGTGATTCAGCGCGAGGTCACCGCGGCGGCGCGGTCGGCAGGCATCACGAAGGTCGTCGGTCCGCACGTGCTGCGGCACGGCTATGCCTCCCACCTCCTGCAGCGGGGGTACGACGGGCGCACCGTCCAGGAGTTGCCTGGGCATGCGGACGTCGCGACGACGATGACGTATCTGCACGCGTTGAACAAGGGGGGACTCGGCGTGCGGAGCCCGCTCGATCGGTCGCGTGCCCGGTGCCGGTGGGCGATTGGCTGCGAACTGTCGCAGCCAATCGCGTCTGGTTGTGACGGGGCGCCGGGTGCATGGCTGCGAAACGTTCGCAGCCAAGGCGCAGGTCCGCAGCCAACGCCGGTCGCGCGCGCACCTCTGTCCATTGCGAGGACATTGGCGCCATCGACTTGCGGGGGCATACGGTGCGATGTCGCCACGGTTGGCTGCGAGGCTCGCTGCAGCCAATTGCGGAATCCGTGAGCGAGAGACATGCCAACCCGCTCCGTCCATGGAGGTTCGGCGGCGTCGTCCCCGACGGCCGGTGGGCGTTCGCTGCCACAGCGGCCGCCGGAGACTGATTCCCGCAGCCAACGCCACGCTGCCTTTGGCGGGCCATCAGCCGAAGTACTTGCGTCTCCAGAAAATAGGGAGCGACACTCTGTCGACTCGGCCGCTGTTGGCTGCAGCGGAGCCCGAGGGTCTACTGAGACAGTAGTTAGGCCGAAGTCCAGAAGCAGGGTCGACAGGGTAGACTGCTTTCTGTAAATGCGACGTAGCAGGGACGAAATCCTCCAAGCTTTCCGCAGCGCCACCGCGACGCTCGGAGTCGCCCCCCGTTTTGCGAAGCTTACGGGCATTAAGCCCAGCGCAGTTCAATACTACTGGCCTCGACACTCTGATCTCGCCAGAGAGGCGGGGGCCACGCCGTCCGAATGGCAGCAACCGTTGACCGACGAGGTGCTGTTCGAGGACTACGCCAAGGTCTGTCTTCACCTTCAGAAGATTCCAACCAGTAGGGAGCTTGAGATCGCCACACGCGAGCTCAAGACCAGGACTCACTCCATCGGCAACCCGAATCGGCCAGCCACTCAATTCCGCCTAGCGTTTCGGGCATGGCTCGAGCAATCACAAGACGAGCAGCTCCGCCAGATCTTGGAGTATCCGGGTTGGGTCAGCCGTAAGTCGGCCAGGTCGAGCCGTTCCGAGAGGCCACTGGTGCCAGTGCCAGCGTTCCATCTATTCCTCCCGGCATCGCTGCAGTATCTTGATGTCTTGGCCCGAGGGGAGCGAGCGCCGTTCGATGACCCGGCGGCAACCCCGAGCGTTCTCTTCGAGCGGCGGGTGGCGGATGCCTTTGCGTGTCTCGGCTTCGAGGTCCACACCCTCTAGGTCAGGGCGCCGGCCGCCGACCTGACTGCGTGGCCATCGCTCGCCGGGTCGGTTTTGCTCTCATCGTCGATGCGAAGGTCCGCGCGGATGGCTATTCGGTCGGCACCGAAGATCGCAAGTTCTTCGAGTACGTTCAGACGACGGCCCGGCGTCTTGAACACGAGGGAATAGCTAGGTCGTACCTCGTAGTCGTGTCGTCCGCATCTCGCGACAGCGACGTTGCGAAGCTTGAGCGACATCTGGCGGACGCGTCTGTCAGGAGTGTGGTCTTGTTGACGGCGTCGGCGCTCATGGTTCGTGTCGAGAACAGCATTCGCGAGCCGTATCACTACTCCCTTCGGGATTTTGAAGCGGAGATGTTCGGCAACAAGATGCTCTCGGCCTAACACCTATCAGCCTTCCCCTCGTCAAGGGCACAGATCTTCTCCGTCCGGTCGTCGAATCAAGAAGACGCGCGACCGCAAGAGATGACTCCGAATCACCGCGTTCCCTTCAGTGCCGTCTTCGTTTCCAGCGCAGGTTTCCATTCCGCTGTGGGGATGGGGCCCAACACCTATTGAGGCTCACGCTTCGCGGAGCGACGCGCGAGGGTCGTGAGACCCTCGCGGCCTAGACACTCATTCGGGCCCCCATACCGGCCTCGTCAGAACGAGCGACGTCGCGTGCGCGCGTCCGTTGTCGCCAGGCTCGGGGGAGGGGCAGCCCATCCCGTGAACGCGTGTGCATGGGCGGGGGAGGGAGCGGACGTCCCATCAAAGCTGCTCGCTGCCGGACCCGTGGCTCAGGATCGTCGGCTCGTGGGCGCTCTGCGGCGCACACGTGGTCACGATCGGTGACGAGCTCGGTTCCGAGAGGCTCGCGTGAGACGTGTGGCTCGCCCGCAGTCGACCTCGATACGCTTGCGCACCCTCGGGTCGGCGACCTGCGCGCTGACCCCGTCACGGTGGGCGGGATACGCGAGGCGTCGCTCGAAAGCGGGCAGGTTGTCCTGGGCGCGCGTACTGTGCATGTGCGCCAGGAGCTCGCCGCGCGTGCGGACCAGATGCAGCCGGCGCCGAATGAGATCCCGGGTCGGCCGCCTCGCCGCCGGGTAGACGTAGGACTGCGGCACCAGACCGCCGCGCAGCGGGCGCGCGATCGTGTGCGAGTCGATCGTGTCGTTCTTGGCCTTGCCGCCGTGGCCTTCATCGCCAGGGCGTGACCCCGCACGAACGCGATCTCCTCCGCGGCGCAGACGTCCGCCAGCCACTACCACGTGCACCTGCCCTCGGCCGCCACCGCCAGATCCTCCCGGTACGGGGCGACGACCTCGAGGAACGCCTCAGGCGTCGATGGCAGATTGCGATGCACGAGCATCTGGCCGGCCGAGTCCAGGATGCAGACGTACATCGTCTTGACGTGAAGATCGATTCCGCAATCGTGCCGATGTTGCCGGTTGTAGAATCTCATTCGGCGCTCCTCCTGCGCGGATACGCGCATGTCCCTGCGCTGTGCCTACCCAGTTGGTAGGTGCAGGGGGAGGGCTGAATGAGCATCAAGGCGTTGGAGCCGACGGCGCCGGATTGACGATGACGCGCCGCGGCTCATTGCGAACGTCAGGCGTCAGTGAAGCCAGATGCGAACACGAGAGGTAACGGAGTCGAACGTTCAAATGGCACGGGCGTTCCTGCGGCAACATGTGGAGACATCGCTGTTTCTCCTCTCCAATCTCGTCGCACATGGTTTTCGCCTGGGCGAAGGAATGAATTCAGGGAACTACCGCTACATCGAAGACGCCGGGGAAGTGGTATCCGTCTTCGCTCTTACGCGGCGTGGGAATCTGCTCGCCGAAACTGGAGGGCGCGATGATCTGGCGGACGCGATCCTCTCGGCGTGCGAGGGCGAGCCTACTCCGATCACGGGAGTGGTAGGGGAATGGACGGCCGCCGAGTCACTCTGGCGCCGTCTGTGCAGCAACCGACGCTTTCAATCCGTTCATGCTTCGAAGGAGATTCTGTACCGGCTGGGCCTGAGGTCGCTAGCCC
Organism: uncultured Bifidobacteriaceae bacterium; assembly: GCA_964505975.1. GTDB lineage: Bacteria > Acidobacteriota > Vicinamibacteria > Vicinamibacterales > UBA2999 > Gp6-AA40. The sequence goes on along the minus strand of CAZDLW010000004.1, from coordinate 49,771 downwards.
GTCACGAGACCGGTAGCCTCGTTCGTAGGCTGGAGCCCTCTGACTTCGACCGTTGGGAGCCCCTCAACACGGCGTACCTGAAGGAGGAGGGGCTGCCGGTGCACGGCACTCTCGATCAGCGGAGAGACGCGTTCGTGAATCAGGCGACCGAAGGCCACTGGTGGGGACGGCCTGAAGGTGCGCACCTCGTCGCAATCGCAGGATTGAACGCAACGTTCGATTCGCTTGGGCAGGTTGGGGGCGTGTTCACCGTGCCAGAGCGACGCCGGAGGGGCCTGGGGCGAGCGGTCATGCTGGCACTTCTCGAAGATGCTTCGCTGCATCTTGGATTGAAGAAGCTCATTCTGTTTACCGGCGAACATAACGAGGCGGCGCGTCGGCTATATGAGTCGATTGGGTTCTCCAAGATAGGCTATTTCGGGCTGCTCTTTGGGTCCCAGCGAGCATCAGATGACGCCTGACACGACGAGTACGAATACCTCGGCCTGGCGAGAGGCACACCGCGTTGTGGTTTCGCTACGACATTCGACCAGGCGTCTGCCCTCCGGCTCCCACTACCAGGTCTCAATCCTCAGCGTCGCAATTGACGCGGGCAGGTCCGTGGGCCATGATCTGCACCGTTGACGGGCTGCGTCCCGTGGGCCGAGCTGCGCGCGTGGCGATTCCGTCAGTCCTGGGTGGCGACGCCCGACGTGTTCGGGTCGTGTGATGCTCGACCGCAGACAGCTCCTGCTCGGAGCGATCGGGGGCCTGTTCGGCAGCGTGGTGCTGCCGCGTGACGGCACGTCCGCGCAGGCCGACCGCGTGCCGCTGACCGATCGACTATCTCTGGTGACGAGCGGCGGCACCAACGTCCTTGCACTCTCGACGGCCGACGGTCACGTCGTGGTCGACAGTGGCGCTCCCTTGCACAGCGATCCCTTGATGCACGCGTTGCAGCAGGTGTCACCGAGCGGTCGCATCCGGACGGTCTTCAATACCCACTGGCACATCGAGAACACCGCGGCGAATGACCTCCTCCGGCAGGCGGGCGCGACCATTGTTGCCCACGAAAACACACGGCTCTGGATGGCTACGCCCACCTGGATGCCGGCAGCGGATCGCTACCGGCCTGCCCGCCCTCGGACTGCGCATCCCACCGAGACCTTCTACGTGGATGGGTCGATGGACGCCGGAGGCGAGCGAATCGACTACGGCTACCTGATCGACGCGCACACGAGTGGGGACATCTACGTCTTCTTCCGTGATTCGAACGTGCTGGCGGCTGGCGATGTCGCGGCGCCGGCGCGGGATCCGGAACTGGACTGGTTCACGGGAGCATGGCTCGGCGGCCGGGTCGACGCCATGGACCGGCTGCTGGCGTTGAGCGATAGCGACACGAGAGTCGTGCCCGGCTACGGTCCGGTGGTGAGCTGGGCCGATCTGCAGGCCGAGCGCGACATGATGGCGGTGATCTATCAGCGCGCGGTCGATCGGGTCCGTCAGGGTGACACTGTTGAAGACATGCTCGACGCCGGTGTGATGGATGGATTGGGTCGAACGTTCAACGACCCGCACACGTTCCTCTATGCCGTGCACAAAGGATTGTGGGCACATCACAACAAGTTGTCCCCAGATGTGGTGTGAGTATTCTCCCTCCGGAGGTCAGGTGCGCATGGAACGGCCGCAAGCTCGCGAGTCGGGGCGGAAGGAACATGCGACCGTGCACGCAACTGTTCTTTCGTGTCAGCGATATCTCACCGCGTTCGCGATGCTCTTCGCCCTGTGCGCCACGGTCCACGCGCAGTCCGCGCTGGCGGATCGGATCCGCGCCGGCGATCGACGGGTGGCGCTTACCATGCTCGCCGCCGGCGCCGACGTCAACGAGGCGCAGCCTGACGGGACGACGCCACTACACTGGGCAGTGTACCGAGTCGATCGCGAGCTGGTTGACGTGCTGTTGAAGAGCGGAGCGCGCGCGGATGTCGCCAACCGTTATGGTTCGAGTCCGCTGGCCGAGGCAGTCACGGTAGCCAACGTTGAACTGGTCGGCATGCTCCTCGAAGCCGGAGCCAACGCCACTGTGGCCAACGAGGATGGCCAGACGCCGCTGATGCTGGCAGCGCGGACAGGCAGTGTGGCCGTGGCCGAGCTTCTCGTGCGGCATGGCGCCGACGTCAATCAACGCGAACGCTTCCGCAACCAATCGGCGGTGATGTGGGCGGCGGCTCAGGGCCGCGGGAACATGGTGGCGTTCCTGGTGTCGAAGGGCGCCGACCTGTCCATCCGCGCGCGGGCGACGGACTGGCCAACGCAGATCACCGACGAGCCGCGCGTGCAGTATCGCCCCACCGGAGGACTCACCCCACTCCTGTATGCGGCGCGGGCCGGCTGCCTCGAGTGTGTCACCGCCATGCTCGACGCCGGTGCGGACGTGGACCGCCCGAATCCAGACGGCATGACACCGATGATGATGGCGCTCGACAATGGGTACGCGAACGTGGCCCGGTACCTGCTCGAACGTGGAGCCAATCCGCATACCTGGGACTGGTGGGGCCGAACGCCACTGTACGTGGCGGTGACGATGCGCGGAGGGCTCGACGGTCACGCGGGGCCGCGATCGCCGGAGTCTCTCGAGCTGATCGAGGCGCTGCTCGCGGCAGGAGTCAATCCGAACGCACAGCTGGCGTTCAAGGAGCCCAGCCGCGGTGGACGGGACAACCGCTTCAGGGATGACCTGCTTACGACCGGGGCCACACCGCTGCTGCGCGCCGCCCAGACCTTCGACAACGAGGTCGTGCGGCTGCTCCTCGCGCATGGCGCACTGGTCGACTTGCCGAACGCGTCCGGCGTGACGCCGTTCATGGCTGCGGCCGGCATTGGCACACGCACGGGCCCGAGCGTGCTCGGCCCCGGCCTCCCCGATAACGTCGTTGCGCTCTCCTTGGAAACGATGGACATCCTGCGGGCGGCCGGCGCGGACGTGAACGCCCGTATCACCGACGTGACCAGTCTGACGGCACGCATCGCGCGGCCGAGTACGCTGAGCGGACGGCAGGGCCAGACGACGCTTTTCTTTGCCGCCGAGGCCGGACGGGCCGAGGTGGTCCGGTATCTGCTCGATCACGGCGCCAGCGTAGGCGTCGTCGACGATGGAGGCCGGACCCTTATAGACGTCACCCGGACCACGCGGGACGTCGGAGATGAAGCCCGGTCGGAGATCCTGTCTCTCCTCGAGCGTGCTGGCGCGAGGGGGAACTGACGTTCGAACTGCAGCTCGACAACCCGGGCGATGAGGAGGAGGACGGTATGCCCGGCGTGAAGGCGAGCTCGTCATGCGGGAAGCAACGCGGCAGTGTCTGCATCCGCGAAGGACACTCGCCTCCTTCGTGAGACCGGTGACGAACGATGTGTGCGACTTATTCGACGAAGCGATAGCCGAGCCCAACGACCGTTTCGATCTGACGGCCCGCTGTTCCAAGCTTGCCGCGCAGGCGGCCCACGTGCACGTCAACGGATCGCGTCTCGACCAGGCGGTCGTAGCCCCACACGCGTTCGAGCAGGCGATCGCGCGACAGCACGCGATTGCGGTTCTCGACCAGGTGTCGAAGCAGCTCGAACTCTCTGCGCGTCAGCCGAACGGGCGTGCCGTCCACGGAGACCGAGACGGCATCGAAGTCGGCCAGCAGATGCTTTCCGCGGTAGACGACTGGTCCGGCGGCGCCTTCGGCGGTGGCCGACTGTCCGCGCCGCAGCACGGCCCGGACGCGGGCGGCCAGTTCGCGCACGCTGAACGGCTTGATGATGTAGTCGTCCGCGCCAACGTCCAGCCCTGTTACGCGATCGCTTTCGCTCGTGCGCGCGGTCAGCATGATGATGGGTACCCGGGCGGTCGACGGGCGGGCCCGCAGGATACGGCATACCTCGAGGCCGCTGAGGACCGGCAGGTTCAAGTCCAGGATGATCACGCCGGGGGGCTGATCGGCCACGGCCTTGAGCGCGGCATCGCCGGTTGCGGCAATGTCGACGTCGATGCCGCCGGTCTGTTCGAGCGTGTGCTTGATCAGTTCGGCGATATCTTCTTCGTCTTCGACGACGAGCACACGTGTCCGGGATGCCCGCACGGCGTTCATGGCCGGTTCGCTGCTCGTTCTTGCGATTGGGTCGAGTGTGTTCTGCACGGGGACTCCGTTGACGATGTCACCACCTGTCTTCAACGGTAGACGACCGGCGTTTCCGGCTGGTGACAGAGCCGTTAAATCTGCGTTTCACAACATCTGGCGAAGCGGAGCCGCTGCCGACACTCTCGGCGTCCGGAATTCGCGTTGGGGGCCGCCCAGGCCCAGCGTCACAGCGGGGGTTCAGTGGCGGCGGGAGGCGGGAGAGTGCTCAGTACCCGCCGGATCTCGGCAACCAGGGCGTCCGGAGGGCAGGGCTTGGGCACGAACCAGTCGCAGCCTGCGTGAGTGGCTTTTTGCAGTTCGCCCGCTCCGTGATGGGCGGTGAGGGCCACCACCGGAATGTGGGCTGTTCGCTCGTCGTTCTTGAGGAACCGGGTCGCTTCCCAACCGTCCACGACAGGCAGGCTGAGATCCATCAGTACGACGTCGGGAGACAGGGACGTCGTCGTCGTAATGGCTTCGGCGCCGTTGGCGGCCTGCACGACCTCGAAGCCACAGAGCGACAGGTGTTCCGCATAGAGCACGCGCAGATCTCGCTCGTCTTCGACAATCAGCACCAGCGGTCGCGCGCGATCGTGTCCCATCCTGGTCGAAATTATCCCATGCCGCTCTGTACCCCCCGGATGAGTCGGTCGAGAGAAACCAGCCAAGGGCGCATGTCCAGACGCACTTCCTCAACCACGTGGGCTGGCTGTCCACGATGGGGCGAGTAAGGCCGAGGTAAACGCTTGGTTCGTCTGGTAGTATTCCCGGAAACCATGACACATCTCGAAGAAACTGCGCCTCCAGACGCGGAGTCCCCCATGCCCCCCGGTTCCGGAGCCCCGGCGGCCAGTGTGGAAGCTGCGCATCGCTGGCTCCCGGCGCTCCTGCTGCTGTTCGTCGGATCCGGCTGCGCCGCTCTCATCTATGAAGTTGTCTGGTTTCAACTCCTTCAGCTGTCCATTGGGTCGTCGGCCGTCTCCCTCGGTGTGTTGTTGGGCATCTTCATGGGAGGCATGTGTCTGGGCAGCCTGCTGCTGCCCGTATACGTACGGCCGCGGCATCATCCCCTGAAGGTCTACGCGTTCCTGGAGCTCGGCATCGGCCTGTGCGGGGTGATCGTCCTCTTCCTGGTGCCGCTCATGGGGGCTGCCTACACCTCGCTGGCGGGCAGTGCCGGTCCGGTCAGTCTCATGATGCGCGCCGTCGTCGCCGGTATCTGCCTGCTCCCCCCGACGGTGATGATGGGCGCCACGCTCCCCGCCATTGCACGCTGGGTCCAGACCACACCGCAAGGCGTCTCGTGGCTCGGGTATTTCTACGGAGGCAATTTGGCCGGTGCTGTCGCGGGCAGCCTCCTCGCCGGGTTCTATCTCCTGCGGCTGTACGACATGCCAACCGCCACGTACGTGGCGGTCGGCCTGAACGTCCTGGTGGCCGTTGTCGCGCTGGCCATCGCGGCGCGGGCGGAGTACATCCAGCAGGTGCCGTCCGCTCAGGAGGCGGCGCCGGTCACGGCGGCACCCGGCGCGCGGCTCGTGTACCTGGCGATTGGCTTGTCTGGCTTGACGGCCCTGGGTGCCCAGGTTGTCTGGACACGTGTGCTGTCGTTGCTGTTTGGTGCGACCACGTATACGTTCTCGCTGATTCTCGCCGTCTTCCTGGTTGGCCTGGGCATCGGGAGCAGTCTCGGCGCGGCCGCGGCCCGAACGGTGAAAAGCCCCCGTGCTGCTCTCGGGTGGTGCCAACTCGGGCTGTGCGTGACGCTCGCGTGGGCCGCGTACGCGAGCATGGCCTCGCTGCCGTATTGGCCGATCAACCCCTCTATCTCATCCGACCCGTCCTACAACTTCCAGCTGGACCTCATGCGGGCCGTGTGGGTGATGATGCCGGCCGCCATATTGTGGGGGGCAAGCTTTCCACTGGCGCTCGGGGCGGTTGCAGCCCGAGGGCAGGATGCAGGACGCCTGGTCGGGTACGTGTACGCGGCCAACACCGTCGGCGCCATTGTGGGTGCGCTGGTTACGGGGTTGCTGCTTGTCGGCACGGTGGGAAGCCAGTTCGCCCAGCAGCTTCTCATCGGACTGGCTGCGCTCTCCGGCCTGCTCATGCTGATGCCATCCCCGGGGGAAGATCGCAAAGCGCCAGTGCCGGTGTTCGTACTGGTCCTGGTCGTGGCCCTCAGTGCCGGTCTGCTGGCGCGGATGGTGCCGCCCCTCCCGGGCATCCTGGTGGCGTACGGGCGTTATGCGGCGACGTGGCTCGGGCAGAACGAGGTGATCTACTCGGGTGAGGGTGTCACGGCCTCGGTGGCGGTGACACGAACACCGAGCGGTGTCCTCAACTACCACAACGCCGGTAAAGTCCAGGCGTCGAGCGAGCCGCAGGACATGCGTCTCCAGCGCATGCTGGGACATATGACGACGCTGGTGCCCGAGAATCCTCGCCGTGTCATGGTGATCGGGCTCGGTGCCGGAGTGACGGCAGGCGCCGTGTCGATCGATCCACGAGTGGAGGAGCAGATCATCGCCGAAATCGAACCGCTCGTGCCACGCGTGGTGTCGACGTACTTCTCGGATCACAACTTCGACGTGGTCGCGAATCCGAAAGTCCGCATGCACCTGGACGATGCCCGTCACTATCTGCTGACCACGGGCGAGAAGTTCGATGCCATTACGTCGGATCCGCTGGACCCCTGGGTCAAGGGCGCTGCGACGCTCTATACCCGTGAGTTCTTCCAGCTCGTCAGGGACCGTCTCAATCCCGGCGGCATCGTCACGCTGTTCGTGCAGCTCTACGAGAGCAGCGACGCCGCCGTGAAGAGCGAAGTCGCCACGTTCCTCGAGGCATTCCCCTCGGGCGCGATCTTCGCCAACACCGTGAACGGCCAGGGATACGATCTGGTGCTGTTCGGGCAACTCGAACCGCGGCCGATCAACGTCGATGCCGTCCAGGCGCGACTGGACGCCCCGGAGAACGCCCGCATCGTGCAATCCCTGCGCGAAATCGGCATCTACTCGGCCGTGGACCTGTTCGCGACGTACGCGGGCAGCCGGGAGGACATGCAGGGCTGGTTGAGCGATGCGGTCATCAACACCGATCGGAATCTGCGGCTGCAGTATCTGGCGGGATTGGGCCTGAATCTCTACCAGAGCGACCTGATCTACCGGCGGATGATCAGCGAAAGCCGGTATCCGGAAGGCTTGTTCGAGGGCTCGCCCGAGACGCTGAACATGCTTCGCACGAGGATTGGAGCGTCGCTCGGCGGCCTGCCGCGCTTCTTCTGACGTGCTCCCTCAGGCCTCTCCCTGTTCACCGCCGCGGGCGGCGCCGCCACGATGACCACCGACACGCTTGCCATCGTTCTGGGGGGCGGGCAGGGGCAGCGCCTGTTTCCGCTCACGGCCACGCGCTCGAAACCGGCCGTGCCGATCGGCGGCAAGTACCGGCTCATCGACGTGCCCGTGAGCGGATGCCTTCACGCGGACATCAGGCGAATCTACGTCCTGACGCAGTTCAACTCGGCGTCGCTCAACCGCCACATCTCGAGCACGTATCAGCTGGACATGTTCTCCGGCGGCTTCGTCGAGATCCTCGCGGCGGAGCAGACCCCGGACAACCCGCACTGGTATCAGGGAACGGCCGATGCCGTCCGACAGGCGGTCCGGCATTTCTCGACACACGAGGCCGACTATTACTTGATCCTCGCGGGCGACCACCTGTACCGCATGGATTATCGGACGCTGATCGACGCGCACAAGGCCATGCGCGCCGACATCACGATTGCTGCACAACCGGTCGACCCGGACACGGCAACCCAGATGGGAATCTTTCGCTTCGACCGGGATGGCCGGATCGTCGCATTCGAGGAGAAACCGCCCGCCACGCGGCTGCAGGAGATTGGGCGCAGCATCCCGGCTGGGGCAGCGTTCGCAGAGCACACGGACGAGCAGCCGTTCATGGCGTCCATGGGGGTGTACGTGTTCTCACGGCGCGTCCTGCTCGACATGCTCGCCCGGGAACCTGGAATGGATTTCGGCCGCGAGCTGATTCCCGGCGCTCTGGACAAGTTCAGCGTGAAGCCATACCTGTACCGCGGATACTGGGCGGACGTTGGCACCATCGAGTCCTTCTACGACGCCAACGTCATGCTCGGCCGCCCGACTGCCGCCTTTCGATTCTGGGACCCGCAGCTGCCCATCTATACGCACCTGCGGCACCTGCCCGGGTCGCGGCTGACGGATTGTCACGTGCGCGACTCCATCGTGGCGGACGGCTGCTTTCTCGACACCTGCGAGATCATCGACTCGGTCATTGGTATCCGCACGAACGTTCGCTCCGGCACCCGGATCAGCCACTCGGTTCTGCTCGGCGCGGACTTCTACGAAGACGCGCCGCCGACCCGTGGTCAGCCCGAGCTTGGAATCGGACGCGATGTCACGATCAACCGGGCCATCGTAGACAAGAACGCGCGCATCGGCGACGGCGTGCGACTGGTGAACGAGACTAACGTCCTCCAGGTGGACGGCGACGGCTACGTCATCCGCGGCGGCATCATCGTCGTGCCGAAAGGCGCGGTGATTCCTGCGGGAACGGTGGTGTAGGAGACTGCGGCCCTGAAGTCTCCGGCTCAGTGCGGAGCATCGTCGACGGCGTGCGCCGATGCCTTCGGCGCGCGGCCGTCCTCGAGTGGGATGTCGAGCAACTGGCCGGGCGTCAGTTGGTACGTTGTGTGGCCTACCCGGACCGGCACCCGGGCCTCGCCGTCTGGATCGGCAGCGAGGCGAAGGCGTTCCCGCGAGAGCTCCACGCCAATCCAGAGGCCGCGCCATTGCGCTCGGAAGGCGAGGCGCCGGAACGCCAAGGGCATGTCGGGATGGAACCGGAACCCATCGTGACCGAGGTCCAGGCCGGCGTAATGTCGAAACACGATGCCGATGGTCCCGGCCATGGCGCCGAGATGGATGCCTTCGGCCGTCGTTCCCCCCTGCAGGTCGTCCACGTCGCTCCGCAGCGCCTCCAGGAACAACCGGCATCCCGCCTCACAATCGACGTGGTGCATCGTCGATGCGAACACGACCCGGCTGAGCGTGGACCCGTGCGACGTGCGTGCGCTGTAGTACTCGACGTTCCGGCGAATGCGATCCGGGTCGAGTGTGTACCCGAGGCGCTCGAAGATCCGCTGCAACTCGTCCACGCGGAGGAGAAAGAACAGCATGTCCACATCGGCCTGCTTCGACAGCCGGTAGCGATCGGGTGAATCCCCCTCGGCCCTGAGGATGCGATCCAGCCGTTCGATGCCCCCGTACTGTGCGCGATAACCCCCCCAGTCGAACTCCTCGAGGTTCTTGTACCCTTCGAACTGACTGATGATGCCGTCGTCGTGGTGGGGCACGAGCATTCGCCGCGTGATCATGTGCCAGCGTTCGAGCTCGCTGTCCGCAATGGCCAGCATGGACAGGAGCTCGGCGCGCCGCACCCCTCCGACCAGGTCGAGCACCTCGAGTGCCCTTTGCAGACACCACACTGCCATCACGTTCGTGTAGGCGTTGTTCCGAAGGCCTCCGCGGTCGGCGCCCGGATACTTCTCGTGGTACTCGTCAGGGCCCATGACACCCGCGATCTCGAAGCGTCCACTCACGTCGTTGAACGCAGCGAGGCTCGACCAGAATCGTGCGATCTCGAGCACGACCTCCGCGCCGTGCTCCAGCATGAACGTACGGTCGCCGGTCGTGCGATAGTAGTGCCAGACGTTATAGACAATGCCGGCATTGACGTGCCGCTGCAGACGGCTGTGGTCCGGATCCCACCGTCCGGAGCGGGGATTGAGGTGGACTTCCTGCGTCGTTTCCCGCCCGTCGCTGCTGCTCTGCCAGGGGTACGACGCGCCGGCGTGTCCGGCGCGCTGTGCCAGTTCGCGCGCTGCTTCGAGGCGGTAATACCGGTACAGCAGGAGGGAGCGGGTGATGGAGGGGATCCGATCGACGAAGAACGGCAGGATGAAGAGCTCGTCCCAGAAGATGTGTCCGCGATAGGCTTCGCCGTGCAGTCCCCGTGCTGGAACGCCTACGTCCAGTCCGACGGAGTGGGGCGAGACCGTCTGCAGCAGGTGAAACACGTGCAGGCGCAGGATCAGCTGCTCACGCGTGAACGGCTCTCCGCCGGGATGCACGCCATCGATCTCAACGTCGAATCTGTTCCAGAGTGCCTGCCAGGCGAGCTGGTGAGTCGACAACAATGCGGCGAAGTCCGGGGCGCGGCCGAGCGCCAGGCGGGCATCGAGCGCCGGCTCGGTAATCGCCCGGTTCCGGGACGTGTAGAGCGACACCACCTTCTCCACGCGAAGCGTCCGGTCGGGTGATACGTCCGCGCGCAGTTCCTCGCCGATCCTCTCGGGATCGTCCTGGAGCAGCAGGCGGTCGGATTCGATTCGGTCGTCGTCCTGAAAGAGTCGCGTGCGCGCCGCCTGAGCAACTTCGAAGCGCGACTGGGTCGTTCGTGCGAGGAGGTAGACACCCTCCGGTGCAACCGGTCCGGTCTCGAGCACCCCGAAGTGCTTGTTGCTCAACTGCCTGTACCGCGCGACGCCCAGATTCCTCACCGACCCGTCGATTGCCGAGCGGATGCGAATAGGGCCACTCCAGTTCTCTGGCGTGATGCGAAATTCGATTGCGGCGAGGTGCGGGTGCTGCATGTGGACGAGGCGCCGGCTTTCCACGCGGGTTCGGCGATTGCCGCTATCGCGAACGACCAACTGACGAACCAGCAGGCCTTCCCGCATGCGGAGCTCCTGCCGCCACGACTCGAGATCGACCGTACCCGGTTGCATCCACTCGCCATCGTCCGGTCGAAAGGAGAGTGGCAGCCAGTTCGGGCAGTTCACCAGGTCCTCGTTGACGACCGTCCGGCCGGCCACTTCACTTGCGAGCTGGTTGTAGCCGCCGGCCACATAGGTTCCGGGATAGTGGACGCCGTCGGCCGTCGCCTCTTCTGCAGCGCCACGGGTCACGAACAGCCCGTTGCCGAGCGCACAGAGCGCTTCGCGCAATCCCTGCTCCTCGGGACTGAATTCCTCGTAACTCAGAGTCCACGGATTCCCGGCAGGTGTTGCCACCGTATCCGTCACAGTCGCCCCTCCTCTTTCCGGGCGGGAACGGTTGCGTGTCCAGGCGTCTGCACTCGTCGGGACGAGGCGACACGGGTGAGCTGCTCGAGCAGCATCCCGACCTCGGCGACGTTCTGCAGCGAGTAGTGGGCCGCGGTCGCGCGCGGCATCTCCAGGACCACGACGCCGATGCCGATACCCTCGAGGGCATGGAACCCGTCTTCATCCGTCGTGTCGTCCCCGATGAAAACGGGAAGCACCTCGGGGGTGTTCAGGTGCAGCTGCTCCAGCAGCCACAGTACGGCTTTCCCTTTGTCCCATTCCCTCGCTGGACGCAATTCGAACACCTTCTTTCCGAAGGCCTTCCGCAGTTGTGGATGACCAGCCAGCGTCTCGTCGACGATGCGCTCCACGGCATCGATGTGATGTTCCGGAGTGAGCCGGTAGTGGACGGCGACCGAGAATCGTTTGTTCTCGATGAGCACGCCGGGAATCTGAGCCGTTCGTGTCCGCAGTGTTGCAGCCATGTGGGTCAGCAGCGGCACGATTTCCGGATCGACCTCCAGGCGCAGGTTCGATTCTGCCGGCCCGGCGACGTCGAAGCCGTGACTTCCCGCATACGTGAGCGTGTCCACGCCGACGAGCGCCGCGACGTTCTCTCGTCCGCGGCCGCTCACGATAGTCGTAGGCCAGACGCGCGCCACATGTCGCAGCGCCTCTCGCATGTCGTCCGACAGGACCGCGAGATCCGGCCGGTCCACGATGGGGGTGAGAGTTCCGTCGTAGTCGAGAAAGAGGGCGAGCCGCTTCCCCGCCAGCCTCCGCGTCAGCTCGGCCGATGCCGACAGCGCGTTGGGACGTACGTGTGTGCGAGCGGCGAGATATTCGAGAATGCCATCGGCCGACAGTTCCGCAAGATTGCGGACAATCCAGTCGGCGCCGTGCTCCCGGAGTCGACGCCAGTTGCCACCGCGGTCCACGCCAATGACGAGTCCGAATCCGCCGGTCCGGCCGGCCTGCACGCCTGCGGCGGCGTCCTCCACGACGACGCTGGCCCGAGGTTCCCCGCCGAGCAGTGCGAGACAGCGCAGGAAGATGTCCGGCGCCGGCTTGCCCGCAAGCCCCTCCTGCTCGCTCGTCACGCCGTCAACAGACGTGTCGAAGAGCGTTGACAGCTTTGCGCGCGCGAGAACTCTCGCGGCATTCCTGCTCGATGACGCCATGCCGACACGGACGCCGGCTGCACGCAGGTCCTCGATCAGGCGTACGGCGTGCGCGTCCACCTCGACGCCCTGATCCCGCAGCAGCGCGTCGAACAGTTCGTTCTTGCGATTGCCCAGTCCACACACGGTCAGATGTCCTGGCGCGTCCGCCGGATCTCCGTACGGCAACTCGATGCCCCTCGACGCGAGGAATACGCGGACGCCTTCATAGCGGGGGCGGCCATCGACCAGGTCATGATAGTCGCCGGCCTCGAACGGACGGACCGGTTCCCCCTGCGCGGCACGATCGTGCAGATACCGGTCGAAGAGCATCTTCCAGGCCGCGAAATGCACGCGGGCGGTGAACGTCACGACACCATCGAGATCGAATACAGCTGCCGTTTGACCGCGGGCGTATGTCGCGCGGGTCATCGCGCGCTCCGCCTCGTCGGGGCTGTGGCGATTTGGACGAGACGAATGACGGAGGCTGTGCGAGGATCACCAGCGCGGCCGCACGCTCGCGGCTCCGGATCGAGCTGATACATCAGCTGACGGAAGATGTGGTGTGGACGAGTCGCCGAACCCGCTCGTGAGCGAGTCGGCACCCGACAGGACAGCGAAAATCGCGGAGAGGAGCGACGATGCTCGCGTGGACGGTGAGTCGCGAAGACCACACATGAACTATACGCTGCGCCGGGGCGTGTTCTGGTTCGCGGTGTTTGCCGCGCTGGCGTTGATACCCCTTGTCATCGGCAGAGTCGGGCAGAGCCCACCACCGCGTTCCTTCATGGTCGAGCTGGGTGTCGCGCTGGGGTTTCTCGCACTCGCGCTGCTGTCCCTGCAGTTCGTGTTCTCGGGGCGCATCACGCGGGTCGCGCCACGCTTCGGCATGGACAACATCCTCCAGTTCCACCGGGAGATGGGGGTGATCGGTGTCCTCTTCGCGCTGGCTCACCCGATCATCCTGATTGGCGCCGACTCGGCGTTTTTCGAGTACTTCGATCCCAGGACGAACGCTCCGCGCGGCGTGCTGCTCAGCCTCGTGACCGTGTGTCTCGTCGCCATCGCAGCCACCTCACTGTGGCGGCTGTCATTCCGGCTCGACTACGAGTGGTGGCGATTCCTGCACGGAGCGCTCGCGCTCTTCATTGTCGTCATTGGGCTGGTCCATGCCCTGCAGGTGGCCCACTATCTGCAGGCGGGCTGGAAGAAAGGTGTACTGGCGATGTTCGTTGGGGCCTGCGCATGGGCGCTGGTCGACACGCGGCTGATACGGCCGTGGCGGAATGCCCGGCGCCCCTACCAGGTCGTCGATGTCCGGCCGGAGCGCGACCGATCCTGGTCGTTGACGCTGGAGCCGGCGGGGCACGATGGCGTCCGTTTCGTTCCGGGGCAGTTCGCGTGGATCACGCTCGGAACGACTCCGTTCACGCTCCAGCAGCATCCGTTTTCGTTTGCGTCGAGCGCGCGTAGCCGCCGCGTGACGTTCACTGCCAAGGAACTGGGGGATTTCACCGGAACGTGGAAAGACATCGAACCCGGGACTCGTGCGTTTCTCGAAGGACCTTTCGGGTCCTTCACTCCGGACCCGTCTCCACGTACCGGCCTCTTCCTCGTGATGGGCGGGATCGGCGTCACACCGGCGATGAGCATGTTGCGAACGTTGCGGGATGATGGCGACGGCAGGCCGATCGTGTTGATTTACGGTAACCAGGACTGGGAGAACGTCACGTTTCGAGAGGAGCTGGAGGAGATGGCCGGCACCATGAACCTGAAACTCGTGCACGTGCTCGAGCATGCCCCGACCGGGTGGACCGGCGAAACCGGGTTCGTGACGCGCGAGCTGCTCGAAGAGTATCTACCACGCGACCGGATGGCTTATCAGTACTTCGTGTGCGGTCCGGACCCCTTGATGAACGTGACCGAAGTCGGTCTCCGCGATCTGGGGATCCCCTGGACTCGCGTCTACACCGAACGTTTCAGCATTGTCTAGACGGCTTGAACGGCCAGAGTTCATGCAAACGAGTCAAGTCTTTCGCGCTGCCGTTCAAGGCGTCTCGCCCGCACGAAGTGCGGGCAGGAGATACTGCCAGCTAGCGAGGCGGAGCCGCCGCCGACATGCTCGACGGTCTGAAGCGGAGCCTCGCTAGCCGTGAGCCTGCCGAAGCGCCTCGACATCGTGATTCGCCGGATTGCAGACCTGATGGGCGTGCTGTTGCTGCTTGTCGCGGTGCTGTTCGCGTCGAGAGCGCTCTAATCCCGGAGTTCACTTGAGTGGCGACGGGGCGGCGACCTACGACTCGCGCGACAGCAGTGGGGCGAACGCATCCGGAACGTGAGGACCGAGCTGGGTTGCGGGACCCAGCTCGGGTCGCCAGCCGCGGGTGGAGGATGCGTTTTACCGCGCGATGTCGTCGGGAGCCCGCCCGTCGCCACTCAAGTGAGCTCCGGGAACGCAGCGCCTATCCGAATCGGCACGGGGGCCGCCTTGCTAGGTTCACGGCAGCGCGAAGACGAACATCCTGGCCTCGTCGCTGAGCGGCTTCAGCTCGGGTGTGAGTCCGAGCACGGAGCCCGAAACCAGTGAGCGCCCGGTGCTGACGGCCACGTACTGCATGCCGTTCACGGAGAATGTGACCGGGAAACCGCTGACCGAAGCCCCGAGGTTGGTCTCCCAGAGGACCTTGCCCGTGGTGTCGTCGAACGCACGGAACGCGCCGTTGGCGTCACCGCCAAAGACCAGGCCTCCGCCAGTGGCCATGAGCGACAACGTGCCTGCCCGCTGTTCGTGCTTCCACGCAGTGGTCCCGGTCTCGGTGGAGATCGCCCAGACCGTGCCCACGTTATCGGTGCCCGGCGCGAGCTGGTTCGGCATGGCGATGCCGTAGACCTGACGCGGGTCACGCGCGATGTCGGCCCGGGTCGTCGCGTTCATGCACAGGTTCTGCATGGGAAAGTACATGAGGCCTGTCAGCGGACTGTACGCGCCTGCGGGCCAGTTCTTGCCGCCCGTGGCACCGGGACAGACCAGACGGGTCTGATCCGGACCCGTGAACACCACGTCCTGGTTCACGGTGACCGCACCGCTGGCACCGTCGATGTGCGTGATGACGTTCTGGGTGACGGTCGGGCGCGCCCAGAGGAACTCGCCCGTCTGTCGATCGAGCGTATACACGATGCCGGTCTTGCCAGGGATGCCCGTCACGACTTTACGCATTTCGCCGGCCCGAACGCCTGGGTTGATCCACGAGACCGACTGAGGATCCGGTGCGACGGCGGTTTCGAGCAGCAGGCGCTCGAATGGGTGATCGAGATCCCAGTGGTCCACCAGATGCTGGTAATACCACACGATCTTTCCGGTATCCCCGTCGAGGGCCAGCGTCGAATTGTGATACAGGTGCTGTTTGTCCGTGCCGCCCAGAACGAATTTCGGAGCCGGAATCGTGACGGAGGTGCCGACGATCACGAGGTTCAGCTCGGGATCGTAGCTTGGCACCATCCAGGTGCCGACGTGCCACCGCTCTTCGAGCGGCACGTCGCCCCAGGTCTCGTCCCCGGGCTCGCCAGGTCGTGGAATGGTGCGGGCGCGCCACAGCTCGCGACCGGTCCGCGCGTCGTGCGCCGTCACGATGCACCCCTCGTGTGTGGCCTGGGGCTGGCACTGGCGGCCCGTGAAGATCTTGCCGTTCCCGACAATCGGTCCGGCGCTGGGTGTGGCCGGGGCCCGCGCATCGAGGACTGGGGTTTCCCAGACCAGCGTCCCGGTCCGCGCGTCGAGGGCGTACATGTGATTGTCGGCGCTGGCGTTGATGACGGTCGTGCCCCAGATGGCGATGTTGCGGTTGGTCGCACGCCGCACGCCTTCCCGGCGGTACTCCCAGAGCGGCGTTCCGGTGCGTGCATCGAACGCCTGGATGAAGTCACCCGCATTCGGGACGTACATCGTGCCGTCGTACACGAGCGGGGTTGCCGACGAGTTGCCGGGACCAAGCTCCTGGGTCCAGACGCGGCGCAGCCGATTGACGTTGGAGCGATTGATTTCGTCGAGCGGACTGTATCCCCAGCCATCCAACGTCCGCCGCCACATCAGCCAATGCGCCGGATCCGGGTCGTTCAGCATCGCATCGGTGACCGGGACGAAGGGACGGGTTTCCTCCTGCGCCGCGCCCGGCTGGATCCAGACGGCCGCGGATGCGAAGAGAACGACGAGCAGGCAGAATCGCTTCATGACGTTATCCTGTGCCGGCATTCGAGGCCGAGTATCGCTGCAAACGTGCGCACCGTGGCAGTTGCCTGCCTTGACGCCGTCCCTTGCGTGAAGGACGGGCTGGTCCTCGCCGCGCGAAGCGCGGCACGCGATACTCGCGACCAGCCGCGGGTAGCGTGAGAGGATGTGGTCTCCGCTCGATTTCGGCTCGTGCCAGACTGCGCGCACCTATGGTAGCCGGTCAGGCCGCTGCACTGGGAGTCGCTTCTGGCGGTGCCTCACCAGCTGTATCCGAGGCTGAATCCATGCACGGCCTCGAACGGGCGACTGACATCGACTCGCGGTCCGAAGCCGAACTCGTCCGACGTGAATCCGTTCGGGTACAGCCGAAGGTTGTACGCGAAGTCCCAGTTGCGGTAGGCCACAGCGAGTGGACGCAGTTTGATCCCCGCCTTGTCGAATCGATCGAAATCCCGACCGAAGAGGACGTTGTACGTGAGGCCCGCGCCGTGGTACAGCATGATGTCGTCGCCACGTAGAGAACGCACTTCAACCGTCGGCTCGACGGCCAGCATGTGCACCGTGAAGGCATCGTATTCGTTATTGGTATCCCGACCTGTCGTTGAATACAGCCCGGCTTCCAAGCTGAACCATGTGCGCGACTCTCTGGAGGTGTCCGCTCCCGTGACCTTCCGGCCAACGACGCGACACTGATGGCGCTCCCCGTCCATGTCAATCTGGCACGAGACCACGGTCAGGCCGATCAGCTGCGGGCCGCTCATTTCCCAGATGATGTCGAGGAGCGACCGGGCCTGGCTCGTCCGCGGCGCCGCCAGCGTGACGACAAGGGCGCACAAGAGCACTAGCCCGACACGTCGCGGCATTCCTACCTCCATCGTGGGTAACGAAGCTCCGCCTCGAACCGACGGTAGGCGGGACTTCGTTACGTGTGCGGTCAACGCTCGCTCGAATGACGATCGAAGAGCCTGGCGGTTCGTCCTGTGCGCTCCAGACCCGGTGCATCTCTCGATACGCGCCAGCGCGAACGGCCGTTGACGTCGGGAGCGTACAGCAAAAGCTCCTGGTCGTTGCTGCCAATTACCACGGCGGACCGATCGTCGATCGTGACGATCTCGAACGACTCCCAGATGAACCGCCGTGGCATGACCGCAGTGGCGACGATGAGAAAGGCCAGCACGACGACGGCCCACCGGACCAGGCGCACCATTGACGCACTGTCTGCCTGTGTGCGCAGGCGCGGGAGCCACAGCAGCGCAGTGACTCCGAGGAGGAAGCTGAGGGCAGCAGAATATCCCCCCAGTGCCAGGTGGGCGTCCCGCGCCGCGGGGCTCAGGCTGGACAGATCCACGCCCTGGTCGGGCGCAGCCCCCCCCAGGGCGCCGATTGCTCTGAAAATGTCGAAATACGCCCACGTGATGGTCAGCCAGCACGCCACGCCGACGAGGAAGACGGAGAGACCCACCGCGACCGGGTCGAGCGGTCGCGTCCAGCCAGCCCAGCGAGCCCACGCGGCGCTGACGCGTGTCCACAAGAAAAGGCGGAGCAGACCCACGACCGCCCCTGTCACGACGATCCCGCCGACCCAGTAGACCGCGAACGGAAAGAGCGCCTCGACGCCCAGGGTCAGATGGTCTGCCGGACTGCTTGCAAAGTCCGGATCGATCTCGAGGACACGCTCGAAGAATCTGTTCGCAATGAATCCAAAGACCCCGACGCAGGCAAGCAACCCTGCGAGGCCCAGCGCCAACTGCGTGGCCCGCTGGAGCCCCGTCTGCGGAGTCTCGGCCGCCGGGACGCGTTCCTGCAGCGAGAGCCCGGTGTCCAGTGCCTCCAGCAGCGCTGTGGCGCTTTGATGTCGCGCCGTGGGCTCACGGGCGAGGGCACACTCGACAACTCGCACGAACGACCAGGGGAGATCGGGCCGCCTCTCTCCGAGCCTGCTGCGCCGGCCCGCCGCATGTGCTTCGGCCAGCTCGTTCAGGGAGCTGGCGTGCACGGGGTACTCTCCAGTGACCAGGTGATAGAGCAGGACGCCGAGACTATAGACATCGCTACGGACAGATGCCGGCTCTCCCTCGAGGACTTCGGGCGCCATATAGAGGGGTGTTCCAGCCAGATCACCCGGAACTGCCGGCTGGTCCGCGGCCCTGCCGGTTCCGAAGTCCATCAGCACGATCCGCCCCGCCTGCTCGCGCATGACGTTTCGGGCCTTCACGTCGCGATGGACGAAGCCGGCGCGATGCACGGCTGAGAGTGCCTGACAGAGGTCTTCGCCAATGAGCGCCGCCTCGCGGGCGCTGAGCGTCCCATGGCGCTGAAGCACGCTGTCGAGCGTTTCGCCGCGCACGAATTCCATGCAGAGGCCGACGCGGCCTTCGTGCTCCTCGACACCGAGCACGCTCACGACGTTCGGGTGCCGCACACGTGCCAGAGCCCGGCCTTCGTGCAGGAGTTGATCTCGCAGTCGCGCATCAGCGACGTGCCGGTGCAGGATCTTGATGGCAACCTCCCGCTCCAGCTGCGGATCCCAGGCACGATACACGCTCCCGAAGCTTCCCTGACCGACCTTTTCGTTCAGCCGGTACCGTCCCCATTGGTCGGGGGCTTCCACGGCGGTTGCCCTGGTCGCTGCAGCCGATCCCAGTCCCGTGTCCGCCTTCGGTCCGTCCACGCCTTCGGCGTCGCCCCGATGCAGATTGGCGACGTCGTGGAGAATGCGCAGACACTGCACCCACTCGCGGTCGCTTTCGGACTGCGTGCCGCTGTCGAGCAGATCCCAATCCACGGGAATCCCGTCCGCGACGGCCTCGACGGCCCGATCCAGGACGCTCTCAGGTGGCATGTCGCATCTCGCCGGCCAGCCGCTTCATCGCCCGCGTCACGCACATGCGGGCGGCGGCCGGTGACGGTTTGCCGAGGACGGTTGCCAGCTCGTCATAGCTGTAGTGCATCTCCAGACGTCCGATGATGGCTTCGCGATCGGAGGCCTTCAGACGCTGCAGAGCCGCCTCGTACCGTGCCATGTTCTCGGCGCCAATGGCGTACTCGAGCGGCGACGTCGCCTCGTCCTGCAGGTCGGCCGGGAGGCTGGTTGTGGCCGGGCGACGTTGGTAGTGCCGGATGGCATCGCGGATGCGATTCATGACGGCCTCGCGCAGGTAGGCTTGCAGGGCGCCATGGTGCCTGGCTTCGAACGCCTCGAGCCGGCGCATGGCGGCCATCACCGCATCCTGCACGATGTCGGTCGTGTCGACCATGCCGCGTGCCATGTTCGGCAGACGGCCGCGCGCCCACCGTCGCAGCGCGGGCACACACCGTTCCAGCAGTCGATCGAGCGCCTCCCGGTCGCCGTGTTTCGCCCGCTGCAGCAGCTCGATGGTCGCCTCGGGAGACAACGGTTCCGCACGGGACGTGGACGATGGCGTCTGGTCGGTCGCCATATCGGGCCGTGTGTCGAATGGAGACGAGTGAGCCGTATCGTATCCCCAGCTGGACGGCAGGGAAAGCGCCATGTACGGCTGGTTCGATGACACACGAATAACCATCACAGTCGGTCCTGATGTCGAGAGTGTCGATGTGTGAGCCAGGCGCCCTCCAAATACGAAAAGACGAGCTATTAAGACATAACGCCGCCAACGTACGATGCGAACATGTCCATATAGACGATGGCTCCACGAGGCCAGTTCTACGCTCCGGCCCGGCACGACCACGGCGGCAGTAGAATGGCAAGGCTGGCCTTCGAGAAGTGAGTCAACCGCCGGTCGTACATCGGGGCACCTTCGGCTTCCGCACAAATCTCAGCGGACGCCGTAACCGAGGCGAAAGTGGTCAGGTGGCCGCGGAGCCGCTGAAGCCGGCGCTCACGATGAAGCCACGAATGCAGGGACCTCCCCGGGGCGCGTTGCGCGCGACTGGGATCGCGATGCCGTCAGATGCAACGAGTACAGATTCGCGTTTGTGGTCTGGTGTTTCAGGCGTGAGAAGGACTCCATGAGGACCAGGCCCCGCGCGAGCCACGCCGTTTCGACGTCGACCCGCGCGCTGGCTGCCTACATGTCCGCTGCGGCTCGGCGACCGCTTCCTTCACCAGTCGTAGAGAAGACGAAGCACCACATTCTCGACACCCTCGCGGCCATGGTGTCGGGGTCGCAGCTTCCGCCCGGACAGCTGGCCGTCTCGTTCGTGCAGAGCCAGGGCGGTGTCACAGAAGCGTGTCTTCCTGGTACTCGCCTCGTCACGTCAGCAATCAATGCGGCGTTTGCCAACGGGATGACCGCGCACGCCGATGAGACCGACGATTCGCATCAACCAGCGTTCGACGCGGTATGGTGTCTCGAAGCCGTTGCCGATCTTCGTGCTCTTCGGACCCATCTGCAGCCTACTGCCTCGAGGACCGCACGCCACGGGCAGTTCACACGACACGTAACCTCGCCGGCCGCCCGGCTCGTCCTGGCCGCGCCGCCATTCTTGCAGGACGGAATCGATGACCGATCGCAACGCCACTACCGCCGTTCTCGATTTCGTCGAGAGCGTCCGCATCGACGAGCTTCCGGAGGACGTCATCCGTCTCTCGAAGCGCTGCATCATCGACGGCCTCGGGGTGGTGCTCGCGGGGTCTACGACCAGAGGCAGCGAGATTCTTCGGGACTACGTGGGCCCGGACGGTGGAAGGCCGGAATCCACGGTGTTCGCTCGTAATGGATTTCAGACCCGAACGGCATCCGCAGCCCTGCTGAACGGCGCGAGCGGGCATGCGATGGACTGGGACGATACCCAGTTGTCGTCCACGCCCGACAGGTTGTTTGGCTTGTTGACCCATCCCACCATCCCTCCACTGGCGGCGGTGCTGGCCGTGGGCGAGCGGCTGGCGGTGTCCGGTGCGGCGCTGCTCGAAGCGTTCGTGGCCGGCTTCGAGGTGGAATGCAAGATGGCGGAAGCCATCGATCCGAGTCACTACGAGAAGGGGTTCCACTCTTCCGGCACCGTCGGCACTTTCGGTGCCACCGTAGCCGCGTCCAGGTTGTTGAAGCTCGAGCGTCCGGCCCTGGCCCATGCCATCGGGATCGCGGCAAGCCTTGCGTCGGGCATTCGCGTGAGCTTTGGCACGATGACGAAGCCCCTGCACGTTGGACGGGCTGCCGCCAACGGTGTCACTGCCGCCGAGCTCGCCGCCGGAGGGTTCACGGCAGGTGCGGACGCATTGGACGGGCCGTGGGGCTTCTTCCAGGTCTTTGGCGGTGGATTCGATGCCGATCGCATCGTCGGAGCACTCGGCGCTCCATATGCCATCGTCACACCAGGTGTCTCAATCAAGCCGTATCCATGTGGATCGCTTGGTCATCCGACAATGGATGCGATGTTGAAGATTGTGAGAGAGCACGATGTGAAGCCCGAACAGATTCGCCAGATACGATTGCGCGCGGGCTCGAACATCCTGAACCCGCTTCGGTATCGCATCGCGTCGAGCGAGCTCGAGGCAAAGTTCAGCCCTGCGTTCATGCTGGCGAGCATCGCGCTCCGCCGCAAGGCTGGCATCCGCGAGTTTTCGGATGAGTTCGTGAGGAGTGAACCGGTACAGACGATGATGCGGCGTGTCGAGACCGTGTTGGATCCGGCGATCGAGGCCCAGGGCTACCAGATCATGCGCAGCATCGTGGAGGTGGATCTGGAGGACGGGAGACGGCTGGTGCAGCCATCCGACGATCGGTACCGGGGCGGTCCAGAACTGCCGTTCACGCGCCAGGAACTACGAGACAAGTTCATGGAGTGCGGGGAGCTCGTGCTGCCCGCCGGGAACCTGCGGACGGCGTTCGACAGCGTGGAGGCGTTGGAGGAGTTGAGCAATCTCCGGGAACTCGTGCGGCTGCTGAGCTCCTCAGAGACGGCGGTGACAGAGGCAGCGCGCGCATGACCCGATCATCACACGGCCGGGCGGCTCAGCTGCGGCACGGGTCGTGAGCGTCATGGTCGAAGGCGTGGTTTCCGCGGCCTCCGACCGGAGCGCCCGGCTCGAACGGCGTCGCTCCTACCAGATCCCGAGCACCTTCCACCACAGTCCGCCGAGCACCAGCCAGATCGAGATGTTGACGATGCTGACGATCCCGCCGATTTTCCACCAGGTGTTGACGGAGACGTAGCCGGCGCCGAAGTAGATTGGCGCACAGGCCGCCGCATAGTGCGTGAGGCTGGCGAAGAGGTTACTGAAGAAGCCGAGGACGAGGGCGGCGAGGAGCGGTGGCGTACCCAGCGCGATCGCCACGATGAGAAACGGGGCGTACATGGCCGCGATGTGGGCGGTGTTGCTCGCGAAGATGTAGTGGCTGTAGAAGTAGGCCAGGCTGAGGAGCAGAAACCCGATCACCCAGCCCGCACCGCCTGCCGCGTTGGAGACGACGTTTCCAAACCACTCGGGGATGCCAAGGCGACCGAGCTCGGTGGCCATCATCAGCAGCACGGCGAACCAGACGAAGGTGGTCCATGCCTCGTGCGCGGCGGCGATGTGCTCCCAGAGCAGGACACCGGTCAGCAGCAGCACCGCGATGGCGCCAAACGCGGCGGCCGTGCTCGAGAGACCGGCGGAGGGTCCGAACGACCACGCCAGGAGCAACACGCCGAAGACGACGATCAGGAGCCGCTCGTCGCGTTGCATGGGTCCGAGCGCGGCCAGTTCTCTGCGAGCCTGGTCGCGTGCATCCGGTGTGGAGCGCACGCCCGGTGGATGGATTGCGGCGATGACCACCGGCAGGAGCAGGAGGCTCGCGATGCCGGGCACGAGAGCGGCGAGGGCCCACAGGCCCCAGGTAATCTGCACGCCCTGCTGGTTCGCAAGTGCGGCGGCCAACGGGTTGCCGGCCATTGCGGTGAGGAACATTGCGCTCGTCACGCATGTCGATTGATAGGTGGCAACCGTGAGGAAGCCGGCCGTTCGGCGTGCTGCTGCATCGTCGCCAGCGGCGAGGACGGATCGCGCAACCGACTGCAGGACGGGGAACACCACGCCGCCCGAGCGTGCGGTGTGGCTGGGGACGAAAGGTGCCAGTACCAGGTCGGTTGCCGCCAGGCTGTAACTGAGACCCAGCGTCCGATGACCGGCGAACGACATGAACACGTACGCGATTCGGCGGCCCAGACCCGTTCGAATGAACGTGCCGGCGAACAGGAATGCCGCCACGACGAGCCAGACAACGTCGCGGCTGAACCCGTCGAGGACTTCCTCCATCTCGAGCGTGCCGGTGAACACCGCTGCCGCCATGCCGATCATGGCGACGGCCGCCATCGGAAGCGGCCGCGCGATAATCCCGACAACGGTTGCGACGAAGATGGCCAGCAGGTGCCAGGCGTGCGGTTCGATTCCCTCTGGCATAGGCAAGGCCCACACGATCAGCCCGCACGCGACTGCAATCAGCAGACCTCGCGGCTGCGCGCCGCGCCAGCGAACGTGCTCCGTCGTCCGATTGGAGTCCGTCCCCACGGCAACCGCAACGGATGCGGCCGTCGAGCCGTCGGGCAATGCGGGTTTGTGTGCCATCGATACTCCTGAGGCCAGGGAGCTCGACAGGGACGAAAGGTCGTTGGAGGTGACTGCGAACGGCACCCGTTCGGCAGTCACGAATGTGCATGCTGGGGCCACCACGATGTGATGTCAAGCGAGGATTCCCTGTCTGTGAGCGTTCGCTTGCCGTTGGACGGAATGGTGGCGAGTGGGCCGGCGCCGCTGACATGTTCTCCCGTCCTCATGAGAAGATGAGCCGGAATGGAGACGACGTTCCAAGGGTTGGAAGACATCGTGGCCAGGCTTGACAGAGCCGTCGATGCCTCCACGGCCGAAGAGATCACGGCGCGCATCAAGGCGGACCTGGAAGACATCCTGGGCCACGCGGCGCTTCGCCTGCCCGATCGCTATCGGCGGCCGCGGCCAGACACCTACGCACGACGACTTCTCCATCGGGATCCCAAGGGGCGGTATACGGCCGTGGTCATGACGTGGGGACCTGGACAGTGCACTCCGGCCCATGACCACGGAGGGCTGTGGTGCGTCGAAGGTGTGGTCGATGGCGAGATCACGGTGACGCAGTTCGACGCCACGCAGGAGGCGGACGGGGCGTACCGCCTGTCACCCGTGGCCGAGCCTCAGCGAGTCGGCGTGGGAACGGCCGGTCGCCTCATTCCGCCGATTGACGTGCATGTGCTCGGGAACGCGCGTCCCGAGAGCACATCGATCACGTTACATGTCTATGGAGGCAACCTGGATCGGTGCCGCATCTTCGTTCGGCGCCCGGACGGGCGCTACGAGGAGCAGTTCCGTCAGCTTCACTATCATGACTGACCGTACGACGTGTTCGCGTGGATTCCGGCCGTTCCTGCCGTCTTCTGCTTATTCGGTTGCTTTAGCGGACCGATCAGCTGGTGACATGTGGCGTGCCGATGTGCCCCTTGTGGCGACGCGACCTACGACTCGCGCGACGGAGTCAGGCAAAACGCATCCGGAGCGTGAGGACCGAGCTGGGTTGCGGGACCCAGCTCGGGTCGCTGGCGGCGAGGTGGAGGATGCGTTTTACCGCGCGAGTCGTCGGGAGCAAGACGCAGGGGCACATCGGCACGGCGACGCAGACACCATTCGAGTCGTGTGCAGAAACACCGGATAAGCAGGAGCCGTCCAGGGTGGTTTCCCGGCTTGGTCTGGCTCTCGTCCTCCTCGCCATCGCCGCCTGCGTCTCCCAGCCTGCAGGCGGCTCGTCGCAAACATCTTCCATCGTCACGGTGTTCGAAGGTGCACGCCTCATCACCGGCGACGGAAGTGCGTCGGTCGAAGACTCCGCATTCATTGTCGAGGGCACGCGGTTCACGCGGATTGGCGTCAGGGGCGCTGTCCGGCCGCCGGATGGCGCTGCCGTCGTGGATCTTCGCGGCATGACGGTGATACCAGCCCTCGTGGATGCGCACAGTCATCTCGGCTATACCGACGTGGCGCAAAGGAGCACATCGGCCGATCTCGAGGGATTGTCCGAGACGCTGCCACCGGACCAGATCGAACAGATGCGACAGACATCGCAAACCGACCCTCCCCGGCCAAGGCTGTTCGAGGTTCAGGCGCGCAACCTGGTGCGGCTTGCCGCTGCCGGTGTCCGGATTGGCTTTGGCACTGACGCAGGCGTTGGGGCCCCGTACGGCTGGTCCGCACACGCGGAGCTGGCAGACATGGTGGCCGCGGGTCTTGCTCCGCATCAGGTACTCGTGGCGGCAACGAGCACATCGGCTGGAATTCTGGGTCTCGACGGGATCGGAAGGGTGGCCGAAAGCAACAGTGCCGACTTCATCGTCCTGCAGGCAAACCCACTCGAAGACATCAGCAATACCCGTCAGATCGCGCGCGTCTACCTGCGCGGTCAGGAGGTGGACCGGGGGGGGCTGCGCGCGGGGTGGACGCGTCCCTCCACGCCCTCCACTCCGTGACTTTTTGGATCTTCGTGAGCAGCCGGCCCTCTGGGTGCAGGCTGCCGTTCTCGAGTGGAAGGCGGAGGCCGAAGCCCGGCTTACCGTGCGTGGGGACCACCTCGAGGGGCCTCACAGTCCCTTCGCCGTTCCCTTTCGTTGGCGGCGAGCCTTCGTTCGGTGGACCGCGATACGGCCGCCAACGAGAATTTTGTACCCGTTGTTGCGCACAGCTCTCGGCCGCATCGCGGTCCTAGCCGCGCGAAGCGCGGCAAAGAGATACTGGCCACCGGCCACGGGACTCCGCGGGAATAATCAAGGGGCGGAGCCCCGTGGCTGGTTCGCCTCCACGCGCAGCCGCCAGGCGGTGCGCAGGGCGCCGCTGAGCACATCCTCGCTGGCCTTGGCCAGGACGATGTGCGTCATCCCCATGCGGCCCCACCCACCCGCGATCGGCACGAACACGTCGGGCATCTCCGCGACAAAGGCGGCCTGCTGTTCAGGGGTCAGCATGAGATTGCCATAGCCGTGGGCGACGGAGGCGAGCGTCGCGAAGATGCGGCCGCCGACGCGAAAATCGACTGCGCCCATGTGCGACCCTTCTTCGGCGCCCTCCAGGCCCAGTGCGATGCGTCTGAAATCCGCGGCAGTGGTGCCGGCCGTCTCTGCTCGCCGTTTCATATCTGGCTCAGTCGCCGCTCGACGCTGTGGCGCGACTACGATTACGGCTCGTCGGACGACTGCGCCAGTCGACGGCACACTCACCCGTGACTTGGACACGTCAGATGCGGAACAGGCTGTTGATCTTGACGATCAAAGATCGGTTGACCAGATCCGGAAACCGTGTCGCGCGCGTGTCCCGCTGTTCCGTGTAGACGATGAACAGCTCGCTGCCCGGTCGATACTCCCACCGGAGGCGCGCATTGGAGGATGTCGAGGCCGTGCCGGTGTTGTACTGCAGCAGGGCGCTCACGAACAGGGTCGGCGTCATCGTGTAGGTGGCGCGCGATCCAATCAAGTGCGTTCGCGATACCCCCTCGGGGATCTCGACCCAGTTGCCCGCGTACGTGGGCTCGAGGGCGATCTGCGGCGTTGGATTGAATCGCCCCTGGCTGACGGTCAGCGTCGTCTTGTGACCGCCGTAGAAGGTGCCCCGCTCCAGCTCGACGTTGCCCGAGAGCTGCCGTTGCCGGCCGAAATCGAACCGCACGGACGCGTCGGCGAAGTCGTACCCCCCGGCCGGGACCGTGAGACCGACAATGCGCAGCGGCCGATCGAGGAGCTCGAAGGCTCCACCATAGCTGGCCGTGAACCGATCGCTGTTGTGGAACTCGATGCCGAACTCGCCGCGCCAGTTGCGTGTCTCCACGCGCCTGTGTCCGTTCTCGATGTACGTGCCGCTCGCCGTCCAGGACAGGCGCCGGATGACGCGGTTCGACCGGGGGCGCGGGCTGAAGCGGAACTGCGCCGAGGAGCGCCGCATGTCATCGCGCCGGACGAACCCGACGTCCGGCCGGAAGTGCGCACCGACGTTGAGCTGTTCGAGCTGGACGCCGTACCGGTCCCCGGCGTAGTCCAGTTGGGCACGATAGCTGGTATCGCGCCCTGAGACGCCGCCCGTGCGCGTGGTCGCCCAATAACTGTTGATGGAGAGGTTGTCGAAGAACGCAAACGTACCGTCCACGCCGTACGCCTGATTGCTCGCTGTTCCCCCCTCCACCGCCGAACGCCCCGTGAAAATCACGCCGACGCTGCTGCGGCGCAGGATGTCGCGCTTCACGCGGACGACGGAGAAGTTCGTGGCCAGCACGTCGCGGGACAACTCCGCATCGGCCTGGATGTTGAGCACGCCGAGTGTGAAGCGGCCGACACGGCCCGTGAGCCGGCCGCCCGCCTCGATGGGCACCACCTGTCCTCGATCGAAGCCGATGCGCCGGCTGTGGAACAGAATCGGCGTATCGCCAGCGGCGCTGGTGCCAGCCCCGCCGAACCCGAACAAGCCCTGGTTCTCGAGAAAGAACTCCCGCTTCTCGGGGAAGAAGAGGCTGAACCTCGTGAGATTCACCTGCTGCTCGTCGGCCTCGACCTGCGCGAAGTCCGTGTTGTAGGTGAAGTCGGCCGTCAGGCTCTGTGTCACCCCGTACTTGACGTCCACGCCGACCTGCCGCGAAAACCGGTTCGAAATCTGCGGAACCGCCGCGACGTCCGTGGCGAGCCCCGACACGGCGTACGGCTTGATCTCGAGGTTCTTGGCGCCGGAGGGCGCTTCGAGCCCGACCATCGTGGCTGCCAGTGACGCCTGGAACAACGCACGCTGTCCAGCCGCGCGCGGCACGCGGGTGAGGAACGAGGTTTCGTTCTTGCCCCGGTTGATGCGGCGGGCGTTGAAACCCCAGATCTGCGCGCGTCCGGGCCGGTAGCGAAGCGACTTGAAGGGGATGACGGCCTCGACGGTCCATCCCTGCTCGAAGCGGCCCACCTTCACGTCCCAGATGGGATTCCAGTCCGCGCTCGCATTCCGCTCGTTGGTGATCTGCCCGTCCCATCGGCCGCCAAGCGGATTGATGGCAAACTCCACGCTGTTGCGCCGGTCGTAGAAAGTGTCCAGGATGAACGCGACGTGATCGTTCTGAAAGATGTTGTTGCTGTCGCGCCGCATCTCGTTGGCGACGAGCGATTCCGGATTGCTCTCCCACAGCCGGAACGAGATATAGAGCGAACTGTCGTCGAAGAAGATCCAGGCCTCGGTTTTTTCGGTGGCAGGGGCGCCCTCGAGCGGCTCCTGCTGGATGAAGTCGGTAATGGGCGGCACGAGTCCGTAGACCTCTTCGTCGAGACGTCCATCGAGCCGGATGGGTGTTGTCAGACGAACGGCGCGAACCGTGACGCGCCCGCTGGCGTCCCGCGTCATCACCTCCGGCGGCACCGGTGGCGGGGGACCATCGAATGCGAAGGGAATGGCGAGCGCTATCGCGGCGTCACTGGCGGCCGCGACGTCTGGTGGAGGTGCCTGGGCGGCCTCGACGACCCGAACGACGACCGTGACGAAGACGACGAGCCAAAAGAGGCGCCGGATCACCAGGCCAAGTGTACTCTCCCGGTCGACTTCGCGTCTCCCAGGTGGTACAACCAGCCACGGGGCTCCGTGGGCCACCTGACCGCCATAGCCGCGGCTACGGCTGTCCGCCGGAGCTTCATGCGGAGGCGGAAGGTGGCCCCACGTACGAACGATGGTTGACCTCAGTCGGGGGGCCGGCTTGCGCCGACCCTGGCGTGCTCCGCGCGGCTGGAACCGCATGCGGTCGCGTGTAAGGAGTTCGATGTCGTGTTCCGGGCCGCGTGGGGGCCGGCCTCAGCCGGCTCTGGCGCGTTCCCGGCCGCTCGTTGCAATGTCCCTGATCTACGCCCGTCGCCTGACCAAGCGGTTTGCCGATTTCGTGGCCGTCGATGGCATCGACTTCGAAGTCGAAGCAGGCGAGGCATTCGGCTTCCTCGGACCCAACGGCGCCGGCAAGACCTCCACGATGCGGATGATCGGATGCGCGTCGCCGGTCACCTCGGGGGAGCTGCGGGTCATGGGTCTGGATCCGGGGACGCAGGCGAGCGCGATCAAGGCGCGTCTGGGAGTCGTGCCGCAGCTGGACAACCTCGATACGGAGCTCACCGTGCGTGAGAACCTGTTGATGTACGCCCGGTACTTCGACATTCCCGGCGAGACCGCTCGGCGCCGTGCGAAAGAGCTGCTCGAGTTCGTGCAGCTCGCCGAGCGCGCCGACTCCCCGGTGGAACCGTTGTCGGGAGGCATGAAGCGCCGCCTGACGATTGCCCGTGCGCTCGTCAACGAGCCCGATCTGATGCTGCTCGACGAGCCGACCACCGGGCTCGATCCACAGGCGCGTCATGCGATCTGGGAGCGGCTGTACCAGCTCAAACGGCGCGGCGTCACCCTGCTGCTCACCACGCACTACATGGACGAAGCCGAGCAGCTGTGCGACCGCCTGGTGGTGATGGACAAGGCGCGCATCGTGGCGCAGGGGTCGCCCACCGACCTCATCGATCAGTACGCGACTCGGGAGGTGCTGGAACTGCGCTGCCGGGACGAGATGCGTGCGGGCCTCGACGGCCGGCTCACGGGGCTGGCCGACCGCATCGAAACATTGCCCGATCGTCTGCTCCTGTACACCGCGGACGGTGAATGGGCGCTCGAACAAGTCCGCGCGCGCGGCATCGTGCCCGAGAGCGCGCTCGTGCGGCGCTCGACGCTGGAGGACGTCTTCCTGCGGCTCACCGGCCGCACCTTGGTCGAATGACGCGGGGAGTCGCCACCGGAGCCGTGCGCATGGCCCAGCGCAACGCGCTCGTGTACAGCCGCGTGTGGCGGGGCTCCATCTTCACGAGCTTCCTGCAGCCGCTGCTCTTCCTGCTGGCTATGGGTCTCGGCCTCGGAGGTCTCATCGACGCCGACGGCGCCGCGCTCCCTGGTCAGGTCTCGTACCTGCACTTCATCGCCCCCGGGCTGCTCGCGGCGACGTGCATGCAGACAGCAACGTTCGAATCGAGCTTCCCCATCATGGGCAAGATCACCTGGCGGCGCAATTACGAGGCCATCCTCGCCACGCCCATGCGCGTGGTGGATGTGGTTGCCGGTGAACTGCTCTGGATCGGCGTGCGGTTGTCGATGGTGGCCGTGGCCTTCACCATCGTGCTCGTTGCCTTCGGTGTCCCGCAATCGGTGTTCGTGGTGCTCGCCGTTCCAGGCGCTGTTCTCACCGGACTGGCCTTCAGCGCGCCGATCCTCGCGTATGCGGCGACTCTCGAGAGCTCGAGCAACTTCAATATTCTGTTTCGATTCGTCATTACGCCCCTGTTTCTCTTCTCCGGCGTCTTCTTTCCGATTGCCCGGCTGCCGGAGCCTCTCCAGGTTGTCGCCTGGTGCACGCCGCTGTTTCATGGCGTCGAGCTCGTGCGAGGGCTCGTGCTCGGCACGATCGGACCGTCTACAGCGGCAATCCACGTGACGTACCTGGCCGTGATGCTCGCGGGAGGAACGGCCGCCGCACGAGTCACCTTCGCGCGAAAGCTGCGTCGATGACTACCATCGTGCTTCCGTCGCTGCGGCGGTCCAGCCGCATGGTGCAGCGCAATCTCGCCGTCTACAAGCACTCCTGGATGGTGGTCGTCTCAGGCTTCTTCGAGCCTGTCTTCTACCTGCTGGGCATCGGGCTAGGGCTCGGTTCGCTGGTGCCGGACATCGATGGCATCGCCTACAGCGCGTTCGTGGCGCCGGGGTTGCTCGCGGCAAGCTGCATGAACGGGGCAATCAGCGACGGATTCTTCAACATCTTCTTCAAGCTGCACTTCCAGAAGACCTATGACGGCATTCTCGCGACACCGATGCGGGTACCCGATGTCGCGTTCGGTGAGATGCTGTGGGCATTGACACGAGGCTCCCTGTACGCGGCGGTCTTTCTCGTCGTGGTGCTGGCCGTCGGCGCCGTCATGGGCTCGCCGATGATTCTGTCAGCCTGGGGACTGCTTGCACTGCCCGCCGCCGTGCTCGTCGCCGCGGCATTCTCAGCGGTGGCCCTCTGCATCACCAGCTTTGCCCGGCGCATCGAGGACTTCGATACGGTCATGGGGCTGGGCGTGCTGCCGATGTTCCTGTTCAGTGGCACGTTCTTCCCTATTACACGGTTTCCGGAGATCCTGCAGTGGGTCGTCCAGATCGTGCCGCTCTACCACGGCGTGGAGCTGCTGCGGCAGCTCACTACTGGTCGCGTGGACTGGACCATCGTGCTGCACATCGGCTACCTGGTGGTGGTCGGTGCCGTGGCCCTGACGATTGCCATGCAGCGGCTGGAACGGGCGCTGATCAAGTAGCTCGTAAGCGGACCGCATACGCTTGCTGGCGGTAATCCCACGCGTCGTACCGGAGTCTGTGTGATCGCCTCACACACGTGTGCCCGCAGCTCGATCGGGCAGGCGAGGGGGTTTGAACGACCGGAATCTTTGTAAACGAGTCAAGTTGACGGTCGTTCACGGCGTCTCACCCAGGCGACCCGATGATACTGCCACGCGCGAGGCGAGACGGCGTCGACACGCTCGCGGGTCCAGGCAGGGGAGCCTCGCCGCCGGCATGTGCTGAATCGAGAAGGCCTCGGCGTGCGGATGCCCGCTCGACCGTCCGTGACATTGCTGGCGTTGGCTGCAGCGCCGACAGCCAACGGCCCGGTCCCGGTGAGGCAAGTCGGCGCGAACGGCTCGCACGACAGCGGATATTGCACGTGGCGCATCTTGTGGCCGCGGACGGTTGCAGCCATCCCCTCCCCCCGCAGCCGATGCCGGGGACGCGATGGTGGGCGCTCGGCCAGAGACGCTGTCGGCTCAGCGACATGCAGACATCACGTCGTGGACGGCCCCGCGTGTTGGCTGCGAGTGCGTTGCGGCCATCGCGTGCCTGGTACCAGCACGGGAGACAACAGGGATCGCGTTGAGGAATTGACGCTGCGGGGCCGGGGCGGCATGGTGTCGCCAGGCATTCGCTGCAGCCGGTCGCCTTCGCACGAGGCTGTTCGCAGCCATCGCGCTCGGGGATGATGTGGGCGAGCCGGACACTGTTGATTATGTGGGACTTCTGGAGCGACACTGTGGCGGGTGCCCGGAGATAGCTGTGAAGGGTGGGAACGCCGTCCACTCAGTTACACGTTAGCCTGGGTCCTTGCAGACGGCATCCTCCAGAGCGGTTCTCCCTAAAGTTCCTGGAGAATCTCGGCTTCACGTCGACGAACGACCGCCTGTTCATCGGAATCCTGAAGGACCTTGGGTTCCTGAATCGCGACGGTGCCCCCCAGCAGCGCTACTTCGACTTCCTCGATCGAAGCCGAGCCAAGCAGGTCCTTGCAGACGGCATCCGC